>NZ_CADCST010000076.1 GCF_902804485.1 Flavobacterium collinsii | reverse complement strand
ACTATGCCCCCCCAACTCAAAAAAGTTATCATGAACTCCTACTTTTTCTACTCCCAACAAATTCTCCCAAATTTGAACCAATTGTTGTTCTGTCTCTGTCCGTGGAGCAACATATTCTTTCGTAGACAAATCTGAACTATCAGGATCCGGCAAGGCTTTCCTATCCAGCTTTCCGTTTGAGGTCAGTGGCATCTCTTCCAACTCAACCCAGATCATAGGAATCATATACTCCGGTAGACTTAATTTCAACTGTTCCTGTAAAGCAGCCCTGTCCAGCTTACCTTCAACGACAACATAACCAACCAAACGTTTGTTATCATTTGAATCCTCTTTGGCCAATACACAGCACTGGCTGATTCCACGTACCGATGACAATACATTCTCGATTTCACCAAGCTCTATTCGATAACCACGAATTTTAACCTGATTATCCTTTCTGCCAATAAACTCCAGATTACCATCAGGGAGCCAACGTGCTAAATCTCCAGTCTTATAAATTCTATCGCCCTCTTTAAATGGATTCTCTATAAACTTCTCTCGGGTTAATTCTTCCTGATTCAAATAACCACGGGCAACCCCTGCTCCACTTACACATAGCTCGCCAACTATACCCATTGGTAATAGTTGTAATTCTTCATTTATAATGTAGATGCTTGTATTGGATATAGGAGATCCTATATTTATATTTTTTATTAATCTATAATTTGTGATTTCCAGTACACTACAACCTATTGTTGATTCAGTTGGACCATACTCATTAAATAATTTCACTAAAGGATTTAATTTATCTAAATTATTTAAATCGGAATGGGTCAATTGCTCCCCTCCTATAATAAACCTTTTCAAATTAGAACCATCCAATCCCTTAAAAAATGACAAATGTGCCGGAGTTAATTTAATTGAAGTGATAGAGTCATTTACTACTATATTATTTAATACATCCTCAACATTATTATCCTGATAAATATGTAATTGACCACCTGTCAAAAGTGTTAAATAGATACTTGTTTGTGTTAAATCAAATGATAATGAACTGAACAACGGAAAACTAAAACAGTTATCATCAACTGCATAATATTCAATACTATATAATAGATAATTCACTAAACTACTATGCTCAATCATTACTCCTTTTGGCTTACCTGTACTACCTGAGGTATAAATTACATAAGCCAGATGACTTGGTGATAATGCAACGTTTAGAGCCGTTGTAGGATTAACAGAGATCTTCGCCCAATCT
>NZ_CADCST010000075.1 GCF_902804485.1 Flavobacterium collinsii | reverse complement strand
TTCGTTAAATTGAACACTTGCAAATGTTGGTGCATTTACCAAACAGAAGTTTTGTGTGCCCGCTGTTACCAAAGTTGGTGTACCCGGATCGGTTACACTAATGGTTACCGCCAATCTTACTGCGCTTTCACAAGTCGTAGTTGGATCTTTGATTACTGCATAATAAGTACCGCTGGTTAAAGCTGTAGTAGATGGAATCACTGTTCCACCGGTTAAAGCAGTATACCAAACGATATTGGCTTCGTTAAATTGAACACTTGCAAAAGTTGGTGCATTTACCAAACAGAAGTTTTGTGTGCCCGCTGTTACCAAGGTTGGTGTACCAGGGTCGCTAACGGTTACAGCTGTTACTGATCGCACTGAG
>NZ_CADCST010000074.1 GCF_902804485.1 Flavobacterium collinsii | reverse complement strand
AGTTTATAATGAATTGGGATATGGTTTTTTAGAAAGAGTTTATCAAAATTCATTGTATCTCGAATTAAAAAATAAGGGGCTTAACGTTGAAGCTCAGAAGAAAATCATCGTATATTATAAGGGACTAAAAGTAGGAGAATATTATGCGGATTTAATAGTGGAAGATTTAATTATTTTAGAATTAAAAACAGCTGATTATATCGCAGTGGAGTTTGAAAATCAGATTTTAAACTATTTAAAAGGCACAGACTGCGAAGTAGGTTTACTTCTAAATTTTGGAACAAAACCAGAATTTAGACGAAAAATATTTGAGAATAATAGAAAATTAAGAATATAAAAAATCCGCGTTAATCTGCGTCTTCGCGAAGCGAATCAGTTTAATCCGCGTCTAATTTTAGACAACAAATAGAAATCAAAAAGACATGAATTATATTTCAATACAAGATATCGACTCATTATCAAAATGGGTAAAAAGTGCGTTAAAAATCAAAAAGAACCCACTTAAAAATCAAAACTTAGGGAAGAATAAAACCTTAGGGATGTTATTTTTTAATCCAAGTTTAAGAACGCGTCTGAGTACTCAGAAAGCGGCCATGAACCTAGGGATGAATGTCATGGTGATGAACTTTACTAACGAAGGCTGGACCTTAGAGTTTGAAGATGGAGCTATTATGAATTCCGGTGCTTCAGAGCATATCAAAGAAGCTGCCGAAGTGGTATCTCAATATTGTGACATTATTGCCATTCGTGCTTTTGCAGGCTTGGTAGACAAAGAAAAAGATTATGCCGAAACCGTAATCTCAGGCTTTTTAAAACATGCAACAGTGCCAATTGTAAACATGGAAAGCGCTGTTCGCCATCCGATGCAGTCTTTAGCGGATGCCATTACAATGGAAGAATACAAAACCAAACATAAACCGAAAGTAGTGCTTTCGTGGGCACCGCATCCAAAAGCATTGCCTCAGGCTGTTGCCAATTCATTTGTAGAAATGATGCAGATGCAAAAAGATATGGATTTTGTAATCACGCATCCGGAAGGTTACGAACTAAGTCCCGAAATCACAAAAGATTGCAAAATCGAATACGATCAGGATAAAGCGTTTGAAAATGCCGATTTCGTTTACGTTAAAAACTGGAGTAATTTTAATGACTACGGAAAAGTAACCAACATAGATCCAAATTGGACCGTTACGGCCGAAAAAATGGCTTTAACGAACAATGGAAAATTCATGCACTGTCTTCCGGTTCGTCGTAACGTAATTGTAAGCGATGAAGTTTTAGACGGAGAAAATTCAATCGTAATTCAGCAAGCAAACAACAGAACTTTTTCGGCACAATTGGTTTTGCAGAAGATTTTGAAGAAGCTTTAATTTGAGGTACAAAGGCACAAAGTTGCAAAGGCTCATAGGCTTCAAACCTAAAAAAAAAGCCTTTGTTCCTCTGAACCTCTGAACCTCTGAACCTATTAATAAATATGCAAGTATCAGTAATAAAAATTGGTGGAAACATCATCGATAATCCACACGAATTAGAGCAATTCTTAACCGATTTTTCTAAAATCGAAGGACATAAAGTTTTAGTTCATGGCGGTGGAAAATCGGCTACAAAAATGGCACAGAGTATTGGTTTGGTGCCGCAAATGATTGATGGACGCCGAATTACAGATGCTCCGATGCTTGATGTTGTGGTAATGATCTACGCAGGTCAAATCAACAAGCATATTGTAGCGCAATTGCAAGCCAAAGACAATAACGCAATTGGTTTTTCAGGTGCCGACGGGAATCTGATACAATCGGTGAAACGAAATCATCCCACAATCGATTATGGTTTTGTAGGCGATGTAAAACAAGTTAATACCAAATTATTGACTACCTTATTAGAAACCGGAATTGTTCCTGTTTTTTGCGCGATAACACACGACAAAAACGGACAATTGTTAAACACTAATGCCGATACCATCGCAAGCGAATTGTCTATTGCTTTGTCTGAATTTTTTGATGTTACACTAACCTATTGTTTCGAAAAACAAGGAGTTTTACAAGATTCAGAAGACGATTCATCTGTAATAACCCAAATCAACGAAGTATTGTATAATAAGCTAAAAGCTGAAAAAGTTATCCATTCCGGAATGATTCCAAAACTGGATAATTGCTTCAATAGTTTATCTAGAGGGGTACAGAAAATCAAAATTGGGCATCATAAAATGCTTCAAAACCCTGATGTTTTACATACAACGATTACGTTATAAAATTGGTTGCCACCAATTACACGAATTTTCGAGAATGAAAATAAAAATTAGTAAAAATTTGTGTAATTCGTGGCAAAAAAAGCACATCACGCAAAGCATTTTAAATATTAATTTAAGAAATTTGCGCAAACTAAAAATGTCACAGATTCAATTAAAAACTTTGTGACTTCGAGCCTTCACGGCAAAGAAACCATAACTATGAAAAATATTGCAACGCTTACCCAGGAAGCAATTAGTTTATTAAAAAGCCTTATCGAAACTCCTTCCTTTTCAAGTGAAGAAGACCAAACAGCCCTTTTAATCGAAAATTGGTTCAATCAAAATGAGATTCCTTTTCAAAGAGAAAACAATAATGTGTGGGCTTTCAACAAGTATTTCGACGAAAACAAACCAACACTTTTATTAAACTCCCACCATGATACCGTAAAACCCAATCAGGCTTATACAAATGATCCGTTTAAAGCCATCGAAAAAGAAGGGAAATTATTTGGTTTAGGAAGTAATGATGCCGGAGGATGCTTGGTCTCATTACTAGCCACATTCGTGTATTTTTACGAAAATCAAAACTTATCACATAATATTGTTGTTGTAGCTTCTGCCGAAGAAGAAAGCAGCGGAAAAAATGGTTTAAACAGCGTTTTAAAGCATTTGCCGGAATTAGATTGCGCTATCGTTGGTGAGCCTACTTTAATGCAATTGGCTGTTGCCGAAAAAGGGTTGCTGGTTTTAGATGTAAAAGTCAAAGGAACTGCAAGCCATGCAGCACACCAAAATGATGATAATTCAATTTACAAATCAATTCCTGTAATGGAATGGTTTAAAAACTATAAATTCGATAAAATCTCTGATGTTTTAGGTCCTGTAAAAATGACTGTAACACAAATCAGCGCAGGAAAACAGCACAACGTAGTACCGTCTGAATGCGATTTAGTGGTTGATATTCGCGTAACTGACTGTTACTCGAATACAGAGATTCTGGAAGTAGTAAGAGCCAATGTAAATGCCGAAGTGACGCCAAGATCTATGCATCTCAATGCTTCGTCAATTCCGGTTGCACATGGTTTAGTACAAGCCGGAATCGCTCTGGGAAGAACAACTTATGGTTCGCCAACACTTTCAGATCAGTCTGTTTTGAGTTGCCAGTCCTTAAAACTAGGGCCTGGAGAAACACTACGTTCACATTCAGCTGACGAATTTATTTTTATAAATGAAATAGAAGAAGGAGTCGATTTGTATATCAAAATACTAACCGATTTTTTTAAATTATAATATTTATTAGGAGCTATTTCCCGCTATCCGTTCCAAACGAAGTTCACTGAACTCCGATTAAAATGAGAATTAAGTGAAGTAATCTTTTATTTTTTTAAAGAAAAAAATAAAAGAATTTCCACCGCTATCGGGGCTATGGCAATCAGGAAATAAGAAACATAGAATAAAACAAGAACTTTGTGAATCTCTGAGACTCTTTGAGTAGCTCTGTGAAACAAAAAACATACATCTTATGAAACTTTGGGAAAAAGGAATACCAACAGACAAACAAATCGAGCATTTTACGGTTGGAAACGACCGTGAACTGGATTTAGTTTTAGCAAAATATGATGCTTTAGGTTCAATCGCGCATGCCAAAATGCTTGGTCAAATAGGTTTATTAACTCAGGAAGAAACAACTTCTTTGGTTGATGCATTAAATGAAATCATAGCAGATATTGCGGTTGGGAAATTCGAAATAGAAGACAGTTTTGAAGACGTACATTCCAAAATAGAGTATTTACTCACCATAAAACTTGGTGATGCCGGAAAAAAAATCCATACGGCACGTTCGCGAAACGATCAGGTTTTAGTGGATGTACATTTGTATTTAAAAGACGAAGTAAAAGCAATAAAAGAACAGGTAAAAACACTATTTGATTTGTTGATGGAATCGGCAGAGAAACATCAAAATGTTTTATTACCGGGATACACACATTTGCAGATCGCAATGCCATCGTCATTCGGAATGTGGTTTTCTGCTTATGCTGAAAGTTTAATTGATGATATCACGATGTTAAATGCAGCCTCAAAAGTGGTAGATCAGAATCCGTTGGGATCAGCTGCAGGATATGGAAGTTCGTTTCCTATCAACAGAACCTTTACGACTCAGGAGCTAGGATTTGAAACATTAAAATACAATGCCGTAGCAGCTCAAATGAGCCGTGGTAAAGCAGAGAAAACTGTAGCTTTTGCCATGACAAGCGTTGCGGGTACATTATCAAAATTTGCAATGGATGTTTGTTTGTATATGAGTCAGAACTTTGACTTTATTGGTCTTCCGGCACATCTTACAACAGGTTCCAGTATCATGCCTCACAAGAAAAACCCGGATGTATTCGAATTAATCAGAGGAAAGTGTAATAAGATTCAGGCACTTCCGTATGAAATTACGTTAATTACCAATAACTTGCCAAGCGGCTATCATAGAGATTTACAACTTTTAAAAGAAGGTTTATTTCCTGCAATTCAAAACTTAAAAGCGTGTTTGGATATTGCTATTTTTTCTGTAAAAGACATTACCGTAAAAGACAACATATTAAAAGATAAAAAATACGATTATTTGTTTACAGTAGACACTTTAAACGAAATGGTAGTGGCGGGTATGCCTTTCAGAGACGCTTACAAAGCAGTTGCAGAACAATTGGAGGCCGGAACTTACGAATCTCCTAAAGAAACAAAACACACGCATGAAGGCAGTATCAATAACTTATGTCTGAATGCGATAAAAGACAAAATGAAAGTAGCTTACTAATTGTTAATTGTGAGATGTAAAATGTTGATTGTAAAATGTGAAAAGTAAAATATCTCAATTGTTATAGCTAAAAAACAAAATCCCGAATTTTTTAAATTCGGGATTTTGTTTTTTAGCTCACATCCAGCATCTCACATTTTACAATAATCATTTTACTAATAAAAGAAAAACACTATTTTTGATTTACAGTTTTATAAAAGTAACTATGAATAAGTTTGATGATCAAGCCACTAAAGCGCTTTTAGAAAGAAATTTAATAAGCGAAAAGCAGTATCAGGAAATAACTTCCTATCGCAGTTTGGCTATTTTTTCGCTAAATGCGGAACTAAAGCTATTTCTGTACTTGTCTGTACTATCATTTACTTCAGGAATCGGAATTTTAATTTACAAAAATATAGATACAATCGGACATATTACGATTCTGTCCTTATTATTGATTGTTATAGGTGTTTGTTTTTACTTTTGCTTTAAAAACGCAAAAGGATTTCAAAGAACAGAAACGGCTTTTGAGCATCCGGTTTTAGAATACCTAGTCCTGACGGCCAATGTACTTACCTGTATCTTTATTGGTTATTTGCAATTTCAATACAAGCCTTTCGGAACTCATTACGGACTGGCAACACTAATTCCAACTCTGGTGAGTTTCTTTTGTGCTTATTACTTTGACAATAAAAGCGTCTTAACAATCGGAATTACTGGTTTGGCGGCTTATATGGGGCTTTCGGTTGCACCACAGGATTTACTCAACAACAGTAATTTTTATGCCGATCAAAATTTGAGTTACTCAGCAATTATGTTGGGAGTTCTACTTGTTTTGTGGACTGTTTATAGCTCGAGAGTTCAGTTAAAAACACACTTCAGTATTATCTATCTTACCTTTGCTTTACATATCACCAGTATTGCACTAATTCATAATTTGACAGGTTATTTTGAGGATGGTATCTGGTTACTTTTTGCAGTGTTACTAGCTGGTTCTTCCTACTACTTTTATAAGGTCAGTTATCAGTTTAAAGCAATTTCGCTGTATGTTTTTACAATCGTCTACGCCTATATTGGACTTAATATAATTTTGTTTCGAATTTTTGATCATATTGATTTTTCAGACGTTTGGGAATTACTTATTTTACTTCTCCCATTGTATTTTATAGGTTCAATTATAATGTTTATTAAACTGATTAAGAAATTCAATAAAGAAATTGCAGCATGATAATATATGACAAAAGCGCGTTAGATGATTTAGCTTTAATTGAAGAAGCCGCTTCTCTACATTCAGCTGGTTTTATTGATAAGGAACAAAAGGACCAGATTAAAAAAGAATTGACTGTTTTTAAAAGACAAAAAAACATATTGGTCCGATTGGGATTTTTCCTGCTGGGTTCATTTTTGTACCTCTCCATTTGCGGTGCGATTTCGTTATTGGGACTTAGCGGAGAGGATGCCTTTTTTAAAATCTGTTGTTATATTTTTGCTTTGGTAGGTTTGGGTGGCGCAGAATTTTTAGCCAATCAAAAATACTATGGACATGGACTGGATGATGCTTTTATTTTGGGAGCTATTTTAAATATAGGATTCGCTATTGCCATTACAACAGAAGGTTACGAGCTGATGATTGCTATTTTTGTTGCTGTTATGTCATTCCTGCTTTATAGCAGATATTTGAATTTGCTGTCGTTGTTAGTGTTTTGTTTAGCCTCAACTGCCGTTTTGTTTTTTAGCCTGTTTGAATTTGGAGAAACCGGAAAAACAATTTTACCATTTGTTACCATGCTGTTTGCTGCGGGGCTTTATTTTTTGACTAAAAAAGCAATTCAAAAACTAACCAAAAGCTATTACTATAATGGTCTTTTGTTAGCGAATAGCTTTTGTTTGATTCTATTTTACCTTTCGTGTAATTATTTGGTTGTAAGAGAACTTTCTGCGGAACTTTTAGGTACAGCTGCGCTTCCCGGACAGGATATTCCGTTTGCTTACTTTTTTTATGCTTTTACATTTATAGTGCCGGCTGTCTATTTGGTTCAGGCGGTAAAAAACAAAGATCGAATCATGTTATGGATCAGTTTTTTAGCTATCTGTTTTACTATTTACACCATTCGGTTTTATTACTCAGTTTTACCAATAGAAGTAGCATTGATAATGGGTGGAGTAGTTTTATTTGCTATAGCCTATTTTTCCATCAGAAAACTGAAAGATAAAGAAAGAGGTTTAACCTTTAAACCGGACAGAATTAATACATCAAACGCCATTTTAAACGCCGAAGCTTTAATTGTTGCTTCTGCTTTTGGAATGAAACCGGAAGTGAAACCTGAAAACTCTCCAATGGATTTTGGTGGTGGTGGTTTTAGCGGAGGAGGTTCAGAAGGAACTTTTTGATTGATTTTTACCATTAAGATATTAAGAAAATTAAGTTAAATGCTTAATGAATCTTAATATCTTAGTGGTTTAAAGCTTTCTTTTTGAAAGCAATTACAAAGTATAAGATAATTAAGTTAAGCTCTTAATGAACCTTAATATCTTAATGGTAAAGAAATTTTTCAAACTTTATCTTTCAAAGACTCCGCATCAATATCGCTGTGTGAAACATCATAAATAGCTTTTCCGTTTCGGATTAAAATTAATTGTGGAGATTCGTGATAAACATTGAATCTGCTTGCTATTTCATTTGAAACATCTCGGTGTGCTATTAAATCCAGAAAATAAGCGTCTACTGTATCTTTTAAATCGTATTCACGTTCAAATTGTTTTAAAGCCATACGGCTGATACTACATCTGGTACTGTGTTTAAAAATAACAACCGGCTTTACATTGGATATTGTTTCGATCTCCATTAATTGGGCAATATCGGTTAATTCTGTCCAATTTACATTGTTTTTTGGAGTGTCTGCTGACTCCGAATTTCCGAAGATTGAATTAAAAAAACTCATATTTGACTTGTTTTATGACTTTTTGGCGTTAAAAATAGACTAAAAACTAATTTAAAGCGACATTTTGTCTGTATTTTTAGTATGGAATATAATTTGAATGTTCTCAAGCAAAGTTAGAGTATTTAAAGTTAAAAAATTAATTCAATAAATTGTAATTTTAAGGACATCAGACTAAATAACTAATAATCAATCCTAAATCGTATACATATGAACATAAATAAATTTACAATTAAATCGCAGGAAGCCATTCAGCTGTCACAGCAATTGGCCCAACGCAACGGACAACAGCAGATAGAAAACGAACACATTTTTAA
The DNA here is from genome assembly GCF_902804485.1 of Flavobacterium collinsii. Taxonomy (GTDB): domain Bacteria; phylum Bacteroidota; class Bacteroidia; order Flavobacteriales; family Flavobacteriaceae; genus Flavobacterium; species Flavobacterium collinsii. Next base: position 31,123 of record NZ_CADCST010000074.1, on the reverse strand, counting down.
AGCTATTTTTGAAGTAGATGAAAATGTGGCTCCGTTTATTCTGAAGAAACTAAATGTAAATGTTCCGTTGTTTTTACAAATATTAGACAGTACAATTCAAAGCTTTCCAAAAGTTTCCGGAGGTGATATATTGCTTTCCAGAGACGCAAACAAAGCATTGAATGAAGCGGAGATTATAGCACAAAAAATGAACGATGAATATGTTTCTATCGAACATTTAATTTTGGCTATTTTTGATTCAAAAAGCAAAGTTTCTCAGATTCTAAAAGATCAGGGGGTTACTGGAAAAGGCCTTAAAGCAGCTATTGAAGAACTTCGTAAAGGAGAGAGAGTAACATCGGCTTCAGCTGAGGAAACTTATAATTCATTAAATAAATATGCAAAAAATCTAAACGAACTGGCACGTACCGGAAAGCTTGACCCCGTTATTGGTCGTGATGAAGAGATCCGTCGTGTGTTACAGATTTTGACGCGTAGAACAAAAAATAACCCAATGTTAATAGGAGAGCCAGGAGTTGGTAAAACGGCTATTGCAGAGGGGTTGGCACATAGAATTGTGGACGGTGATGTGCCGGAAAATTTAAAAGATAAGATCGTTTTCTCACTTGATATGGGAGCATTGATTGCCGGTGCTAAATTTAAAGGAGAATTCGAAGAACGTTTGAAAGCGGTAGTAAAAGAAGTTACAGCTGCAGAAGGAGATATCGTTTTATTTATTGATGAGATTCATACACTTGTAGGTGCTGGCGGAGGAGAAGGCGCAATGGATGCGGCAAATATCTTGAAACCGGCTTTGGCTCGTGGTGAGTTAAGAGCAATTGGTGCAACAACTTTGGATGAATATCAAAAATATTTTGAGAAAGACAAAGCGCTGGAGCGTCGTTTCCAAAAAATCTTAATTGACGAACCGGATACCGAAAGTGCTATTTCGATTTTACGTGGAATTAAAGAAAAGTACGAAACGCATCATAAAGTTCAAATTAAAGATGAGGCGATTATTGCTGCGGTTGAATTGTCTCAACGTTATATTACCAATCGTTTTTTACCGGACAAAGCCATTGATTTGATGGACGAAGCGGCTTCAAAACTGCGTATGGAAATCAATTCAAAACCGGAAGAATTGGATGTTTTAGATCGTAAGATCATGCAGTTGGAAATTGAGATTGAAGCGATTAAACGTGAAAAAGAAGAAAGCAAGCTAAAAATTCTTCGCATGGATTTGGCGAACTTAAAAGAAGAACGCAACGAAATTTATGCAAAATGGAAATCAGAAAAAGATGTTGTTGACGGAATTCAGGCTGTAAAATTAGAATTAGAAGACTTTAAATATGAGGCTGAGCGTGCTGAACGTGACGGTGATTATGGAAAAGTAGCTGAAATTCGTTACGGAAAAGTAAAAGAAGCACAAGGACGTCTGGAAGTTTTACAAAAACAATTACAGGAATATCAGTCTGGTAATTCCTTGATAAAAGAAGAAGTAACCCGTGAAGATATTGCCGAAGTTGTAGCAAAATGGACCGGAATTCCAGTAATGAAAATGCTTCAGACAGAAAGAGAAAAGTTATTACATCTGGAAGATGAATTGCACAGACGTGTCGTGGGACAGGAAGAAGCGATTGAAGCAGTAAGTGATGCCGTACGCAGAAGTCGTGCCGGTTTGCAGGACATGAAAAAACCTGTTGGAACGTTCTTATTTTTAGGAACTACCGGAGTTGGTAAAACGGAATTGGCAAAAGCTTTGGCTGAGTATCTTTTTGACGATGAAAATGCCATGACGCGTATTGATATGAGTGAGTATCAGGAACGTCACAGTGTGAGTCGTTTAGTAGGTGCACCTCCGGGATATGTGGGATATGATGAAGGGGGACAATTGACCGAAGCGGTTCGTAGAAAACCATATTCCGTAATCTTGTTAGACGAGATTGAAAAAGCACATCCTGATACGTTTAACATCTTACTTCAGGTTTTGGACGAAGGCCGTTTAACGGACAACAAAGGCCGTCTGGCAGATTTTAAAAACACGATTATCATTATGACTTCTAACATGGGAAGTCAGATTATACAAGATAAGTTTGAAAATTTAAAAGGAAGTATCGAATCAGCGACCGAGGCTGCAAAAGTTGAAGTTTTAGGCTTGCTGAAACAAACTGTTCGTCCGGAGTTTATCAACCGTATTGATGAGATTGTGATGTTTACGCCTTTAACAGTGGATAATATTTCTAAAATTGTAGGTTTACAGTTGAAGAGCGTTACAAAGATGTTAGCTCTGCAAGGCATTACAATGGATGCAACACCAGAAGCTATCGCCTATTTATCAGACAAAGGTTATGACCCTCAGTTTGGTGCAAGACCTGTAAAACGTGTGGTTCAAAGAGAAGTGCTGAATCAACTGTCAAAAGAAATTCTGGCTGGAAACATTACAACAGACAGTATCATTTTATTAGATGCTTTTGATGGGCAATTGGTTTTCAGGAACCAAACTCATAAAGAAGAATAATTTATATCAGAGAGATGTAGCACATCTTTATTATTTCAAAAAGACATCAGCAGAAACGCTGGTGTCTTTTTTTATGCAATCTCTTCTTAGTAATAATATTCTGTATAAGAATTGTTATATATTTGGATCACCAATCAGTAAATCAACAATATGAAAAAAAATCAACACACTTTTTTAATTTTATTTATTACCTGTATTTCATTTATTACCAGTGGCTATTCACAAGAGAGTGTAGTAGCCTCAGGTGGAAATGCTACCGGGAGTGGAGGTTCCTCAGGCTACTCAGTGGGACAGACCGCTTATACAAGTTTACAAGGGGGGGCTAACGGATTTGTTTTGCAAGGCGTTCAACAGGCTTATGAAATAGTCAGTCTCGGCAATGATGAATTTAAAGGTATTACTCTTGCAATGACCGCTTACCCCAACCCAGCTGTTGATGTACTTAGTTTGGCTGTCGCTACAAACGAATGGAATGATTTATCATGCCAATTATTTGATATTAACGGAAAAATCGTATCCAAAAAAGTAGAAGTAACAAGCCCTGATACCAGTGTATCCATGCAAGGGTTAAATAGCGGCATTTATTTTCTGACTGTGAGTAACGGCGGTAAAAAAATAAAAACGTTTAAAATCATAAAAAAATAACTTTCTAACAGCAGAAAAATATATGAAAAAAATTACTCTGGTATTACTATTATTGAGTTCTTTTACTATTTTATTTGCACAGGCTCCGCAAAAAATGAGCTACCAATCAGTCATTCGTAAAGCCGATGGGACATTGGTTACCGGTACTTTAGTGAGTATCAAAACGAGTATTTTGGTAGGCTCGGCAAGTGGTACAACTTCTTATGTTGAGACACAAACTACAACGACAAACAGTAACGGACTGGCTACTATAGAAATAGGCGGCGGAACAGCTATTACAGGAACTTTTTCTGGAATAAATTGGGGTGCAGGTTCACATTTTATCAAGACCGAAATCGATCCAACAGGAGGGACTAATTATACCATTAGCGGTACCAGTCAGTTGTTGAGTGTACCTTATGCCTTGTATGCAGGTAGTAGCCAAAGTAAAGGAAGAACAAGTTTAATAATTGCTGGTGACATTACAGATGCTCAGGCAGCAGCACAAGTAGCGGCGGAGTTAGGACCTGAGACAGAAAATATTTACATTATGAATACTACAAATTTGACAACTTTGGATTTAAGTGCTGCAAAAAGGCTGGTTGACTTAAGTATAAAAAGTAATTCAAATTTGGTTAGTGTAAATTTAAGTAATCTTAGCGATGTTTATAATGCGTTATATGTAGAAGGTAATGCAAGATTAAGCTCCATTTCATTTCCCGTTTTAAAAACAGTACTTGCTTCTGAAATTTATTTTTCAGGTAATTCGGCATTACAATCTGTTTCTTTTCCTTTATTGACCAAAACTAAAACGATTTACATTAGTGGCAATGCGTTTCTTTCTTATATTGATTTACCAGTTTTTTCTTCATTTTATAGTAATCTGTACAGTTTTCAAGTAAGTAGAAATGCACTTCCAAGTTATCACATCAATTCGCTTTTAAGTAAACTGCTCAATGTTTCCCCTGCAAGCGGAAAGTTTATTGATTTGTCAGGTCAGACCCCACCAGCTCCACCTACAGGACAAGGGATTATCGATAAAGCAACTATAAAAATGAACAATAGCATTTCAACGGATTAAGTTTAGTATTAATCCTTTTGTCAGCAAGTAGCATGGCAAGACAATAAAAAACGTTTAAAGTCATAAAAAATAACTTTCTAACAGTAAAAAATATATGAAAAAAATTACTCTAGTCTTACTATTATTGAGCTCTTTTACTATTTTATTTGCACAGGCTCCGCAAAAAATGAGCTACCAATCAGTCATTCGTAAAACCGACGGTACATTGGTTGCCGGTACTTTAGTGAGTATCAAAACGAGTATACTTGCAGGTTCAGCAAGTGGTACAGCTTCTTATGTAGAAACACAAACTACAACGACAAACAGTAATGGATTGGCAACTATAGAAATAGGAGGCGGAACAGCCGTTACTGGAGCTTTTTCAGGAATAAATTGGGGTAGTGGATCACACTTTATCAAGACAGAAATTGATCCAACAGGAGGAACTAATTATACCATTAGTGGTACAAGTCAATTACTAAGTGTGCCTTATGCATTATATGCCGGAAGCAGCCAAAATAAAGGAAAACCAAGTATTGTTATAACGGGAGATGTCACAGATGCGCAGGCGGCAGCACAGATTATCGCTGAATTGGGGCCTTATACAGAGAATATTTATGTTACCAGTACAACAAACCTTACGACTTTAGATTTAAGTGTAATAAAGAGCTTAATAAATTTAAAAATCCAAAATAACTTAAAGTTAGTGAATGTGAATGTAAGTAACCTTACTGAAGTATATAACGATTTGGACGTGTCAAACAACGACAAACTTACTTCAATTGGGTTTCCTCTTATGAAAACACTGCATGGATACGACACAGGTATTTTAAATAATCCGTCTTTAACTTCTATATTATTCCCTATGTTAACTTCATGTAAAGGGCTTTATTTTAGTAGTAATAAGATTCTTACTTCTATCGAATTACCATCATTAGCATTAATTACAGATAAAAACTTATCCATTAATTTTAATAATAATGCGCTTTCAAGTTCAATGGTTAATCTAATTTTATACCGATTACTTAATCTTCCTTCTAATACAGGAAGTTATGTTCAGTTACAGGGTCAGAATCCTCCGGCTCCTCCTACAGGACAAGGTATTACCTATAAAGCAACTTTAGTAAGCAGAGGCTATTCTGTTACAACAGATTAAGTTAATTTCTTTTTATGAATAATATCCAAAATGACACCAGTAGAAATACTGGTGTTTTTTGTTTGAACGCAAACTCGTAATTCAATAAATGATATAAATTTTTCTGAAAGTAATGTAAAATAATTTGCAATAAAGTTATGATCTTTACTATAGTGGTTTGAAAATCAAATCAAAAGAGAAATAATCTTAATCGAAATACAATGAACAATATTTTTAGAGGATTAATAGCAGGTTACGGTGCGAAAAAATTAGGTGGAGGCTGTTTTGGAACTATTTTCGTGTTTATTATTATTTGGGTGCTTTTAGGACAATGCAGTTAATTTTTGGCTAGAAAAATCAACAAAAAAGTCTTAGATTCGCAGCAATAAACAACCAGGATCACGTATTAATTTGGTGTATTTAAAACCAGTTAATTAAGTGATTTTTCTAAAACAAAAGAAGTATAATGGCATCAGGTTTTTTCGTACTATTAGACGATATCGCAGCAATCATGGATGATGTTGCAGTAATGAGTAAAGTTGCAGCAAAAAAAACAGCGGGTATTTTGGGTGATGATTTGGCTGTAAATGCTGAGAAAGCTTCGGGGTTTGCATCCTCGAGAGAGCTTCCGGTATTATGGGCGATCAGCAAAGGTTCCTTATTGAATAAAGTAATTATTTTGCCAATTGCTTTTTTATTAAGCGCTTTCTTGCCAGTAGCTATCATCATAATTCTGGTACTTGGAGGTTTATTTTTGGCCTATGAAGGAGCAGAGAAAATCTACGAATTTATATTTCCGCACAAACACGAAGAATCAGAAGGGATAACAGAAGAAACGTTTACAGAAGAAGAAATTCTAGAGGCTGAAAAAGGAAAAATTAAATCAGCAATCGTAACCGATTTTATACTATCAGTAGAAATTGTGATTATTGCTTTAGGTACTGTAATTGGTCAGCCACTTGGTCAGCAAATTATAGTAACTTCGATTATTGCCTTGATTGCAACCGTTGGTGTTTATGGTATTGTTGCTCTTATTGTCAGAATGGATGAGGCGGGTTATAAGCTTATTAAGTTTAGTAAAAAAGAAAAAAGCATATCAAAATTTATTGGAAACATATTGGTAAAAGCATTGCCTATAGTAATTAAAAGTTTAACGGTAATTGGTACAATTGCCTTGATTTTAGTAGCAGGCGGAATTTTTGTACACTATATTCCGTTTTTACATCATTTAATGGAAGAAATTAATGTTCCTTCTATAATAAAAGAATTTGTTACAGGCTTAATATTAGGTTTTGTAGTTTTAGTAATTGTAAATGGATTTAAAAAGGTTTTTGCAAAGAAAAATTAAGATACACATCACAAAGAGGTAAACAAAAACACTAGTCGAAAGGCTGGTGTTTTTTTTTGAAGCATTGTAATTCGTTTTAAAAAGAACACTTGCCCCGCTATCCACTATATCTTTTTCACGCTAAAGAAGCAGGAAAAAGGATGTCGTTTCTATCGGGGCTAAACGATAAATTTTTCTTTTCATAAGAAATTACGTTGTTTTTTAAAACTATTTTTAGAGGTTAATATTTTGATTTTTAGGTTGTTATTGATTTTATTTGAAGAATTAACAAATTTAAAAAGCAACCATCGCAACCTAATGACATCTTCATAGTAATTAACAATTAATTATTATTTTATATGAAAAGTTTTAAATTTAAATCAGTTTTTGTAGTATTATTTTTATCAACAGTGTTTATTTCTTGCAGTAACGATAATGATGCACCAAGTATTCCTGAATCAATTACTAAGGTTGCTTTGGTTACGGAAGTGAAAGGTCCTGCAACTGGAAAGGTTAATGAGGAGTTAAGCTATGATGTAACTTTTGTTGTAGATAACGCTTGTGGGGAATTCAGTAAAATTAGCGAAGTGACCATTGGCGGAGTAAAAGGATTGCAAGTGGAAGCAAAATACCCAACAGGACCTTGTACGATGCAGGTTCCGGATCCTAAAAAGACAGTTTTTAAGTATAAATCGGCAAGCAAAGGAACTTTCGAAATTAAATTCAAAAAATCAGAAACGGAATTCATAACTACAAAAGTGGTTATTGAGTAATTAAGTATTGAGTTTATAAAACACATTTGTAGGAAGCCATTTTGTGGGTATTTGATTTTAACTGAATCGGATATTTGTAAAATGGTTTTCTTTTTTACATGAGGTGGTACATAACACCTCTTTGCCATTCCTCTAAAAATTACTATTTTTGCACTCTAAATTTTATGTCATGCCGAAAAGAAAGTATAAAATAGCCGTAATTCAGTTAAATCTGAATGATGTTGCGGAAAATAATCTTAAAAAATGTATCAGCTGGGTAAAAGATGCTGCCAATAAAGGAGCTGAAGTAATCCTGTTGCCTGAATTGTATAGCAGTCATTATTTTTGTCAAAGCGAAGATGTAGATAATTTTGCTTTAGCCGAACCACTTTACAGTACTTCGTTTGTTGCTTTTAGTGCCCTGGCAAAAGAATTAGGAGTGGTAATTATTGTTCCATTTTTCGAAAAAAGAATGGCAGGAATTTACCATAACAGTGCTTACATCATTGATACGGATGGAACAGAAGCTGGTTTATACCGTAAAATGCACATTCCGGACGATCCGCATTTCTATGAAAAGTTCTATTTCACACCGGGTGACTCAGGTTTTCAGGCTATTGAGACTAAAAAAGGAAAAATCGGAACACTTATTTGCTGGGATCAATGGTATCCGGAAGCAGCACGTATTACTGCCTTAAAAGGAGCTGAGGTTTTATTTTACCCAACAGCTATTGGATGGCATCCAAAAGAAAAAGAAGAGTATGGAGTAAATCAATACGGTGCATGGATGAACGTAATGAAAGGCCATGCTGTTGCTAATGGTGTTTTTGTTGCCGCTGCAAACCGCATTGGATTAGAAAAATATATTGAAGGAACAGAAGGAATTCAGTTTTGGGGAGCTTCGTTTATTGCAGGACCTCAAGGTGAGATTTTAGCACAGGCTTCTCACGATCAGGAAGAAATTCTAATTGCTGAAGTTGATTTGGATTTGCAGGAAAATGTACGTCAGAACTGGCCATTTTTCAGAGACCGAAGAATTGATGCTTTTGGCGATATTACCAAAAGAGCAATTGATCAATAAGTAAAAAATACATTTATATAAAGACAAAGAAGTAGAGGCTGTTTAATTTTAAACAGCCTCTTTTGTTTTTTTAGCAGAGACAATATTGTTTTAAATTTCAGCTTTAATTCTACGCGGATGAAACGGATTTACGTCGTAAAAACACGGATAAACACAGATTTTTTTCCTCGTTTAAAGAGTTTAAAATTTCAAAATCTGTTTTGATCAGCGTCTTCGCGATAGCGAATCCGTTTTATCCGCGTTGAAACAAGACGTAGAATATTAAAATGGCCTTTTGACCATAAGTATTTATATGCAAAAAAGACTGTTTAAAAAATTAAACAGTCTCTTTTTATACTAGCTTAGAATTGTTTATTTCACTTGGAAAGTAACTCTTCTTACGATTTGACGGGCTTCTTTAGATTTTTTGTTCACAGAAGCATCTTCACCGTTAGCAATTACATTTAATCTTGAAGCATCAATTCCTGCATTGGTTGCGATTTTTTTCACAGCTTCAGCTCTTTTTCTTGATAATTCAGTATTGTAACTTGAGTTTCCAATTTCATCTGCGTATCCAATAATATCTGCTGATTTACCAGGATTGTTTTTAAGGTATTTCACTAAGAAATCAACACCAGATAGAGAAGTATTGGTTGGTTTAGAAGAATTGAAATCAAAGTATACATTTACATACCCTCCGTTAATTAATTCTTCAACCGTTTTGTTTGTTGGAGCTGTTGCTTCGCTGCCTTTTTTAGCATACGTTTTATCTAAATAGCTTTCTAATTCATCCGGAACACCATTTTGATTAGTATCTATAGATTGACCTTTTGTATTTACGGCAACTCCAGAGATTGTGTTAGGCTCTAAGTCATACAAATCAGCAACACCATCTTTATCAGTATCAATAAGATTAGTCTCAATAGTAGTAACTCGGTCTTCTAACTTGTTTAGTCTTTCATTGTCTTCAGAATACCAGTCAGCATGTTTTTGGTTTTTACCTAAGTAAAAAGTCAAACCAACAGAAGCGTTTAACATTACACCATCTAATGAACCGGTAGCTGGGACTCCTTTTCCATCAAAATTGTGATTTTGTCTTCCGTTAACAATACCTGTAAGATCTCCCGTTAAAGCAATTCTGTTGCTTAATTTAACTTGACCTGTTAAACCCATAATTCCATGAGCCATGTAATCTTTACCGTCAAAACCTTTATCGCTGCTTAATTGCGAAACACCAAAACCTCCATGTGCTAATAAACCGAAAGTATTAGTCCATGTTTCAAAGTTTAAAGCTCTTCCAAGATTAATAACCCCTTGTAAACTTGCTCTGTAGTATTTACTGTCAAATTCGGGAGTGTCATTACGTTCCTTAAATTGATCGTATCCAACATCCAGTTTCAAACCAAACTTAGGATTAAACATGTATCTTACCCCTAAATCTGCGTGAAACGGACTAACTGATTCTGTTGAATAACCAGGTGTCATTGCTCTCATAGGTTTGTTTAGACCACCATTCAATTCTATAGACCATTTATTATAAGCGGGTTTGTCAATTGAAGGCTGTGTCGATGTCGTTGCCATGTTTTGTGCGCCGGCGGCGATTGATAGTAGTAAAAGTGATACTGAAGCTAATTTCTTTTTCATGATATCCAAATTTTAGTTTAATATGATTATTGAGTTTTAATTTTTAAACTCAGGACAAAATTATACTACGAAATTTAGATAGTGTTCTATTTGCTCTTACATAATTCCCATCTTTTGGGTTTTAATTATGTAAATACGTTAATAGAATCAAAATATTTCGACAAAAAAAAGGGCAAAATTTAAATTTTGCCCTTTTTTGAATCTGTAAATGTGAAAGTTATTTTAAATCTGGCTGGTATATTTTTACCGTTCCATCTCCCTCACTACTAACAACTAACAAACTTCTTTTCGTCGGACTTTTAGAAGCCGGAATGAAAAGTACACCTTCTGGAGCATCGCCCGTTTTCACTGTTTGTAAATATTGTGGAGAATTTGGGTTTGTTACATCATAAGTCATAAAAGCATCTGATCTTTCTAAACCAACAAACAAAATATTTTGAGATCCCATTTTAGCAACAACCACAGCTTCAGGCTCAGAACCCTTGTCGTCACTACGTTTGTCATCATAAGTTCCAAGTTCGTTTGTTTTTTTATCAACATCATTTTTACTGTCGTAAACAATTTTTCCCGTATTTCCGTTCCAGATTGAGAAAGAACGACCTCCGAAAGCTACTATTTCGTCCAGGTCACCGTCACCATCAGAGTCTCCCATATCTGTGATAAGGTTTAGTCTTCCTAGATTGGTTTCCAGTTTTAAGGCGGCAGCATCAGGAAAAGTAGTTGCGTCAAGCTTCATGTCTTTCATTCTTTTAATATCCGAATAAGCGGCATATTCTCGGGCATCACCTTCGTTGGCGGTCACAAAATAAGGGACATTATTGGCAGAAAAGTGACTAATCGCATCCGGCATAAACATTCCTTTTACCTTCCATGGATTAAAAGCAATCTTATCATCTTTATCACTTACATCAATTGCGTTTTCAGCGGTATTGAAGTTTTTAAAACCTAACGGATAAAGAGCTGTAATGGTTTTTGAAGTTAAATCTACTTTGGCAACACCATTATTTTCCTGTAAAGTAATCCAGGCTGTTTTAGAATCATCAGCTATAGTGATGTACTCAGGTTCGATATCCTGAGCAAAACTCTTAGCAAATTTTGAAATTCTGAAACCATCTTTCTTCAAAGTTTCGGCCTGACTACTAAACGAACTAAAATCTAAAGTTGTAACAGTATAAGTCGCTGTTTCGATAATAGAAATTGTTCCGTTTGGATCTTGGGAATAATCCGTATTAGGTTCTCCTTCATTGGCGGTCATAATATATTTTCCGTCCGGCGAAAAAGTAATCATATCCGGTAATGCGCCAACGGTAATTTGTTTGATTAAGCTATAATCGTTGGTGTTGAAAATAACAACTTTTCCATTTCCCTGTTTGTTTACTGTCGATTCTAAAGCAACAGCCAGTTTTCCGTCGTAAACCGCAACACTATTAGAAGCACCTTCGTACGGAGTTAGATCGATTTTACCAATTTTAACGGGTTTTGTAGGATCGGAAATATCAATGACATCAATTTGATTCGTTCCGCTATTGTTTACTGTAAAAAGTCTTTTTGTTTTTTCATCGTAGGCCGAAATTTCTGCGGCTGCTTCTCCACCAATGGTTATAGAACCAATTTCTTTGAAAGACCCAGGATTTTCGTTTACCACGACTTCAGGTTCCTGGTTGTTTGAAGTTTCATCATTATTACAGCTTGCCATAACAAATAAAGCAGTTAATAATGAAAGGCTTAAATTTTTCATTGTTGTGTTTTTTAGTTTTGCCAAATGTAATTAGCAGATCCTCGTCTTATATTAAGGCTTTATTATTTAATCTTTAACTTAATCTATTAATTAGATTATTAAATCAATCAGATAATTATCAGATTATTACATGGCCGGATTGTCTAATTATCCAATAATCCAATTGTCACATTGTCTAATTTTCACATTATCTCATTATCTTTGTACACTTTCAAATTTAGAACCTTTTTATGTCAACAAATAATAGAAGATTTCCTGCGGAATGGGAGAAGCAACAAGGAATTGTATTGTGTTTTCCGCATAACGGAAACGACTGGCCGGGAAAATACGAAGCTGTTCAATGGGCTTTTGTAGAATTTATTAAAAAAGTAGCCACTTTTGAAACCGTTTTTTTGGTTGTAGCCGATGAAAAACTAAAAGAAAAAGTAGGCGAAATGCTGGAGAGAGCACGTGTAAATTTAACGAATGTTTCTTTCATTATTCATAAAACTAATAGAAGCTGGATGCGTGATTCCGGACCAATTATTGTACAAAATGGATCGAAAAGAGAAGCATTGAATTTTAATTTTAACGGATGGGCTAAGTATAAAAATTACCAACTGGATAAATTTGTTCCTTCTAAGATAGCTGATTTTATTGATGTGCCACTTACACAGGTAACGTATAAAGGAAAACCTGTGATTGTAGAAGGTGGTGCAATTGATGTAAACGGAAAAGGAACATTACTGACTTCAGAAGAATGTTTGATGCATCCTACTATTCAGGTTCGAAATGAAAATTTCACCAAAGAAGATTATGAGGCTGTTTTTAAAGAATATCTCGGAGTTACCAACGTAATATGGTTGGGGGACGGAATAGAAGGAGATGACACACATGGACATATTGACGATTTGTGCCGATTTGTAAACGAAGATACAATTGTAACAATTGTAGAAACAGACAAAAACGATTCGAATTATAAACCTTTGCAAGACAATTTAAAACGTTTGCAAAACGCAAAACTAGAGGACGGAAAATCTCCAACTATAGTTGCATTGCCAATGCCAAAGCGTGTAGACTTCGAAACTTTAAGATTACCGGCTAGTTATGCTAATTTCCTGATTTTGAATAATTGCGTTTTGGTTCCTACTTTTAACGACAGTAATGATCGCGTCGCTTTAAATATACTTTCGGAATGTTTTCCTGATAGAGAAGTGATCGGAATAAGTTGTATCGATTTTATCTGGGGATTTGGAACATTACACTGTTTGAGTCAGCAGATTCCGGCTTAATTCTTTGAATTTTAAAAGCCCGCATTCGTGCAGTTTTTCTTGCTAGAGATTGAACGGATTTTTACAGATTGTAAGAAATCATTTTTAATCCTTTTAATCTGTGGCAGGAAGAAAAATAAACATAAAAAAACCTTGTTAGCTGTCTAACAAGGTTTTTTGCTTATATATCTTCCGATATGGCAGTATCTCTTCATTGTCTCACGTACGGAGGTAGTAATTGGCTTGAAACTTCTCCAAAACCAATACGCACTTCGTTGCTTTCGCAGAAACCTCTGATAATTACTGTATCTCCATCTTCAATAAATTTGCGCTCACCACCGTCATTTAGTGTTATTGGGTTTTTTCCTCCCCAAGTAAGTTCTAACATTGAACCAAAACTGTCGGGAGTTGGGCCAGAAATAGTTCCGGAACCCATCATATCGCCAGAATTCACGCGACATCCGTTTGAGGTATGGTGTGTTAGCTGCTGGGCCATAGACCAATACATATATTTGAAGTTAGATTTTGAAATTACAGTTTCTTCATGGTTTTCAGGCTTCAAAGAAACTTCTAAGTGAATGTCAAAAGCTTTTTTTCCTTTGGTTTGTAAATAAGGAAGCGGGGTAGGATCTTGCTTAGGTCCTTTGGTTCTAAAAGGTTCTAAAGCATCCATTGTTACAATCCACGGTGAAATTGAAGTAGCAAAGTTTTTTGCTAAAAAGGGGCCAAGTGGAACATATTCCCATTTTTGCATATCACGTGCACTCCAGTCGTTTAGTAAAACCATTCCGAAAATATAGTCTTCGGCTTCAAAAGTAGAGATGTTTTCTCCCATTATGTTTACGTCTGTAGTGATGAAAGCAGTTTCTAATTCAAAATCTACTAAACGAGAAGCACCAAATACGGGAGTATCATGTCCGGCAGGTAAAGTTTGTCCCATAGGGCGGTGTACCGGAATTCCGGACGGAACAATTGTTGAGCTTCTTCCATGATATCCTACCGGAATGTGCAACCAGTTAGGTAATAAAGCGTTTTCTGGATCACGGAACATTTTACCAACGTTCGTTGCATGTTCTTTACTGGAATAGAAATCCGTATAATCACCAATTAACACAGGCAATTGCATTTCGACATCATCAATTTTGAAAATAACGATATCGCGGTCTTTTGCTGAATCTCTAAGTTGTGGATTGGTTTCGTCGAAAATATCAGCGATACGATTTCGAACGAGTCGCCATGTTTTTTTCCCATCAGAAATAAAATCATTTAGAGTGTCCTGCATGAACATATCATCTGTTAAATCTATTCCTGCAAAATAGTTTAATTGTTGTAAAGCTCCTAAATCTATAGCGTAATCGCCAATTCTTGTTCCTACAGTAACGACATTTTCTTTGGTAAGAAATACACCGAATGGAATATTTTGAATAGGGAAGTCGCTATTTTCTGGTACTTCTAACCATGATTTTCTTTTAGTATCGTTGGCGGTTATTGGCATGTGAATGTTAATTATTTGTTGAAAAATTCTATGTCAAATATATCATAATCTAACAGTTTGGCAAACGTTTTTTTGTATTTTTGCAGGAAATTAACGAAAATCAAAAAAATGCAACGCGACGAACAAATTTTTGACCTTATACTAGAGGAACAAGACAGACAAATTCACGGATTAGAACTTATCGCTTCAGAGAATTTTGTAAGTGATGAGGTAATGGAAGCAGCTGGTTCTGTTTTAACTAACAAATATGCTGAGGGATATCCAGGCAAAAGATACTACGGAGGATGCGAAGTAGTAGACGTAATTGAGCAAATTGCAATTGACAGGGCCAAAGAATTATTTGGAGCTGAATATGCGAACGTTCAGCCACACTCAGGATCTCAGGCTAATACATCAGTTTACCATGCATGTTTAAATCCTGGTGATACTATTTTAGGTTTCGACTTATCTCATGGAGGTCACTTAACTCACGGTTCTCCAGTAAACTTCTCAGGTCGTTTGTACCGTCCTGTTTTTTACGGTGTAGACGCTGAAACTGGTCGTTTAGATTATGATAAAATTCAGGAAATTGCAACTAAAGAACAACCAAAATTAATCATCGCTGGAGCTTCGGCTTATTCACGTGATATGGATTTTGCACGTTTCAGACAAATTGCTGACAGTGTAGGAGCGATCTTGTTTGCGGATATTTCTCACCCTGCAGGTCTTATTGCTAAAGGATTAATGAATGATCCGATTCCACATTGTCATATTGTTTCTACAACTACTCATAAAACATTACGTGGACCACGTGGAGGTTTGATTTTAATGGGGAAAGATTTTGAAAACCCACAAGGATTAAAAACTCCAAAAGGAGAAATCAGAATGATGTCTTCTTTATTAGATCTTGCTGTTTTCCCAGGAAATCAAGGAGGGCCTTTAATGCACATCATTGCTGCTAAAGCAGTAGCTTTTGGTGAAGCGCTGAAAGATGAGTTCTTTACTTATGCGATGCAATTGCAGAAAAATGCAAACGCTATGGCTGATGCTTTCGTAAAAAGAGGATACAACATTATTTCTGGAGGTACAGATAACCACATGATGCTTATTGACTTAAGAAATAAAGGGATTTCTGGTAAAGAAGCTGAAAATGCATTAGTAAAAGCAGAAATTACAGTAAATAAAAATATGGTTCCATTTGATGATAAATCACCATTTGTAACCTCAGGAATCCGTGTTGGAACAGCTGCAATCACTACTCGTGGTTTAGTTGAAGAAGATATGGAAACTATTGTTGCTTTAATCGATAAAGTTCTTACAGATCATACAAATGAAGCTGTTATCGAGGAAGTGGCAAACGAAGTAAATGAAATGATGAGCGAAAGACCAATTTTCGTATACTAATAAAGTTTCAGGCTTAAAAGTTTCAAGTTTAAAGTTTTGTACTGTGAAAAGTATAGAACTTTAAACTTTTTTTAGTTCTGGGGAGTAAGTTGAAATGGGAAAAAAAGTTTCATGTTTCAAGTTTCAGGTTTTGTACCTTAAAAGATATAGGGCGTTACATCTTTTTAGTTCTGAAAAGCAACCTGAAACCTGAAACAAAGAAAACCTGAAACAAAGAAAACCTGAAACAAAGAAAACCTGAAACAAATAAAACAAAAAAATGGGCGTACTAAGATTACAACTGCCAACAGACCCGAGATGGGTAAATATCGTTGAGAAAAATATTGAGGAAATCTTGACAGATCATGCCTGGTGTGAGCAAAAAGCAGCAACAAATGCCATCACGATTATCACAAACAATTCTGAACACCAGGATTTGGTACAGGATTTATTGGCTTTGGCCAAAGAAGAAATTGATCATTTTGAGCAGGTGCATAACATCATCATTAAAAGAGGATTGAAGCTAGGACGCGAGCGTAAAGACGATTATGTAAACGAACTGTATCAGTACATGAAGAAAAGCGGAGACGGTAGTCGAGTTTCAGGACTGGTTGAAAGGCTGCTTTTTTCGGCGATGATCGAGGCCAGAAGCTGTGAGCGTTTCAAGGTTTTGTCTGAAAATATTCAGGACGAAGAACTGGCTGTTTTTTACAGAGAGTTAATGGAAAGCGAAGCCGGACATTATACCACTTTTATTACTTATGCCAGAAAATATGGTGTGGGAATTGATGTTGAAAAGCGTTGGAGAGAATGGCTGGCCTACGAAGAATCTATCATTACAAACTACGGAAAAGGAGAGACTATTCACGGGTAGATTTTTTAGTTTACGGTCTCAGTCTCAGTCTCAGTCTCAGTTTACAGTCACAGTTTGCATTTAATATTTTGCAGTTTAGTATTTCAGTTTGATTTTTAGCAGTCAGTTTTTACGTTTGTCACTTTGAGCGAAGTCGAAACGCTTTCCAATTGGAAAACTTTACGAATTGCTGCGAAACAAAAAATCTGTTCTAATCGGCGTCTTTGTTTTAGCGAATCCCTGTCATTCCTATTCAAATAATCAAACAGTTTTATAACTTAAAACCTAGAATCGGCAATCTAAAATTCCTTACATTTGAAAGTAACGAAAATTGAAAATCATGAGAATAGAAACTGATCTGAAATTAGGGTTTAAAGATGTAATGATTCGGCCTAAAAGATCTACACTAAAAAGCAGATCTGAAGTCTCTTTAGAGCAAAATTTTAAGTTTTTGCACAGTACTGTGTCCTGGTTCGGGATTCCGATTATGGCAGCAAATATGGATACTGTGGGGACTTTTGAAATGGCTAAAGTTTTAGCAAAAGAAAAACTTTTTACAGCAATTCACAAACATTATTCTTCGCAGGAATGGACGGATTTTTTAAAAGATGTTACTCCGGATTTTTATGATTATATTGCCATTAGTACCGGAACAGGAAAAGAAGACTTTGCAAAAATAAATCAAATTATTACTGAGAATCCTTTACTGAAATTCATTTGTATTGATGTTGCGAATGGTTATTCAGAACATTTTGTGCAGTTTCTAAAACAAACCCGTAAACAATATCCGGACAAAGTGATTATTGCCGGAAATGTGGTTACCGAAGAAATGGTTGAAGAATTATTATTAGCAGGTGCCGACATTGTAAAGGTTGGTATTGGACCCGGTTCTGTTTGTACCACGCGGGTGAAAACAGGCGTAGGTTATCCCCAGCTTTCTGCCATTATTGAATGTGCTGATGCTGCTCATGGCTTAGGAGGACATATTATTAGTGATGGTGGCTGCAGTACACCGGGAGATGTGGCAAAAGCATTTGGTGCCGGATCAGATTTTGTAATGTTGGGTGGAATGCTAGCAGGACACACAGAAAGCGGTGGAGAGATGATCGAAGTAAACGGGAAGAAATTCAAACAGTTTTACGGAATGAGTTCTACAACGGCCATGGACAAACATGTTGGGGGTGTAGCAGAATACAGAGCAAGTGAAGGTAAAACAGTACAGGTGCCTTTTAAAGGGCGGGTTATAAATACAATATTGGACATTTTGGGTGGTTTGCGAAGTAGTTGTACCTATGTAGGTGCTTCACGACTAAAAGAACTTACCAAACGTACTACTTTTATAAGGGTAAGTGAGCAGGAAAATCAGGTTTTTACAAATTAATAATAGCATTTTAAAATAGAATATGATTACAATTTCAGAAGCTGCAATAAGCGATATTAAACAAATTCAGAAGATAGTACACATAACATGGCCGATTACATACGGTGAAATCCTGACAAAAGAACAATTGGCTTATATGTTGGATCTTTTTTACTCTGACGAAGCTTTAACAGGTCAGTTAGTTAAAAAAGAGCAATTGTTTTATATGATTGATGAAGAAGAAACCAATATAGGATTTATCGGAATTGAACACAATTATAAAGGGAAGGCAGTAACTAAAATTCATAAAATCTATCTTTTGCCCGAAACTCAAGGAAAAGGAATCGGTAAAAGAGTTATTGAAGAAATTGAAAAACTTGGATTAGAGCATAATTCTCAGGCATTATCCTTAAATGTTAACCGATTTAATACGGCTTTGGGTTTTTATAAAAAGATAGGTTTCGAAATTATCGGAGAGGTAGATCTTGATATTGGAAACGGTTATTTGATGGAGGATTATGTAATGGAGAAAAAATTCTAGAATTGAACTATATACTCTTTTGGAAGTGAGATGTAAGTTGTGAAATGTGAAATGTGAAATGTAAACTGTTAGATGTGAATTGTTAGATGTGAACTGTTAGATGTGAACTGCGACTGCGACTGAGACTGAAAACTACAACATCAGCTCACAATCACATCATGTTTAAACAACAAACCTTTCAATTCTTTTAAAGCAAAAATGGCTTTCTTAAGCTTCGTTTTTGATGGATCAATTGTATAATTATAACTCGTTTTAAAATCGGCTTTGTTGGCAATAGCTCTATCAAACTCGGAGCGGTATAAATCGCAATTGTCAAAAATAACATTGGTTAAATCCGCCGCCATAAAATCGACTGCAATTAAACTGCAATTGACAAATGGAGTTCCCTTTATTTTTAAAGTATAAAATTTTGAAAAATCCAAAATGCAATCAGTAAAACTGACTTCAAAAATCAGTTTGTCACACATTGCGAAGTTTACGTCTTTAATTTCACATCGATTAAAAGAAGCAGTTCTAAAAGCAACATAATTAATCTTTGCTTCGCTAAAAATGCAGTCATTAAAAACACAATCAATAAAAGTAACGGCTAAAAAAGTGCAGTCCGAAAAATTACAATTATTGAAAACACAACATTCAAAATCCTTAAAATTGACATCATCTCTACCGTAAATAATGGTATTGTATTCTTTATCAAGGAAATATTGGGATTCTTTTTTCAAGGTGATTTTTAGAGATAGTTTTGAAGGTGAAAAGATACTAATTATACCTTATAGTATGAAATGAGTACTTTAAATAATTTGGAACGTGTCGTATTGTTTTTATGCCGTAGAAAACAGCAGATTATCATTTTTTATTACATGTAACTGCTAGTCTTTTTTTGTGTTGTTTTTTATGAATTTGATATTTTTTGATTCTTAAAATGACAAGTGTTTAATTTTAGGGGCCAATTTTAAGAAAACCTTAGCAGTATTTGATTTGAAATATTTTCTTTTAAGGGTAATTTAACGTAGCTTTACACTGTTTTTTAACGTTAAACGTAACAATTTATATATATGGGATCAACAAGAAAAGAGCATGATTTTTTAGGGGAATTAGATATTCCAAATCATCTATATTATGGTATCCAGACCTTCAGAGCAGTAGAGAATTTTAATATCACAGGAATTCCTATTTCAAAAGAACCTTTATTCATCAAAGCATTAGGTTATGTAAAAAAAGCGGCAGCTTTGGCCAACAAAGATTGTGGCGCATTAGACGCTAAAATAGCCGAAGCAATTTGTTATGGAAGTGATCAGGTAATTGCCGGTAAATTTGATCAGGAATTTGTAAGCGATTTGATTCAGGGTGGAGCCGGAACTTCGGTGAACATGAACGCTAACGAAGTAATCGCTAATATTGGTTTAGAATATTTAGGACATAAAAAAGGAGATTATAACTTCTTACACCCAAACAATCACGTAAACTGTTCTCAGTCTACTAATGACGCTTATCCATCAGCTTTTAGAATTGCACTTTATCTGAAAATAGAAAGTTTTATTAAAACTTTAGAAGGCCTTGAAGTAGCATTTGCTGCAAAAGGAGAAGAGTTTAAAAGTGTTCTGAAAATGGGAAGAACACAATTGCAGGATGCTGTTCCTATGACTTTAGGGCAAGAGTTTAATTCTTACGCTACTACTATTGGAGAAGATGTTAGAAGATTAAGAGATGCTCAGAGTTTGGTTTTAGAGATCAATATGGGAGCAACAGCTATCGGAACAAGAGTAAACGCACCGGAAGGATACCCTGAAATTTGTGTAAACTACTTAGCAAAAGAAGTTGGAATTCCGTTAACCCTTTCTCCTGATTTAATTGAAGCTACTGTAGATACTGGAGCTTATGTTCAAATCATGGGAACATTGAAAAGAACGGCCGTTAAAATTTCTAAAATCTGTAACGATTTACGATTGTTGAGCTCAGGACCAAGAACAGGATTCAACGAAATCAATTTGCCTGCACGTCAGCCGGGATCTTCTATCATGCCAGGGAAAGTAAACCCGGTAATTCCGGAAGTGGTAAATCAGACTTGTTTCTATGTAATTGGACAGGATTTAACCGTAACGATGGCTGCTGAAGCAGGGCAGTTGCAGTTAAATGTGATGGAGCCAGTAATTGCTTTTGCAATGTTTACTTCATTAGATTATCTTTCAAACGCAATTCAGACTTTAATTGATAAGTGTATTGTGGGAATCACTGCAAATGAGGCTCACTGCTACAATATGGTAATGAACAGTATTGGTATTGTAACACAATTGAATCCAATTTTAGGGTATGAAGAAAGTGCTAGTATTGCAGGTGAAGCTTTGAAATTAAATAAAAGTGTACATCAGATTGCGGTGATTGAAAGAAAATTAATCACACAAGAAAAATGGGACGAAATTTATTCCTTGGATAATTTAATCAACCCAAAATTCATTACGAAATAAGAGAATTACTCTTCGTTTATACAAAGCCGACATTGTTTTAATGCCGGCTTTTTTTATGGAGTAAATATTAGCTTTATTATTCTATACAAATTAGATTAAGGCAATATTGTCTTAATTTTAAGAACCGGTACAGCAACCTTTAAAAAGCATTTCTGTAAAAAAGCAATTCTTCGAAGTTGCTTTTTTTTGAGGAAAATATAACCTATTGTTCATAATTAAATCATAATTTATAACTATTGTGATTTATATTTTTAAAGTCAATCCCTATTTTTGCTGTTCATACCTGAACTAAGATGAAATTACTTATAGTAGAAGACGAACCAAATCTTTTGTCCATTTTAAGAAAAGGATTTGCCGAAAACAATAATGAAGTAAGTGTGGCTCTGGATGGCAGAACTGCTCTCGAAATGATCCATAATTACAATTTTGATGTTGTTGTTTTAGACGTAATGCTTCCCGATATTAACGGAATTGAGATTTGCAGAAGACTTCGCGCAAGTAAGAATTTTGTTCCGGTATTGTTATTAACCGCTCTTGGAACTTCAGAGAATATTGTTACGGGGCTTAATGCCGGTGCTGACGATTATTTGGTAAAACCATTTAAATTTGGAGAACTTGATGCCAGAGTAAATGCGTTGCACCGTAGAGCTCATCAGGATACCGAAAAGGTAGACACTATAACCATTGGCGATTTAGAAATAAATGGCCGTGCTAAAACCGTGAAAAGAGAAGGAGAATCGATCATCCTGACAGCCAAAGAATTTAAATTGTTATATTATTTGGCTAAAAATAGCGGACGCATCGTTTCCCGAGATCAGATTTTAGATAATGTCTGGGATATTAATTTTGATATGAACACCAATGTTGTCGATGTTTACATCACCTATTTAAGAAAAAAAATCGATAAACCTTTTGAAACCAAACTTATCCATACCATGAAAGGTTTAGGGTATGTTATACAGCCATAAAATGGATATAAGAAAAAAAATAACTTACACTTATGTAGCCTTGTCGAGCTTTAGTACATTACTTCTATGTATTGTTGTTTTTGTTCTATTCAGAGAAAATAATCGTTATCATTTCTTAAAAAGACTGGAAGACAGAGCCAAAATCGTAGCATCTATCCATTTTCAGAATGATCCCGAAAAAATAAAATACTACAGTAATCTTAAAAAAAACGGCCTCGAAGAACTTATAGAAGAAGAAGAGTTCGTTCTTAAGATAAACAGTGCCAATAGTTTTGATTACAATACAAATCTGAATTTACCGAATGAGTTTTACACCAATATTTTAAAAACCGGAAAAGACTATTTTGAGGTAGAAAATAAGTATTATTTAGGACAGGTTTTTACAGAGAATAATCAAAAATACATTGTAATTGTGGGAGCTCGTGACCGAAAAGGGCCTACAACCACAATTTATATTTTAAAAATCATGTTGTTTGGAGGTATAGGGTTTATATTTCTGGCCTTCTTTTTGGGGCGTTTTTTAGCTAAAAGAGTGATTAACCCTGTTGCAAGAATTACCAAAGAAGTCAACAGAATTAGTGCATCCAATCTCCATAATCGCTTGCCGGAAGTCAAAAACTCAGATGAGATCTCGGATCTTACGGAAACCTTCAATGACATGCTGGACCGTTTGGAAACGTCATTCGAAATACAGGCCAATTTTATCAATAATGCATCACACGAGTTAAAAACGCCTATTACAACAATTATTGCGGAGTCGGAAATTATGCTTTTTAAAGAAAGAGAAGTTCCGGAATACATTCAGTCTCTAGAAAATATTTACAGTCAGGCTTCGCGATTAGGAAATCTGACCGAGAGTTTGTTAAAGCTTACCCAAACGGGTTACGATGGTAAAAAGCAGGTTTTGGATATTGCCAGAATCGACGAAGTTCTTATGGATGTAAAGTCGGATCTGGATAAAATTTATCCGGACAACCGCGTCAGTATCAAGCTGAACTTTGCTCCTAAAGATTCTAATTTGCTTTTAATTCCGTGCAACAAACCGCTTTTAGAGCTTGCTATTAACAACATTATTACCAATGGTGTAAAGTATTCAGATAACAATGAGGTTTTTGTAACGCTTTCTGCAAATCAGGACTGGATTAAAGTCGCCATCAACGATATAGGCATTGGTATTCCTCCGGAGGACATTCCGCATTTGTATGAACCTTTTTTTAGAGGTAAAATTGCAACTAAATATATTGGCTATGGTTTGGGGCTTCCATTGGCTTCAAAAATCATTCGCATGCATGACGGTGAGATTCAGGTGCAATCGGAGCAAAACAAAGGCACTATTGTAACTATCATCTTCAATAAAACTAACACGAAGAAAATCAACATTAAAGGTTCTAATGTTGAATCTTAGAAAATTCTAATTCCATATTAAGAGCCTTCTAATTTGCCGGGAGTTATTTTGTATGTATAAACTAAAAGAGTATACTTATGAAAAATTTCCTTATACCTACGACTTTAAAAGACGATACAATTTGCGCTGTAAAATCAGCGATTGGTCAGGCAAAAGATTCAGACTGTGAAATTATTCTGATGTTGGTTTCAGAAACTCCTGATGCCTTTTCGTCCTCTAATTTTTTACGTGAAATGCGTACCGGACTTACAGCAAGTCAGGAAGAAGTTTTAGAAACGTGCCGATATATTATTGAGCACGCACCCAATTGCAAAATAAAAGTACACAATCAATACGGACTTTCTTCTCCAATTTTTAAGCGCATTATCGATGTTTTTGCGATAAAATTGGTAGTCCTTACCAATTCTTATAAACAAGAAACCAAACGAATTCATCAATACCTTGTGCAATTAGCCGGAAACCAAAAATGCCCTATTTTGCATTTAGGTTCAGAGCAGTACAAAGAAGATTTCAATAAAGCTCTTTATATCGAAAACGGACGTGCCAATATGCATGTTAAAGATGTTCAGCAATTTTTGAACAATAATTTTTCGTTTGAGATTGTAAGCCAGACTTCCAAATTTGAAGACGACTACGAGAATTTTGCTCCCTACTTATCAGAAGCGATTTCCAAATACGATATCGATTTGCTGGTAGAAACCCGCAAAGGAGAGAAAATTCAATTCAAAAAGAATAAAAAAGAAAATATAAACGATAAACTGGGACTTCCAGTACTGTCGCTGTACGAAGAACTGGTATAAAATCTTGTTTCTTCAAAAAAAATAGAAGTTTAATTTAAACTGAAAAATATGTTATTAAAGAAAAGAATTCCAATGAGGTATGTTCTCGGGAAAATTAAAGTGGAATTGGCGCTTGTAATGACTTACACCATTTTATTTGAGATTTTTCACCATTACTTCATCAATGTTGCTATTGAAATACCAATCGCGATTCCAACAA
Organism: Flavobacterium collinsii; assembly: GCF_902804485.1. Classification (GTDB taxonomy): domain Bacteria; phylum Bacteroidota; class Bacteroidia; order Flavobacteriales; family Flavobacteriaceae; genus Flavobacterium; species Flavobacterium collinsii. The sequence continues at coordinate 6,591 of NZ_CADCST010000074.1, read as the reverse complement.
TGGTGGGTACCATTATATCCTTATTACTGGCTTTTAAATCGAATCAGGCTTATGACAGATGGTGGGAAGCGCGTATCATTTGGGGATCGATCGTAAATGAGTCCAGAACTTTGGTGCGACAAATGCTGACTTTTTATAAAGACCCGGGGTTTTCGGTAGAAGCAAATGAGTTTAAAGAAAACTTTACCAAAAGACAAATTGCGTGGTGCTACAGCTTAGGACAGGCGCTGCGTAATAAAGATGCCATAAAGCCAATTAAAGATTTAATTAGTGAAGAAGAACTGAATTTTGTGAAAAATCATCAGAATATTCCAAATGCCATATTATTGCTTCACGGTAGAGATCTTAGAATTGCTAAAAAAGAAAAACGACTAAATGCTTACCAACAAGTAGAAATTGACAACACATTATCAAGATTATGTGATGCGATGGGGAAATGTGAACGTATTAAGAATACTATTTTTCCAACCACTTACAGCATGTATATCAGAATGACTTTGTGTTTGTTCATTCTGTTATTGCCTTTCGGACTAATCAGTTTGTTAAGCTGGTTTGCTGTTCCGTTGATAACCATTATTGGAGGAACGTTCTTTTTGATTGAAAAAATGGCGATTCATTTACAGGATCCTTTCGAAAACAGACCAACAGATACACCAGTTACGGCAATTTCGAATACAATTGAAAAGAATCTGATGCAAATGTTAAACGAGTATCAAAGCGAATTTGATATTATCAAAGAGTTTGACCTTAAACCCGACTTAAAGAAAGCGGAAAACAACGCTTATTTTGTTTTATAATAAAAATTGATTTTGGTTTCTCAATTTGTTAACTGGACAACGCTTTGTTAATGCGGCTGTCCAGTTTTTTTATAGGTATTGTAACCCGTTGGTTGTGAGAAAAAAATGAGTGTGAAAAGTGAAAAGTGAAAAGTGAAAAGTGAAAAGTGAAAAGTGAAAAGTGAAAAGTGAAAAGTGAAAAGTGAAATGTGATTGCAAACTGCGACTATAAACTACTGATCAATCAATTTGCCTAAGGTTTGAATGGAGGTTCTTAGTTCATTGCTCCATGGCAGACCAAAACTCAAGCGCATACAATTTGAAAATTGATTCTGAAAAGTAAAAATTCGTCCCGGTGCAAAACTAATCTTGTGCTGCATGGCCAAATGATAAAATGCAGCCGTATCGACATTTTTATCGAGCTCAATCCAAAGAAAAAAACCTCCTTGTGGCTGACTTACTTTTGTCCCTTTTGGGAAAGACTCTAAAACTGTATTGATATAATTGCTACAATTATGATTCAGTATTTGACGTATTTTTCGAAGATGATTTTCGTATCTGCCATTTTTTAAAAAGTCACCAACTACCTGATGTGTAATGGTAGGAGTGGAGAGGGTATGATAGATTTTATTGCGCAGAATTTCTTTTTTGAATTTACCTGGTGAAACCCAGCCCACACGATATCCCGGTGCCAGCGTTTTTGAAACCGAACTGCAGCATAGTACAATTCCGCTTTCGTCGTAGGTTTTACAATTGGTTGGGCGGCTGGAGCCAAAGTACAAATCGCCGTGAATATCGTCCTCAATCAGCGGAATGTTATAAAACTCCATTAATCGAACTACTTCCTTTTTATGCTCGGTGGGCATCATGCTTCCTGAAGGATTGCTAAAGTTACTCATTAGCAAACAGAGTTTTACTTTTTTAGAAGAAAGTGCTTTTTTCAAAGCTTCCAGTTCTATTCCCGTAGTCATATTGGTGGGTAATTCCATAATATACAATCCCAGAGATTTTGCAAGCTGCAGGATGCCAAAATAAGCAGGGCTTTCGGTAATAATCGTGTCGCCTGGTTTGGTCAGCGTCATCAAACAATGTGAAATGGCACTCGTGCAGCCCGGCATAGTAATGATATCCCTTTCTGTTAAAGAACCACCCCAGGTAAAAGACCAGCGTGCAATTTCTTTTCTCAAATTAAGATTGCCCTGTACCTGCTCATAACTTGTACCACTGTTAGGGAGCTGTCGCATGGCCTGAAGCATTCCTTTGTTTAATTTAGCAATAGGAAGCAATTCGTTCGAAGGAAACCCCAAAGAAAGCATGGTAATACTCGGATCAGTCATATTACGATACACCTGATCGATTAAATCTTCTCTGTCAATATTCACACATTTTAATATAGGGCTGCTGGGAGAAGGTTCCGGAATGGTTCTGGCTGAAGTATTACTCACATAATAACCGGATTGTGGCCTAGATTCAATAAGAGACCGGCTTTCAACTTCATAATAAGCTTTGCTTACCGTGCTCATGCTGTAACCCGTTTCAGCACAGACTTCGCGTATCGATGGCAATTTATCACCAACACTTAAAACGCCCGATTTTATTTGCTTTTCAATTCGGTCTGCAAACTGCAGATACAAGTAATTTGAATTTTTCATAAAAAAAACTGTTATGGTGCAATTTACGAAAACTGTATCTGTATTGCTGTTTTATTTTTTAGAAATTTGCTTTATTCAATAACGAACCTAAAAAGAATAACTTGTGAAAACAACAAAATATTATCTAGCGGCTATTACCTGTTTCGTCATCTGGGGATTTTTTAGCTTGGCATTAAAGCCCATTCACGAGTATCCTTCTTTAGATATTTTATTCTATCGCGTTTTTAGCTGTAGTATACTGATGTTGCTGATTGCTTTTACTTTTAAAAGAAAAAGAATTAAAGAAACGATCAATACCTTTAAATCATTACCTGCCTTGGAGAGACGCAGATCACTTTTGCTGAATATTGGAGGAAGTGTATTTTTAATGGCAAACTGGTTTACATTTATTTATGTAATGAATCATGTTAGCGTAAAAGCAACCTCATTGGCCTATTTAGTTTGCCCGATTTTAACCACCTTACTGGCTTATTTTATTTTGAATGAAAAATTAAGTAAAACACAATGGATGGCTGTGGGGTTAAGCGTTTCGGGGTGTTTGCTTTTATCGTACGCCAATATTATGGACATGGTTTTTAGTATCGTGATTGGTTTTACTTATGCTTCCTATTTAGTAAGTCAGCGCATCAATAAAGGATTTGATAAATTTATAGTACTTACATTCCATATTACGTTGGCTGCATTATTTTTACTGCCATTTTACCCTGCTTACAGCGGACCAGTTCCAACGGAATTTAAGTTTTATTTCTGTATCGAAACCATTGCAATTTTGTTTACCATTTTTCCTTTGTTCTTAAATTTATATGCACTTTCGGGAATCAATTCATCAACCGTGGGAATGCTTTTAAATATCAATCCTATGATTGCATTTCTTTTGGCTATTTTCGTCTATCATGAGCCAATCGGAAGTATACAAATCGTAGCTTATAGTATTGTTTTTCTTGCTGTATTAGTTTTTAATTCACATCATCTCTTTGCTATTAGGCAAAAGATACTGCAATATCCAAAGGTTCTGAAATAACATCAGGTACTTTATGTTTTTTATTGGTTTAAAATCTAAAGTATCCGAACCTTAACTGGATGTGTAAACAGGAATGAAGAATATTCGTTCCTGTTTTTTTTTAGAATATGCACTCTTTTTTGTTTGCTTTTGCCCTTTCAGGGCAGTACTTTCCTTTAATTTAGCTCATAGTGCGTTGCACTATGCTTGTGCTTGGGCCTTCAGCCCTCTTACTATTTATATCAGACACTTATATTTTTTCTTAATTGTTGGACTATGCCAGTATTATTGGGTCTTCAGTCTTCATTATCTATTTCGGATACTTATACTTTTTGTTTAATCTAGATCATAGTGCGTTGGACTATGCCAGTATTATTGGGCCTTCAGTCTTCATTATCTATTTTGGATACTTATACTCAAAGGTTAATAATCTCTAGGGAGCAAGTAGTAGAAAACTGTCTCTCTGAAAGAGCTTCAGCTGCAGCATAGTGCGAAGCACTATGAATAATTAGGAATGATCGTTTGCGCCCTGAAAGGGCAAAAGCCTAATTCCAAAGAAAAACAATTCTCTTATTTTGTATTGCAATTTTCCAAAACAAAATTAAAATTACCACAATCTTAACAAGATATGTAAATAGGAATGAGTATTTTCATTTCTGTTTTTTTATGCAAAATACTGTGTAAAAAAGAGATTACACATTTTGTACTGATTGTAGGAATCGAAACTGATAAAAAAAGAGATTTACTGTGGTGTAATTTGTGGTAAAAAAAGCGCTTAACGGCACCTAAAACCCATGTTTTATGAAAAATACCAAACTGCATGCCTTTATCCCGTTGTTTTATTTAGTATGGTCTGATGATTTACTGACTCAAAAAGAGTTTGTTACCATTCAGAAATTTATCGATAACCTTATATGGCTTTCGCCGGAAGAGAAGCAAGAATTACTTTCAAGAGTTGATATTTCAAATCCGCCTTCGCGAAATGAACTCGCACAATGGAAATTAGATATCGAGAAAGGCATTCAGAACAAAGAAGATATAAGATCGATTTTTGATATTGCCGTAGCTCTTTCCGAAAAGGACTTGGATATTTCCAGCTTAAAAACAAGTTTTGTCCAATTAGAAAATGATCTTGGAATTTTAGGAGAAGAAGCGCTTCAGAACTTTAAAACAAAAGCAAATTCCTTCACTGCAAACTCTCAGACAAATAGTGACTTCGATATTCAAAAGATCACAGCGCTTCTAAATGGTAAGGAAGCTGCTATCATCAATCGGATAAAATTGGTGATTTCAAGACCTGAATTTGCTTATGAAACGTCGACAGATATTCATGTATATCGTCAGACGGTCTACAACTGGTGCAAGATACTGGCAGGAGAGAATCTGGGTAATATGGCATACCCCAAGCAATATGGCGGTGGAGAAAACATAGCCGATTATTTTGCGATTATGGAAACCCTAAGTTACCATGATTTGAGTTTAGTCATCAAATTTGGCGTTCAGTTTGGGCTTTGGGGCATGAGTGTTCAGTCATTAGGTACCGAAAAACATTATGCTAAATACTTAAAAGATATTGGAACGCTAAAAATACCGGGTTGTTTTGCCATGACCGAAACACATCACGGTTCTAATGTAAAAGGATTAGAAACAACCGCAACTTATTCGCACAGCAATCAAACTTTTACTATTCATACCCCAAATAAAAATGCGCAGAAGGAGTATATCGGTAATGCCGCAGTTCATGGTCAGATGGCAACTGTTTTCGCAAAACTGATCATCGACGGTCACGATTATGGTGTAAATGCATTTATCGTTCCGTTGAGAGATGCTAACGGAATGACTTTAAAAGGAGTTACGATAGGGGATTGCGGACATAAGATGGGTTTGAATGGAGTAGATAACGGAACTATTAGTTTCGATCAGGTAGTGATTCCAAAAGAAAATATGCTGGATCGTTTTGCTTCCGTCAATGATAAAGGGGAATTTGAAAGCCCGATTCCAAGTGACAACAGACGTTTTTTTACCATGCTGGGGACTTTGGTGGGTGGTCGGATTGGGATTCCTCGTTCTGCTTTGGCCGCGGCCAAATCCGGATTGACAATTGCCATTCGCTACAGCGATCAACGCCGACAGTTTGGTCCCGAAGGCGGATCGGAAGTTCCGATTTTGAATTATAGAATGCACCAGCGTCGATTGATTCCGCACTTGGCAAAAACATATGCTGTGCATTTTGCGCTGCAGTACCTCACTAATCGGTTTTTAAACAGAACTGAAGATGAAATGCAGGAAATTGAAGCATTGGCCGCAGGAATGAAATCCTATTCGACCTGGAGTACAAGAGATATACTGCAGGAATGCCGCGAAGCCTGTGGTGGAAAGGGATATTTATCTGAGAACCGCATCGATGCTTTGAAAAATGATACCGAAATTTATACCACTTTTGAAGGTGATAATACCGTTCTAATGCAACTGGTCGCCAAAAACAGGCTCTCAGAATTCAGAAAATCTTTCGGAGAAATGGGCTCGTTAGGGATTATCAATTATGTGTATGAAAATGCAAAAACGGCACTTACAGAGAAAAACCCAATTGCCACCAGAAAAACGGATGAGGAACATTTGTTGGACGCAGACTTTCATTTGCAGGCTTTTATTCACAGAGAAAAAACAATTCTAGCCTCAGCGGCACGTCGTATCAAAAAACTTGTTGATGGTGGTTTAGAACCTTATGATGCTTTTAATGTAGTACAGCATCAAATGATCGATGTTGCTCAGGCTTATTTAGAGCGAGTAGTACTGGAACAATTCCAATTGGCAATTCAATCCATAGAAGATACTAAGACAAAAGAAATACTGACAAAACTTAACCAGTTGTACGCGCTGGCACAATTAGAAAAAAACAGAGCCTGGTACCTTGAAGATGGATACATGGAAGCGGTTAAAACTAAAGCAATTCGTAAAATAGTCAATCAGCTTTGTTGGGATATCCGGCCAGATGCAGTGGCTTTGGTAAATGCTTTTGATATTCCGGAGAGTTGTCTGTCAGCACCAATTGCGGTTTAGTAGAGTGAAGAGTGAAGAGTGAAGAGTGAAGAGTGAAGAGTGAAGAGTGAAGAGTGAAGAGTGAAGAGTGAAGAGTGAAGAGTGAAGAGTGAAGAGTGAAGAG
>NZ_CADCST010000073.1 GCF_902804485.1 Flavobacterium collinsii | reverse complement strand
AGAGAGTTAATTACTGCAGTAATGATAGTACTTTCAGGAGGAGATCCGCAAAAAGTATATAAAACATAAGTGGCCGAAATTTCTTCCGACCACTTTTAATCGAAAGATCTCCTTTTTAACTTTATACTATTTTTAAGTGCTATTCCGGATCGGTATCAGTAAGTTCTTTTTCTGCTCCAAATTTTAAAGAAACCAGAATACCGGCTAAAAGTGAAAGCGCAATGAAGGCTAAAGAAGCCCATTCCGGTACATGGAAAAAATCGTGAAGCAGCATTTTTAATCCTACGAAACTTAAAATAGCAATAAGGCTATATTCCAGATAACTGAATTTTGCCAACATATTGGCTAAGAAAAAGTACATCGAACGTAATCCCAGAATAGCAAAAATATTAGAACTGAATACCAAAAATGGGTCAGAAGTAATGGCTAGAATGGCGGGTACGCTGTCTACCGCAAAAAGAACGTCCATGAATTCAATCACAATAAGGGCTACAAATAATGGAGTAGCTGCTTTTTTTGCCGTTTTTGTGGGAATGAAAAATTTCTCTCCATCCATTTGGGAAGTAATCGGAATAATTTTTCCCAGTGTTTTGTAGATAAAAGAGTCTTTGGGCTGAAAATCTTCATTGTCTCCGGTGAACAACATTTTGATGGCTGTGAAAAGCAGGAAGGCACCAAATAAATAGGTAGTCCAGCTAAATTTATTGATGAGCATTACTCCAAAGAAAATCATTAATCCGCGGAAAACAACGGCACCCAGAATTCCCCAGAATAAAACACGGTGCTGGTATTTTTGAGGTATTTTAAAGGAAGCAAAAATAATTGCGATGACAAAAATATTGTCAACGCTTAACGATAATTCAATCAGATAACCGGTTATAAACTTCATAGAAGCTACAGCGGGTTTCAGATTATCAGGATTTGCAATATAATCTGTAGTATAGAGCCAATAAATAACTCCTGAAAAAAGAAAAGAAAGGGTTACCCAGATAAGAGTCCATTTGCTTGCTTCTTTAGTACTAATGATATGTGGGTTTTTGTTAAAAACGCCTAAGTCTAAAGCAAGAATAAGTGCAACAGCTATTAAGAAGAAAATCCAAACCATTAGGATGTTTTTTTAGTGATTCACAAAGATAGTTTTTAAATTAAATCTAAAAATGAATTATTAAAAAGTTAACTCTAAAATGTTCTGTTGTTTAGATGTTAAAGGTTTTTAAAAGACAGGTTTACAAAAAAAAGTGCCCTTCATAATTGAGGGGCACTTTTGAGTATGATATAGCTAATAATTACAATGCTGAATTTACAGTTTTGATAATTCTCGCAGCGATTTTATATGGGTCACCGTTTGAAGCAGGTCTTCTGTCTTCTAACCAGCCTTTCCAGCCTTTTTGTACAGTCATTAACGGAATTCTGATAGAACATCCTCTGTCTGAAACACCATAAGAGAAATCATGGATAGAAGCAGTTTCGTGTTTACCGGTTAAACGTTGGTCGTTGTAAGCTCCGTAAACGGCGATATGTTCAGCAGTAACAGGACGGAAAGCTTCACAGATTCTTTCGTAAGTAGCCTGATCTCCACATGTTCTTAACACCTCGTTAGAGAAGTTAGCGTGCATACCTGAACCATTCCAGTCGGTATCTCCAAGTGGTTTTGGGTGGTATTCGATGTAATAACCGTATTTTTCAGTCAAACGATCTAATAAGTAACGGGCAACCCAGATCTCATCTCCGGCTTTTTTAGCGCCTTTAGCGAATAGTTGGAATTCCCATTGTCCGCAGGCAACTTCCTGGTTGATACCTTCAAAATTGATTCCTGCTGCAATACATAAATCAGCATGCTCCTCAACTAATTTTCTTCCGTGAGTATTTTTTCCTCCTACAGAACAGTAGTACATCCCTTGTGGAGCAGGGTAACCTCCAACTGGAAATCCAAGAGGAAGTTGAGTTTTAGTGTCCATGATGAAGTATTCTTGTTCGAATCCAAACCAAAAATCATCATTATCATCATCAATTGTGGCTCTACCGTTAGACGGGTGTGGTCTTCCATCAGCATACATAACTTCTGACATTACCAGGTATCCGTTAATACGTGTTGGATCCGGATAGATTGCAACTGGAACTAAAAGACAGTCAGAAGATCCGCCTTCGGCTTGTTTGGTTGATGAACCATCAAATGACCAATTCCCAAGTTCTGCTAACGTTCCTTTGAAATTTTCGTGCTCTTCAACTTTAGTTTTACTTCTAAGATTTTGGGTTGGTTCATATCCATCTAACCAAATGTATTCTAACTTAATTTTAGCCATAATAATATAAATTAATTTTTTTGTTTTTTTTCGTTGGGTCAAAGATAGATTTATTTTTTCACTCCTAAAAATTAGGGGGCTATTTTGTTTAGAGTGATACTATTTTTTAGATAAGCGTAATTTTTGAAGGGGTATATTTTTAAAAAAGTAATTTTATATAGCGTAAAAAGGCAAATTCGTAAAAATGAGGGGTTGTTTTTAAATTTTTAAACCATAGAATTGTGAAAAAATGTTGATTTAATGAATAATACTGCGGCATTTTGTTATATTTCTTTGAATCAAATTCATTATTCTTTGAAAAAAGCGTTTAATGTTGATAAATCGTTGGATAATATTCTAAAGTTTATGTTTCAAACAGGGGAGTTTATTGTTTATATTTGTTTCTCTTTTTTAATGAAAATAATTACAAATCTTTAAACTTATATACATGTCAACATTACGTTTCCAAGCTTTACAAGAAGCTTCTACAAGAAAGCCGGTACATTTTGAAGAAATAGACAGAAAATCGAACATCTTTGGTTCAAATGTGTTTAATGAAAAAGCAATGAAGCAATTTTTAACTTCTGATGCTTTAAAAGGAGTAAGAGATGCCATTCAACATGGAACTAAAATAGACAGAAAACTGGCCGATTATATCGCCATGGGCATGAAAGAATGGGCATTATCAAAAGGTGTTACCCATTATACACACTGGTTTCAGCCTCTTACAGGAACAACAGCAGAAAAGCATGATGCTTTTTTTGAAACTTCTTATGATGGAAGTGATCCTGTAGAAAAGTTTGGAGGAGCACAATTGGTACAACAGGAACCAGATGCTTCAAGTTTTCCAAATGGCGGAATCAGAAATACATTTGAAGCGAGAGGTTATACCGCCTGGGATCCAACTTCTCCGGCATTTATTTATGGTACGACTTTGTGTATTCCAACTGTATTTATAGCCTACACAGGAGAAGCTTTGGATAATAAAATTCCGTTGTTAAGAGCTTTATCTGCTATGGACGAAGCAGCGACAGAAGTATGTAAATATTTCGATAAAAATGTAAAGAAGGTTACCGCTACTTTAGGCTGGGAACAAGAATACTTTTTAATTGATAAGGCATTGGCCAATTCCCGTCCTGACTTAATGATGACAGGAAGAACCTTATTAGGGCATACTTCGGCAAAAGGACAACAGTTAGACGATCATTATTTTGGATCTATTCCGACGCGCGCATTAACTTACATGAGAGATTTAGAGCAGGAGTGTATGCTATTAGGTATACCTGTAAAAACACGTCATAATGAAGTAGCGCCTAATCAGTTTGAACTAGCTCCAATTTTTGAAGAGACTAATTTGGCGGTAGATCATAACTCTTTATTAATGGATGTGATGCAAAGAGTAGCAGAGCGTCATGATTTTAAAGTGCTGTTTCATGAAAAACCTTTTAAAGGAGTAAATGGTTCGGGAAAACATAACAACTGGTCATTGGCAACAGATACAGGGGTTAATTTATTGAGTCCGAGTAAAACACCAATGAGCAATCTGCAATTTTTAACCTTCTTTATCAATACGATTAAGGCAGTTAACGATTACGAAACTTTATTAAGAGCCTCTATTGCAACGGCGAGCAACGATCATCGTTTGGGAGCTAATGAGGCACCTCCGGCAATCATATCTGTTTTTATCGGAGCGCAATTGTCTAAAGTATTGTTGGAATTGGAGAGTGTAACCACCGGAAAATTATCTCCTGAGGAAAAAACAGATTTAAAATTAAACGTTGTTGGAAAAATTCCGGACGTTCTTTTGGACAATACAGACCGAAACAGAACTTCGCCTTTTGCTTTTACAGGAAACAAATTTGAGTTTAGAGCGGTGGGTTCGAATGCCAACTGTTCAAACGCAATGACTACACTGAATGCTATTGTGGCCAAACAATTGAAGGATTTTAAAATAGAAGTAGACGGTTTAATCGAATCTAAAGACATGAAGAAAGACGATGCGATCTTTAATGTTTTAAGAGAATACATCAAGCAGTCTAAAAAAATTCTTTTTGAAGGTGATGGCTATAGTGATGCCTGGGAAAAAGAAGCGGCTAAAAGAGGGTTGAGTAATTTTAAAACTACTCCGGAAGCGATTAAAGCGAAAGTTTCGAAACAGGCTCTGGAATTATTTGACGAACTTGGAATTCTGAATCATGTTGAAGCAGAAGCCCGTTACGAAATTGAATTGGAAGAATACACTAAGAAAATCCAGATCGAAGGGAGAGTATTAGGAGATATTGCCAGAAACCATGTTATTCCAACTGCTATTCGCTACCAAAATACTTTAATTGAAAATGTAAAAGGGTTAAAAGAGATTTTTGGTAAAGAGTTTGAAACCATTGCAAAAGAACAAATTGTTCTGATCAAAGAAATCTCAGGTCATATAGAAGGAATCAATTCTAAAGTACTGGCGATGACCAGTGAACGAAGAACGGCAAATCAATTGACCGATGCGCAAAAAATGGCAGAAGCTTATTGTAATAAAGTAAAACCTTATTTTGAAGACATCCGCAATCACTGTGATAAATTAGAATTATTAGTAGACGATGAAAGCTGGACTTTGACGAAATACAGAGAATTGTTGTTTACCAAGTAACATTTAGAATATACGCTTTCTTAAATCCTGTCTTTTCAAGACAGGATTTTTTTTATGATTTTGTTAAAAAATTGATATTATGATTTTGTTTTAACAAATGTCTAAGTTAAATTGTGATCAAATTATGAAAAGTAGCTTTTTTCCTGCTAAGAAAAAAAAGCATTAAAGTAGTTCATCGAGATAGTTTTACACTTCATCGAAAAGTAATTAAGATATTGGAAAATAGGTATTTATACCTGTTTTGGTTGGTGATAAGTTTTCTAATTTTGATCATGAAGAAAGAAAATAAAAGCTTTGATTTTTATTTTTGAATGAAGATTTTGAGTGCATGATTTCCCTAAATCATACTGACCTACATAATAAATTGAATTAATAACCAATTAAATATATTTATTATGAAAAAAGCAATTTTAAGCATCTCCGCGATGCTGTTTGTGGGAGTCGCAGCTTTTGCGCAAGGTAACATGAGTGATGTGGACCAGACAGGTTTATTAAATGGTGCACTGGTAATTCAGGTAGGAGCAACTAATAGCTCAGATGTTGACCAAATAGGTATTGCCAACGTTGCAATTGTAGGACAATATGGAGATGATAATGAGTCTACTGTTGGACAATTAGGAGGAGGAAATGTTGCTGTAGTAACACAAATCGGAGACAATAATGATTCTAGCATCGCTCAGGGAATCTGGTTCGGTAATCTTGCAGTTACTACTCAAATTGGAGCTTACAACAATTCTGATGTATTACAGATAGGTAACTTCAATACAGCTACTACTAATCAATTTGGTCTTGCCAATAACGCTTTGACACTTCAATTCGGAAATGACAACACCGCATCTACAGATCAATTTGGACTGTTTAACAATGCAGCTACTTTACAATTAGGCTGGGACAACACTTCTAGTATTCAACAATACGGAGCCGGCAACTTTGCAGCCACTGCACAATTTGGAAACGATCATATGAGTACAGTTACTCAAACAGGTTTCTTAAATGGAAGTGTAGTAATTCAATCTAACTAAGAATAAACCAGGAAAAGGAAGAACTTGAACTATTAAGTTCTTCCTTTTTTTAAATTACAATAGGTCATGAAACGTTTAGCCACTTTTATATTCTTACTAATCACAGGGATTTTATTCTCTCAAGTAATTGATGTGAATAGGAGTGACTATTTATTAAATGAAGCATTCAATCGCAATCAAAATCAAGCAGTAAATCAATATATTAAAAGCAGCAACATCGTTAATGTTGCTCAAATTGGAAACTACAATCAAGCCAATTTAACCATCATAAGTAATAATGCTTATGTTACCGCACAACAGACAGGCAACAATAACTACATGAATGTCTACAAATATGCTGATGAAATCAATCAGTCCTACACACAAACAGGCAATAACAATTATATAAATGATACTTCGATGTATTCGCGTGGAGTCACTTCCATGGAAATCAATCAGTACGGCAATAATTTATCGGTAATCAGTACCGGCTCAAATTCGATATCTAAAGATTTAATAATTAATCAAACGGGAAACTCGGGGACAATTTACATATTCAATCGATAGTATCATGAAAAAGTATTTGAGCATATTGATTATTGTTTTTGCTATTTTTTTTTCTGAATCTGGATTTTCTCAGGAAGTTCACATTGAAGTAAAAGCCAAAATAGAAGTAAAAGAAATAGAAAATTTACTTGCTATTACGGGAACTGCAGAAAACTTAAAATCGCAGTTTAAGAACATATCATATAAATTGACTGTATTTAAAAAAAACAAAAAAAACTCGAATAAATCAAATAATGCTCAGGATGGCAGAGTCACATTAGAACCGATTCAAAAAGTTGAACTTTCTAAAACGCAGGTTAATTTTACACCAGAAGATGAGATTATAATATTGCTATTAATTTATGATGAGAAAAATGAATTGATAGGGAAAGACCGTGTTGTTTTTGGAGAAGACAAAGTATCGGATGCCGGAAAACCAATTCCTGTAGATGGAATTGAAATGATCGGGATTGTTGCTAATGATACCAAAACAAAACTGGGGAATGATTTTTATGATTTTTTTTATGCACAATATTCAAAACTAAGAATTAATACAAGTAAAATCGTGACCGTTCAGGAGGAATTGACTTTTGGACGTACAACAAAAATTACTATTCTGATAGATGGAGAAATAGTGGAAGAATTTATTTCACGTCCGGACGAAGATTTTTTAAAATACATGGCAGAATCTGCCGCATCAAAAGCATTTAAGTATTTTAAAGACATCGAAAAACAGAATAAAATAATAACTCAGTATTAATAAATAACTCAATATTAATAATCGAGAAGTAATTTTTTGTAGAGGAGTTTATCTTTTTTTAATGTAGGAAACTAAATAACAGCAATATGAAAAAATTAATTTCATTCGTATTTGTGTTGGGTTTTTGTACCGTTTCTTTTGCACAGGATCTTGCTTATAAGCCTATTAATCCAGCTTTTAGCGGTGGTGAAACTTTTAATTATCAATGGATGCTTAGTTCTGCACAGGCACAAAATGATTATAAAGATACCACTGCAAACGGCGGATACAAGCAGCCAACAGATCTGGAACGTTTTAAAAGTACTTTAAATAATCAATTGCTCAATAGAATTTCAAATTCATTATTTGATAGTCAATTTGGTTCAGGTACAGGTTCTGGAGGTGGTACTGGAGGCGGTACCGGTGGAGGACTTACTCCTGGTAATTATGTCTTCGGAACGCTGTCTGTGGATATTTACAATTCTAACTTAGGAATGGTTGTCAATATTCTGGATATAGAAACTGGCGAGCAAACGCAAGTTATTATACCGGGTAAATAGTCTGGTATTCGATTTTTATAAAAAGTAAGTTCATGTTTTATTATTAAAAAATAACTAATTATGAATAAAACTCTCCTTTTTCTACTATTAATAACCTGCCTACTCTCAGGATGTGGCGCTTATTTTAATCAACCCGTAGGAGTTCAGAAAGCTGTTTTTGGAGAAAACACTTCTGCAACTGAACATTTAGTCGATATGCCAAAACCAAAAGAACAAATTGTGGTAGGGGTATATAAATTTAAAGACCAGACAGGTCAATACAAAGCGACTGAAGTTGGAAGCACATTTAGCACAGCAGTTACTCAGGGTGCTACCTCTATTTTAATAAAAGCACTTCAGGATTCAAAATGGTTTGTTCCTATAGAACGCGAGAATCTTGGAAATTTATTAAACGAACGAAACATTATCCGGTCTACACGTCAGGAATATGAGGCAAAAAAAGAAGGCGGTGAAGCAGTATTGACTCCTTTATTGTTTGCAGGAGTTTTACTGGAAGGTGGTATTATTTCCTATGATACCAATATTATTACCGGAGGTTTCGGAGCCCGATATTTTGGCGCCGGAGGTTCTACTCGATACCGACAAGATCGCGTTACAGTATATTTAAGATTGGTTTCCACTTCAAACGGAAAAATATTAAATACTGTTTATGTTTCTAAGACAATCTTATCACAAAGTATAGATGCCAGTTTATTTCGATATGTAAATCTAAATCGACTTTTGGAAGTAGAAACCGGTTTTACCAGAAACGAACCCATTCAGCTGGCAGTTACCGAAGCCATAGAAAAAGCAGTTGAAGGTCTTATTGTACAAGGAATCAAAGACAAGCTTTGGGAAGTGAATGCACCTCAAAATCAAATCGATGCTTTTGTATCAGCCTATGATGCGGAAAAAAGCGAAGCCGATCTGGCACAATTATACGATAGAAATTTAGAAGATAAAAGAGGCCTTTTTGGTATAGAGGTTTCCGGAGGAACAGCCATTATACAAGGCGATTATAAAAGTCCGGAGCCGGCACCAATGGTCAGAGGAGCGGTGAAGTATTTTTTCACTCCGGCTTTTAATATAAGTGCATCGGCCAATGCATTCAAAATTGGGAATAAAGGAAGAGACAAATTGGGATATGTATCTACAGATCTAAATCTCGAATGCATCATATTGCCTCACGATATCCTGACTCCATTTGTTTTTGGTGGTTACGGATTTGAATTTAATAAGGAATACAAAAATTTTCATAGTAAAGTTCAGTTTGGAGGTGGTTTAGAATATATGGCGACCAGTAATTTAGGAGTAAAATTATTCGCAGAATATAATATGACCTTTAGCGACAATGTTGATTATATCGTAAGAGGTAAAAGAGATGATTATTACTGGAGACTTGGTTTGGGACTCACTTATTACTTTCCAAAAAGTTCCAAGCATAAGAAAAGATAGTTCGTCAATACATACACTGTAATAGAACGATATTTTTTCGAGAACAAATAGAGAAAAAAGTCAATATAAGTTTAACAAAATCAAGACCGCAATGAAAATAGGACTAAAAATATTGATATGCTTTATGCTTTTGGTTTCTTGTAGTGAAGATCAAATCGATGAAACAGGAACGGGAGCAATAAAAGGAAGAGTAGTAGATGCCCGAACATATGAAGGAATAGAAAACGCACGTATTTCTTCAAGCCCAACTACGAGTACCGTATTTTCGGATAAAGACGGATATTTCGAGATAGATAATATAACAATGGGAAAATACTCTTTTCAAGCACAGAAAGATGGTTTTACCGCCAGATTTGAACCTGCGACCGTTGAGAAAGACATAACAGCTCAGATTATTTTTGAGTTGCAAGTCTCTACTGCCAACAACAAACCACCAGATGTTCCCGTATTAACCGCGCCTACAGACAATGCTATAGGACAACCGCTAACACTAGATTTAACCTGGACGGCAAAAGATCCGGAATCAGATCCGATGACCTATACCGTTACGGTGAAAAACGGAACAACAGACGAAACTAAAACCTATGCCAGTTTAAAAGACACAAAACTTAACATTTCAGGTTTAAGTTTTAGTACGAAATACTATTGGCAGGTAACAGCCGATGATGGAATTAATAAACCAATAAATAGTGTTACAAACTCCTTTACGACTTTAGCATTTCCAAATCCGAGATATTTGTATGTTAAAAAAGTAAAAAATAACAACGTCATTTATACCGCCGATGAATCCGGAAACGAACTTCAGCTGTCATCTGCCGAAGTAAACAGCTACAGACCGAGAAAAAATTTAAGCATCAACAGAATTGCTTATATAAGTTCTGACGGCTCATTAAATCAAATTTTCACAATGAATCCGGATGGTACTGATGTCAAAAAAATCACAAACTTTATACCTATAGCAGGATTTAATATGGAGCATGTGAATTATTGCTGGAGCACCAACGGAAGACAAATTATTTATCCAAATTTTGATAGATTGTATCGCATTGATTCTGACGGATCGGGATTGATTCAATTGTTTAAAACGCCAAACGGAAAATTCATTTCAGAATGTGAATGGAGTCAGGACGGGTCACAAATTGTACTTAAAGTAAATGATATGTCGGGTTACAATGTTGAGATATATGTGATCAATACCGCCGGTGATGTGTTGTATCAGGTACTTTCCGGAGTAACAGGTGGAGCAAGTGGTATTAGTATTTCTGTAGACAATAGTAAAATTGCTTATACCAGAGATATTTCAGGATTCGAAAATTCGACTTACAGACGATTAGACTCCAGAATATTTATTTACAATGTTGCTACCAATACTTCAACCGAACTGGCAAGTCAAAAACCAAATGGATTTAATGATTTCGATGTAAAATTCTCTCCAAATGAAGCAGAGCTGATTTATGTCAATACCTCAAATGATGGTTTATCAGCCAACACGATACAAAAAGTTACTATTTCCAGTAGCAATAGTAATGGCTCCAGAACAACACTATTTCAGAACGCCTCAATGCCGGATTGGAGGTAAAATACTAAAAACTCAATTTTTGATAACCAATTTTATAGAAAAAAATCGGCAGTGCCTAAAAACCTGCCGATTTTTTTTGCGAATCAGACATACGAATCAATCAAAGAATTAAAAAAAGGGATTATCTTTGCACCACATCAACACAAACTAAGTTACATGAGTTCAGATTCTAGCAAAAGGTACGCACAAAGAGGTGTTTCGGCATCAAAAGAAGACGTACACAACGCCATAAAAAATATTGATAAAGGTTTATTCCCGCAGGCATTTTGTAAAATTGTACCTGATTATTTAACACAAGATCAGGAGCACTGTTTGATTATGCATGCTGACGGTGCCGGTACAAAATCATCGTTAGCGTATATGTACTGGAAAGAAACCGGAGATATTTCGGTTTGGAAAGGAATTGCTCAGGATGCTTTAATCATGAATATTGATGACTTATTGTGCGTAGGCGCAACCGACAATATTTTGCTTTCGTCAACAATTGGAAGAAACAAAAACTTAATTCCGGCCGAGGTCATTTCGGCGATTATCAACGGTACCGAAGAATTAATCAACGAATTAAAATCTTTTGGTGTAACCATCCATTCAACAGGAGGTGAAACTGCCGATGTTGGTGATGTTGTTCGTACTATTATTGTAGATTCTACTGTAACTGCTCGTATGAAACGAAGTGATGTGGTAGATAATGCCAACATAAAAGCTGGAGATGTAATTGTTGGATTGTCTTCTTTTGGTCAGGCTACTTACGAAAAAAGCTATAACGGAGGAATGGGAAGCAACGGATTAACTTCTGCACGTCATGACGTTTTCGGAAAATATCTGGCAGTGAAATACCCGGAAAGTTACGATGCAGCTGTACCCGAAGAATTAATTTATTCAGGTCAGGTAAATTTAACGGATGCTGTCGAAAACAGTCCAATAAATGCTGGGCAACTGGTTCTTTCTCCAACCAGAACGTATGCGCCAATCATTAAGAAAATTTTGGATACTTATACGCCAAATGATATTCACGGAATGGTGCATTGCAGTGGAGGAGCTCAGACTAAGATTTTACATTTCGTTCAGAACTTACATATTATAAAAGACAATTTATTTCCGGTTCCGCCATTATTCAAGTTAATTCAGGAGCAATCTAAAACCGATTGGAAAGAAATGTATCAGGTTTTCAATTGCGGTCACCGTATGGAAATTTATGTTCCCGAAAATATTGCACAAGACATTATTGCAATTTCAAAATCATTTAATGTAGACGCACAAATTGTTGGTAGAGTAGAAGCAGCAACTGCTAAAAGACTTACCATTACCAGTGAATACGGAACATTCGAATATTAATATTTTTTGAGTTATAAAGGTTCAAAGGTTCTGAGTTGCAAAGGTTTTTTATACTGGAGTTTACACAGAACCTTTTTTATTAATCATTAGCATTTTAGTAGCTAATCCCGCTATCCGCTGCAACCTTTTATGCCGAACCCCGGCACAAAAGGGTTTTCACTGCTATCGGGGCTAAAAAAAACATCAGGTTATGTACGAATTACTTTTTTGGAGATATTTAGAAGAGGTTTATTTAAACCATCATGAAGTTTATGAAGCCCTTGTGGAAAAAGAAGAAGTAGAAGGTCTTGAGACCCTTCCCGTTGAGGTTATTTTAAACAGAATCAACTCGGTTTTTTCTCAATGGGAGAGAGTAGATGAAAATAGTTGGAAAAACGACGGAGGAAAAGGAGCATTTCAGGTAATTACTACACCGCAAAGCATCAAAATCGATTGTTACGGAACCGAAGGAAAAACGATGAACAAGCTGGTAGAACTGATGGAAGAATTCAAATGTCCGCTCTACGATCCGCAAGTACCGGAGCGTTATGATGAAATGAGTGAGTAGATAAAATCCTAACAGGATTTTAAAACCTGTTAGGGTTCTAATTTTAGCGTTTTTTTAATTTTAAAATAATATCACCGGAATCTAATAAGACCGTTTCGTCGTTTATTTTAAAATCAGACCACATTTCAGGATTATCACTCTCAGGATCAAGTACCAATCTTGCATCACAAAATCCTAAATCAGGAATGGTGATTGACTTTTCTACTCTACAATTTTCAATTTGTAAATTACCAATCAACGACAACCAATAAATAGCTTGCTTTATTTTTTCTTTTTCAATAATCAAAAGGTTTTTATTCCCAATTTCAAGGGAAATTTTTTCCTCAATACTCTTTTTTTGATTTTTAAGAGATTCTAATATGACATCAAAATGGTTCATTTATTTAGTTATTTAAATGTGATTTTTTGGTTTCTCAAACAAAAATAAATTATTTAAAAGATTGAATGTTTATAAATTTAGCCAATATCTCATTTTACAATATAACGAACAAGACAAATCTCGTAGAGATTACATATTGATAGAAAAAAAACAAAATCCCCCCCGCATTTGTCCCGTAGGGACTACAGATATTAAATATTTTTTATACAATTGTGTTTTATTCTTTTATCAATATTTTTTCTTTGTGAATCTTTGAGTATTTTCGTGAATCTTTGCGAAATAGCTCTAACACAAAGTCGCACAAAGATT
Organism: Flavobacterium collinsii; assembly: GCF_902804485.1. Taxonomy (GTDB): domain Bacteria; phylum Bacteroidota; class Bacteroidia; order Flavobacteriales; family Flavobacteriaceae; genus Flavobacterium; species Flavobacterium collinsii. The sequence continues at coordinate 38,377 of NZ_CADCST010000073.1, read as the reverse complement.
TCGCAGAGACACACAAAAATATAAGCCATGACAAAATCAAATTTCAGTTTTTCAGACAATATCATTTTAGAAGACGATTCCGTTTTATTACGTCCTTTACAAGAATCAGATGTCGATAATTTATTGGAAATTTCTATCAACGAACCCGAAACCTGGAAGTACTCACTCGTAGGTGCAGATGGAAAAGAAAATCTGATCAAATATATTCAGTTAGCGATAAAAGCACGAGAGAATCAAAAAGAATTTCCGTTTATAGTTTTCGATAAAAAAACTCAAAAATATGCAGGTACAACTCGTTTCTACGACATGAATCTGGAGTATAAAACACTTCAGCTTGGGTTTACCTGGTACGGATCAGCTTTTAGAGGAACCGGATTGAATAAACACTGTAAATTTTTATTGCTGCAATTTGCCTTTGAAACACTTGGTATGGAACGAGTAGAATTTCGTGCCGATAATAATAACGAACGAAGTATTGCTGCCATGAAAAGTATCGGCTGTAAAGTTGAAGGCGTTTTAAGAAGTCATATGCCAACTGCAAATAGTGATGTTCGTCGTGATTCTATTGTGTTGAGCATCCTGCAAAACGAATGGTTTGATGAGGTAAAGGAAAATTTAAAAAGTAAGCTTTAAAAAGAGGCGCTAGCCTCGACCCATATTGTAGGACCGGATTTTAATCCGGATTAAATGTCGCAAGAGCAAAAGAAGAACCACCGGTTCGGTCCATTTTACAAACCCATTGCAAACGTATAATTTGTTTTAAAAAAATACCATTATAATATGTGCCATCCCGCTGGAACTTTTGAACTTGTCGTATGATTTTTTCAACGGATTGAAATCCGTTGCTATAAATATTTCGTTCCTACAGAACTTTTGAACGTGTCGTGTGATTTTTTTCAACGGATTGAAATCTGTTGCTATAAATATTTCGTTCCTACGGAACTCTTAAACACAACTCATAATTCACAACTCATAATTCATAATTCATAATTCATAATTCAAACCCATAACGATCTACTTATCCGTCTTTCAAAAGTAAATTTTGCTCCTTTCTTAACCTTTCAACTAATGAATTAAGGTAGGTTCTTGTTTTTAGAGGAAGTAAATTCCAGGTTGAATCCTTTTTAAAACTTCTGCAATAATCCAGATCGCATTCTACAGCACGAATTACATATTTTTTATTGTGAGAGATCGTAATAATTTTAACGCGCCTTATCTCGTTGTATTCCGTTCTCGTACCGTAAACAATTACCGGATCGATAAGCCCATCTCCGTCAAGATCTGTCGTACTGCAGTATTTTGTCCAAAAATAGATAGTAGTTTCTTTAGGATTACTGTCTTCCAATAAATCATTAATTCTCCATTTTTCAAGAAAACCCCCATGGTCATTCTGGACAAAAATGGCTTGGATTTTCGTATTTAAAGTGTCTTTTTTCGAAATTATTTTTTGGTTTTCGCAGAAAAGTAATTCATACACACCGCCTTTATCTGAACATTCTAGTGCTCTATAGATTGGAAAATCTGTAAGGTTGTTGAGTCCCCTTTGTGTGATCTCTTTTTTTGTTAGTCTGTGAATCTCTTTTTTTTGTGCAAAGCCGAATGTGGTATAGAAAAAGATCCACAATAAAATATATTTTTTCATGTGCGCTGTGACATTTTACAGAATCAAAGATATTTAAAAGCTTTCGAGATCTGATAATTTTATATTTTTTAAAAAGCATATTTTGTTGTATTTTTCAAACTTGAAAGTATTGGTAAATCGATTTAGTAAATGCCAGATACTGTTTTAAGCAAAAAGTAATCATTAAAAGAAAACTAATGAATAGAATAAATTGTAGAAATTTTGTTTTTGGATTATCCTTCTTAATATTCGGTTATACCGGAAATGCTCAGAAGAAAACGACTGAAAAACGAGATCTGATTCAGTACGTTGATCCTATGATTGGGACAGCCAAAATGGGACATACCTATCCCGGTGCAACAGTTCCGTTTGGAAGTGTACAGTTGAGTCCTGAAACCGATACTATAGCTTACAGTACAAATGGAAAATACAACGGAGATGTCTATAAATATTGTGCGGGATATCAATATGAAGATAAAACAATCGTAGGATTTAGTCACACTCATTTTAGTGGGACAGGACATTCTGATTTAGGCGACTTTCTAATTATGCCGACAACAGGAAAATTACAATTGAATCCGGGTGTTGCTTCAAAACCATTATCAGGTTACCGATCGGCATTTTCCCATACCACCGAAAAAGCAGAACCAGCCTATTACAGTGTGCTTTTGGAAGACCATAAAATTAAAGCCGAACTTACAGCGACAACACGTGTAGGAATGCACCAGTATACCTTTCCAAAGTCGGATGAAGCACATGTAATTTTAGATCTCAACTCGGGAATTTACAATTATGACAAAAAAAATGTATGGACTTTTGTTCGTGTAGAAAATGATACTTTGATTACAGGCTACCGTCAGACAAACGGCTGGGCGAGAACCAGAACAGTCTATTTTGCTATGGCCTTTAGTAAGCCTATTAAGAGCTACGGTCAGGCAGCATTAGAAAAAAGCGTGTACAGAGGTTTTTGGGGAAGGTTTGACCAGACGAAAAATTTTCCAGAAATGGCGGGTCAGAACTTAAAATTGTTTTTTGATTTTAATACAGAAGAGGGAGAGAAAGTCAAAATAAAAATGGCTTTATCGCCGGTAAGTTCTGCCGGTGCACTCGAAAATATGAAAAAAGAAGTTCCGGGTTGGGATTTCGAAAAAGTAAAAAAGCAAAGTCAGGAAGTGTGGAATAATGAGTTGAACAAAATTCAGGTGGAGACCATTCAGAAAGAAGATTTGGTAAATTTTTACACAGCTATGTATCACGCCTTTTTAGGTCCGACCGAATACATGGATTTAGACGGGAACTACAAAGGTCTGGATATGAACGTTCATAAAACTGAAAATTTTAAAAACTATACCAGTTACTCGTTATGGGATACCTATCGTGCTTTGCATCCGTTATTCAACTTGGTGCAGCCAACACGAAACTCAGATATGATTAGTTCGATGTTGGCACATTCTGATCAAAGTGTGCATAAGATGTTACCAATTTGGTCGCATTATGCTAATGAAAATTGGTGCATGATTGGCTATCATTCCGTTTCTGTAATTGCGGACGCGATTGTAAAAGGTAATACTCATTTTAATGCTGAAAAAGCACTTCAGGCTTGTGTCAACACTGCAAAAGTACCTTATTATGACGGATTGGAATATTATATGACAAAGGGTTATGTTCCTGAAGACAAAAACGGTGCTTCGGTTTCGAAAACACTGGAGTATGCTTATGATGACTGGGCGATTGCACAGGCCGCAAAAAAGTTAGGCAAAACAGAAATTTATAAAGAGTTCATCGAAAGATCTAAAAATTATAAAAATGTGTACGATGCTAAGACGGGGTTTATGCGTCCTAAATTAAACGACGGAACTTTCAAGAAAGAATTTGATCCGCTGGATACACACGGTCAGGGTTTCATTGAAGGAAACTCGTGGAATTACAGTTTGTATGTTCCGCAGGATCCAGCAGATATGATTCAAATGATGGGAGGGAATGAGAAGTTTAAAGTTCGTTTGGATTCCTTGTTTAATATGCATTTACCGGATAAATATTTTGAAAATACAGAAGACATTACAAGAGATGGTATCATCGGGAATTATGTTCATGGAAACGAACCTTCTCATCATGTTGTTTATTTGTACAATTGGACGAATTCGCCATGGAAAGCTCAGGACAAAATCAGGATGATCCTAAAAAAAATGTACCGAAACGGAGCCGACGGTTTAGGAGGAAATGATGATTTTGGACAAATGAGTGCCTGGTACATTTTTAGCAGTTTAGGATTTTATCCGGTTGCTCCGGGCTCTGACGAGTATGCATTAGGGAGTCCATTAGTGAAAAAAGCAGTTTTTAATCTGGAAAACGGAAAGAAATTTGAAGTCGAAACGGTAAATCAATCCGATAAAAATGTGTTTGTAAGCAAGGTTTTATTGAATGGTAAAAAGCTTGACCAACCTTTCTTGAAACATGAAGATGTTATCAATGGCGGAAAAATTACTTTTTATATGAGTTCAAAACCGAATAAGAAACAATATTAAAATTTGATAAAATTTGTGTAATTCGTGACGGAACAACAAAAAACTTCCCGAAATTTGCACTTTAAATAAAAGTAAATATGAAAATAAATCTAAAATCAGGAATTGATAAATTGCTTTTCGGAATGAAGCAAAATGATGTTACAGCTGCTTTAGGAAAGCCTGATAAAAATTATAAAGACGAAGATGATAATGTGATTTTTGTATATAATGCACAAAAAATCAGATTGACATTTTATCAGGAAGAAGAGATGAAATTAGGTTATTTAGTAGCTTCAAGTAGTGATTTAGAAGTTTTCGGCTTCAAATTAATCGGAAGAAAAATTGCTGATGTCAAGAAAGATTTAGCGACGAAAGGAATTACAAAATATACTCAGGAGACTTTTGATACTTTTGAAAATTACTTTAATGAAGACAATTGGTTCATTCTTCAAACCGAATTTGACGAAGTTGTAAAATTCGAAGTGGGTGCAATCATTAACGATAAAGATGAATTTGACTGGAAGTTTCCGGTAAAGAAGTAATCTCATTCTTTGGAATAACAGAATGATCAATAAAAAAACCGACAATCACTTGTCGGTTTTTTTGTATTTGAATTGAAACAGATTAACCTTTCAACCATGCATTTTTAAGTTTCTCTTTTGAACCATCTGTTGCTTTAAAAGTTTCTTTTTCTTCAGAAGGCACCTTTACCGTTCCTTTGATAGTTTGTTCAACTCCCGCACGTTTTATTTTAATCGTAATCGGATCATTCTCTTTCCAGTTTTCACTTTCACCAATCAAATCATAAATGTTGTCTAAAGTATACGTCTTATCGTTTACCGCAAGAATTACATCTCCTGCTTTAAGGTTTAAATTGGTAAAGAATACATTTAGGTCGATGTTAGAACGAACGTTTATTGCTTTAGTAGCTTTATCAACTCCTATATAAGGAGCCTGACCTTTGATGAAAATTGATCCCGGAACTTTTTCAGAGGCTTTGGTAACACCAACTTTAGCCAAATAAAACTCATAAGGAATAGGAGTAGTACCAGCCACATATTTGTTAAGGAACTCCCCAACTTCAGGATAAGTCAATTCAGTTACTTTAGCAAAAAGCTCGTTATCGTTAAATGGTTTTTCAACACCGTATTCGCTTGCTAATTTGTGCATTAAATCCAGAATTCCTCTTTCGCCATTGCTTTTTTCTCTGATGATAATATCGATACACATCCCGATCAAAGCTCCTTTTTGATACACATTTAAATATTGGTCTTTATAAGGCTGATCCAATACATTTTTACTCATTACGGTAAATGACATGGTATCGTTTAAACGTTTAGACTGCTCAATTTTATCGGCAATACGGGTGTAAAATTCAGCCTCGTTAATCAACCCCTGATTGATTTGAAACAAGTTGGCAAAATATTCGGTCACTCCTTCGTACATCCATAAATGCTCTGACATTTTTGGTGCATTGTAATCAAAAAACTGAATTTCTTTAGAGTGAATCGTTAATGGAGTTACAATATGAAAGAATTCGTGAGAAACTACATCTTTCATAGATTCTACCAGTTTTTCTTTAGGCATAGATTCCGGTAAAACAACCGTCGTAGCAGTTGGATGTTCCAATGCTCCAAAACCGTGGGCATCATCCTTAGCCATACTTGACAGATACAAAAGAACAGTATACTTTTTGTTAGCATTTACTTTGCCTAAAAAGTTTTTTTGTGCCGTCATCATCGTTTTCATTTCCGGAGTGATACTTTCTGCTGTAAATTTTCCTGTTGGAGAATAAACGGCGATTAAAATATCCATTCCGTTTACGTTGAATGTAGTATAATCAGGTTTAGAGTACATGATTGGATTTTCGACTAAAACAGCATAGCGCGAAGTGGTGAAAACATCACTTGTTTTACTCGCATCCTCATCGGTCATAGAAGTTGCTCCCCAAAGGGTTTCCGGGTGTGTAATGGTAACTTTATATGGAATTTCAAGTTTGTCTTTAAAATAACCTACAAAACCATGTGTGTTTACTAAGAAATTTACTCCGGTATTGATATTGGTGCCAGCTGGAGAAAAGACGTCGTCATTTCCAAATCCCGATCCTTTTTCAGTATCAAAAGTATCTCCTACTAAGTAAGTTATTTTTTTAAGTTTTTTAGCATCAGAAATCGACCATGAGTTGTCATCAATTCTTTTTACTACTAATGCATTTCCTTTGGCGTCAAAGGCTTTAAAATCGTCTGAAAATTTACCGTAGTTGTCCGTAGAATAAGTTCCCGGAACCGTTTTTGGGATGCTGTAAATTATTTCGTCAGTTTTGATTTGCGGAGGTGTTACCATTACCAAAACTTTATCGTCTTTAACGTCAACAAGATTAATATTAACATCTACGACATTGCTTTTTGCGGTACCTGAAGGGCTCCCTGTTTTACAGCTCCAAAGTGTGACTGCGAGAGCTAGGGTGTAAAGTATTTTTTTCATTTCTTCATGTTTGGTTATTGCTATTTGACTTACAAAAGGTAAAAAAGTTACATTTTGATTAAAAATAAAAAAAAACTCCTGAATCCCAGGAGTTCTATCTTAGTCTAGTTTATTCTTTATATAATATTTGCCATCCAAATCTTCGTCAAAATCGTCTATTTTAACTGGTTTTGGTTTTGGTTTATTTGCAATTGCCTTTTTTTTCCACATCTCAAATTTTTCAAGTGGCATTTTCTTTTTCATGATTTCCAGAACTTCTTTTTCTGCCAATCCAAATTCTTTTTTTATGATTTCAAATGGATTTTTTTCTTCTAAGGCTAACGAAACAACTTTTTCAGTTTGTTCCCAATTCAATTCTTTGCGGTTACTCTTTTTCATCACGTGAAAATTAATTCAAAATAGAGGTTAATGATTAATAGATTGATTTTCAATTTAAGTATCAATATTAATAAAAAAAATAATTAGTTGGTTCGATCAACGATATTTTTTTTACTGATTTTAACTGTTTTTTATGGATCTCGCTTTTTGAAACGGTATTTTTAATAAATTTTTGAGATTGTTGTTTTCTTCAACAGCCATATGGGTGTCTACGCCATAAATTATTTTGTCTTTAGGCAAACTGGTAAAAGTGCCAAAAAGACGGTCCCAAACCGAAAAAATATTCCCATAGTTACTGTCTGTATAGGGAAGAACGTAATGATGATGTACTTTATGCATGTTTGGGGAAACAATAAAATAACTAAGGAAAACATCTAATTTCTGCGGTAATGCGATATTAGCATGCGTAAATTGAGTCGAAATAACGGATAAAGTCTGGTAAAGAAAAACCATCCACATTGGGCTTCCTACAATTAAAACACCAAGAGTGGTAAAGACAAACCGGATAATGCTTTCGCCCGGATGATGTCGATTTGCCGATGTAGTGTCGATCCAGGTGTCGGTGTGGTGCACCAGATGAAAGCGCCATAAAATTTTGAACCTGTGTTGTACGTAATGGGCAAGATAAGCGCCAATTAAATCCAATAGCAATAAACCAATTATGGTGTAAAGCCACAGCGGCAAAGCGGGCAGCCATTGTAACAGTCCAAAATCGTTCTCTGTTGTCCAATTGGCTGTTTTAATTAAGATAAAGGCCAAAACAAAGTTGACAACAATTGTAGTGAAGGTCAGGAAAAAATTAATCCGGGCATGCTGCCATTTTCGATATTGCAGGTGAAACAAAGGAAAGGTATTTTCGATCAGCCAAAAGAAGGTGATTCCTCCCATGAGAATTAAACTTCTATGTGAAGACGGAATCGTACTGAAATAGGCAATAATGTCATTCATAAGAATCGAATAAAGTGATACGAAAAAGAGCTGAATAAAGTCACTGGAGAAAACGGAAGAACTTAAGTTGCTCCAAAAAAAGAAAAGAGAAAACCGAATAGTATTATATTTGATTTTCTCTTTTAAAAGTAATTTATAGATAAAGGTTTTAAGCTTTTTTGATTAAGCTGATAATAAAAAGTAGCACCCAGGCCCCTCCAACCGCAATTATAATTTGCCAGAGAAGTCCGCCTCCGCCAATGCCAAGTCTGCCGGCTATCCAGCCACCAATGATACCACCCACAATTCCTACGATGATATTACCTAATAATCCAAAACCTGCACCTTTCCATATCTGACCCGCAAGCCATCCGGATATTGCACCAATAAGTAAAAAATATAAAAATGTCATAAGATAAATTTTAAAGGTTAGAGATAAGTTGATTAAGCTTCGGCATGATTTTGCAGTAATGTTTTATAAATAAATCCGGCTACAATTGCACCCAGAATCGGAGCTACCCAAAACAGCCATACTTGTGACAACGGCTCTCCGCCAACAAAAATTGCCTGAGATAATGATCTTGCAGGATTTACAGAAGTATTGGTAATTGGAATACTGATTAAGTGTATTAAGGTTAGTGCTAGACCAATGGCAATACCAGCAAATCTTCCGTTAGCAAATTTATCTGTAGCGCCCAGAATTACCAATAAGAAAAACAGCGTAAGTACAAACTCAGCAATAAAAGCAGATTGTAAAGAATATCCGTCAGGCGAAAATGCTCCAAAACCATTTGATGCAAAAGCTCCTGCTTTTGTATTATCAATTGCAAAACCGGCTTTTCCCGATGCAATGGTAAATAAAGTCCCAGCTGCGGCAGCTGCACCAACACATTGTGCGACAATGTAAGGGATTAAATCTTTTGCAGGGAATCTGCCACCCGCCCATAAACCAAAGGAAACAGCAGGATTAAAGTGTCCGCCTGAGATATGTCCTACAGCATAAGCCATTGTTAGTACTGTTAAACCAAAGGCCAGGGCAACACCAGCAAATCCGATTCCTAAATTAGGAATTCCGGCGGCAAAAATTGCGCTTCCACAACCTCCAAAAACCAGCCAATAAGTTCCAAAAAACTCTGCAAATAATTTTTTCATAATAAATAGTTTTAATTAATAGTTGATTGTTAAAAAGTATATTGGTATGCCCATAAAATCAAGATAATCTGAAAGGGCAAGCGTATAAACAAAATCCACTTGGGTAAACCAAAACTTGCTTTTTTATTCTGATACATGAAAAGATTGGCAGGAAATACAGCAATTAAAATAGCTATAATTCCCCACGCACCAAAATGGGAAGTAACAGGAATCATCAGAAGTATACCGAAAAGGATTTCGGCAATTCCGCTTAAAGTATTTATTAATTTGGGGTTTGAAAAGAATGGGGGAATGATTCGAATGTACATTCCCGGTTTTCTAAAATGATTTAATCCGGCAATAATATAAAGCGACGCCATTAAATATAAATGCCAGGGTAAATTCATGATATAGGATTGTTTCTCACGAATTTATAAAAAAATTAACAATTATTGCATTACAAAGAGGCTTTTTTTTAGAGCGTTTCTGAATTAGCTAGTTTTTGCGTTTGAAATTTACATTCATAATAATAATGGCCAGGATGATTAAAACAATTCCAACCCATTGCAATAAGATTACTTCTTCGTCTAATAAAATGTAAGCCATAGTTACAGAAACCGGAAGTTCAAGTGCAGAAACGATACTTCCAAGACCAATTCCTGTTAACGGAAAACCTAAGTTCATTAACATTGGAGGGATGATCGTTCCGAATAAGGCTAATATGATTCCCCATTTGGCAAAGATCGCAAGGTTAAAGGGGGTAACCTGTGTTACCAATGCAAACGAAAACACGATAATGGCACCTCCAAACAGCATGTACAAACTACGTTGTGCCGATGAGATTTCAGTCGCAACGCGATTGGCTGTAAACATGGTTGTCGTAAAAGACACTGCAGCTAACATTCCCCAAACAAGACCTCTCCAGTCCAGTTCGATTTCATTGTGCAGAATATTAGTGGCTAAAACGGTACCAATAAGAACGATAAATACCGAAAACACTTTTTGTCTGGAAGGTAATTTTTTTTCTAAGATCATTTCAAGTAAAACACCTATCCAAACCGTTTGCATCAATAAAACGATACCAATCGAAACAGGAATGTATTTTACAGCCAAATAATAAAACAAACTGGTCATTCCTAAAGAAGTACCGGCAAGCATTAAACTGAATATGTTTTTTGGAGTAGCTTTGACTACTTTATCCTTATGTTTTATTTTCTGAAACGTATTAATCAACAAGATACCAATGATTCCCAATACAAATTGTGAGGTAGTTACTTCGGCGGTAGTGTATCCTTCTGTATAGGCCATTTTTACGAAAGTGGCTAACATTCCATAAGTAGTGGCTCCTAATGCTACTAAAAATACTCCTTTTAATACGTTGTTTTGTGACATCTTAATCTGTTTATTTTAAAAAATTTAAGCCGGCAAAGGTAAGCTATTTTGTTTAGGATTTAATATAAAATATTCAGAAACGTTGTGATTGCGTTTATTTTGCTCTTTTCCTGAGGTTTAAAATTGAAGATTTAACAGATTTGATAAAATAAAAAAACCACCAGAAAGATACTCTGATGGTTGATTTTAAGTTCGGTATAGTGTTTTGTATTACTTAACGGGCTGTTCTTTATAAGTTTCGATTTCAAAAATCAAAGTTGCGTTTGGCGGAATTACACCTCCGGCACCTTTTTCTCCGTAAGCTAAATTAGAAGGAAGAAAAAATATTGCTTTTTCTCCGTCCGTCATCATGTCTAAAGCTTCAATAAAACCAGGAATCATTCCGTCTTTTTTACCTACAACAAAAGGGAACGCTTTGTATCCTTTTTGAGCGTCACGGTTGGCATCGTATTTACCATAAGCTTTTGCTACAGCCGCAATACTACTGTCAAACAGATTTCCGTCTTCAAAATATCCTGCGTAGTGGAAGTAAATGTTAGAGCCTTCAGCACCTTTAACTCCGGTTCCTTTTTTAGTAACGACATATTTTAAACCTGAAGCTGTTGCAGTAGCTTTGGCTTTTGTAGCAGCAAAATAAGCTGCTTTTTCAGTGATTACTTTTTGAGATTCTGCTTTTTTGGCTTCCTGGCCTTTAGCATCTGCAGCAAGTACTTTTACAGCATCAAATTTTTTGGCTGCAGCACCTTTACGCGTAATAGTAATTTTAGTCATAATGTCGTCCTGAACAATCTTATTAACATTGTCCATTCCTGAAACTACATGACCAAAAATAGTATGTTTACCGTTTAACCAAGGTGTATCTTTATGTGTGATGAAAAACTGACTTCCGTTTGTAGCAGGACCAGAATTCGCCATTGCTAAAACTCCACCTTTTTCAAATTTCAATTCTGGTACAAATTCGTCTTTAAAGGCATATCCCGGACCTCCTGAACCATTTCCGTCAGGATCTCCACCCTGAATCATGAAATCATTGATTACCCTGTGAAATTTTAATCCGTCATAAAAAGGTTTTCCTTTAAGTTTTTCAACTTTAACGTTAGGGTTAGTTCCTTCTGCTAACGAAATAAAGTTTGCTACGGTTACCGGTGCTTTTACATATTCTAAAGAAAGTACGATGTCTCCTTTTGTAGTAGCTATTGTGGCAAAAATACCTTCATTTGGATTCGCTTTTGGTGCTGCTTTTACTGGTGTTGCTGTCGTTTTTGGCTTTGTTTTGGCAACTGGTTTTTTTGTAGTCTGAGCCTGAATGTTTATTACAGCCAGACAAAATAAGAATAGAAATTTAAACTTCATGATGTTCCGAATTTAAGTCTATGTTGGTTTCTTTTAAATAAACTATTGTGGTTTCTCTAATAATTGAATTTCGAAAATAATATTTGCATTTGGCGGAATTACTCCTCCCGCACCGGTTGATCCGTATGCCAGGTGCGCCGGAATAAAAAGAACTGCTTTGTCTCCAAATGAAAGTTGTTCAATTCCTTCAATAAAACCAGGAATCATTCCGTCTTTACGTCCAGCCTGGAAAGGAATTGGCTGATATCCTTTTGCTTCAGCTCTTGCAGCATCAAATTTCCCGAAAGCTTTATTAACTTCTTCAACACTTGAATCAAATAAAGTTCCGTCTTCTAAAAAGCCTGAATAATTAATGTATAATTGCGCTCCTGTAGTCGGTTTTTTACCCGTTCCTTTTTCAGTAATTACGTACTCTAAACCTGAATTAGTTTTGGTTGCTTTAGGTTTTATTGAAGCTAAGTAAGCTACTTTTTCTTTTTGTACTCCGTTATATTTGCTTTTTTCTTTGGCAATTTCAGAGAAATAATCGTGAAATACTTTTACAGCATCAAACTTTTTGGCAGCCTCACCGTTTCTGATGATTTTTACCGAAACAATTTTATCGTCCTGTTTGATCTGATTGACAACTTCTTGTCCTTTTTCAACAACATGACCAAAAATAGTGTGCTTTCCGTCTAACCATGGAGTTTCAAGGTGAGTGATAAAAAACTGACTGCTGTTAGTAGCCGGACCATTGTTTGCCATTGCCAAAACCCCCGCTTTGTCAAATTTCAAATCGGTGATTTCATCTTTAAATCTGTATCCTGCATCTCCTGAACCTGTTCCTTCTGGATCTCCGGTTTGAATCATAAAATTGTCAATAACCCTGTGAAATTTTAATCCGTCATAAAAAGGTTTGCCTTTAAGATAATCTTTGGTTACAAACTCGCTTTTACCTTCGGCTAAGGTTACAAAATTAGCAACCGTAACAGGTGCTTTTTTATAATCTAATTCAACAATAATGTGTCCTTTATTGGTTTCAATATCGGCATATAAACCATCAGGTAAGTTGCTGTGTTCGTCTTTACAAGAGTATAATGAACTAACGGCAAGTAATACTAGTAGAATACTTTTTTTCATTTTTTAGCGGTTGTTTTTATGGGTTTAATGTATCTTTTTTAGTCTGAGTTACGGGTTTAGGAGCCGTTGTTTTAGGCGTTTGTGTAGCCGTTTTTGCTGGTGCAGCGGTCGGATCCGGTACAAAATTGCGAAGTGTAACGGTACACATTAAGGATTGATTTGGTCCTATTTTTTTGTTGTCTCCGTGATAGCCGTAGGCGATATGAGAAGGGAATAAGAAGGTCACGGTTTCATTTTTATGCATCATTTTGATACCATCGCGTAATCCCATCATAATGTCCTGCTTGTCTACATAATAGGTCTGCGGTCCAAGATCGGCTTCTGAGTAGATTATTTTACCGTTTATGTCTTTTACTTCCAGATTAAAATAAGCGATGTCGCCTTTTTTAGGAGTCTTTAGATCGGTTTCATTTCGTTCGTCATAATACAGCCAGTATCCTTTTCTGGTTGCATAGTATTTTATTTTCGGATTACTTTTGATTATCTTTTTGATAACATCCTCTTCATTGGCTACTAATTTTTTATTTCGATCGGCTGATTTTTTCATGAAAGTACCTGAAGCCTGAGAAATAGGTCTTCTTGCGTCTTCATGTTGTTTACAGCTAACCAATAAAACAGCAAAAAGTAGGGCGCAACTGCTTCGTTTTAAGTAGTTCATAATGTGGGTTATATTTTTAGTTTGTTTACTAAATCTTCAAATTTCTTTAAGGTTTCTTCCATCGAAACATCTGATCTTCCTCCTGCTGCATTACTATGTCCGCCACCATTAAAATGATCTCTGGCAAACTGATTTACGTCAAATCCTCCTTGTGAACGGAAAGAGATTTTGATGATTTTTTCTTCTTTATTTTCGATAAAAATAGCAGTAAAAACGATACCTTTTATACTCAATCCATAATTAACAACGCCTTCGGTGTCTCCTTTTGCATAATTAAAAGAATCCAGTTCATCCTGAGTAAGCGAAGTGTAAGAGGTTTTATGCTCTTCCAGAACTTTCATGTTTTGTAATGCACGGCCTAACAATTGTAAACGGCTGTATGAACTGTTGTCAAACAATAAAATTGGAATTTGGGTATTTTCAACACCTAAATCAATTAGATCTGCAATGATACGGTGTGTATTTCCTGTCGTTCCCGGAAAACGAAAAGAGCCGGAATCTGTTAGTATTCCTGTGTAAATACAAGTGGCGATGGTTTTGTCTAAATCTTCTTTTTTACCTAAGAAAGAAATGAAATTATAAACCATTTCACAAGTAGATCCAAAGGAAGTGTCCGAATACGTATAAAGAGCATAATCATCCGGTTTTTGGTGATGATCGATCATGATAAACGGAGCAGTTAGCTTCGCTAGGGTATGTTCCATTTCACCGGTACGATGAAAAGCATTAAAATCGAGTGTAAAAATAAGCTCAGCTTCTTCTAATATTTGGGTACAGTTTTCGGTATCTTTTTCAAAAATTTTAACCGTTTCAGAACCCGGAAGCCAGGCTAAAAAATCCGGAAAATCATTCGGTGCAATCACCGTTGGCTGATGATTGTTTTTTAATAAAAAATGGTATAAACCTAAGGTTGAACCCATAGCATCACCGTCAGGACCTCTATGCGGAATGATAGCGATTTTCTTTGGGGTTGCGAGTAATAATTGTATCGCTTGAATATCTTGTATTTTCATAGTGTGCGAATTTACATTTTTTTAATGTAATGTGAAATGATTTTGTTTGGTATTCAATTTTCAGTCGCAGTGTTCAGTGTTCAGTCTCAGTATTGGGTCTTGGTCGTAGTGTTCAGTGCGAGTCTCAGTTTATAGATTGTCATAAAAAGACGCAATCACAGTTTTCGATATGCAAAAATCTATCGATTCCCTATGGAAAATAACTATTTTGAAAATCGAACACCGTGACTGAAAACTGAGACTGAAAACTGAGACTGAATACTGAGACTGAATACTGAGACTGAATACTGAGACTGAATACTGAGACTGAAAACTGAGACTGAAAACTGTCACTGAGTACCGAAAACTAAATCAAAGCCACTTCTGATACAATTTATACTTGGCTCCTTTTACAATTTGCGATTTATAAATTCCGACAGAACCGGATGAAAAGTAGGCTATGGTGCAGGCGATAGCGATGAAAATTCCAGATTGGATACCAAAAAGCTCCATACCCATAATGGTGCAGGCGATAGGGGTGTGGGTAGCTCCCGAAAATACGGCTACAAATCCAAGACCAGCTAGAAAAGCAATTGGTAGTGGAATTATTAAAGACAAAGTGCTTCCTAAAGTAGCCCCCACAAAGAACAATGGAGTCACTTCACCACCTTTAAAACCTGCTCCCAGTGTAAATCCGGTGAAGAGAATTTTAAGCAGGAAGTCGTACCAGAGATTAGCGTTTGAAAAGGAATCTACAATTACAGGTACTCCTAAACCAGAGAATTTCGTTAGTCCGAAACCTGCGATAGCCATGGCTAAAACAATTCCACCGATAAAAGGACGTAGCGGAGGATATTTGATTTTTTTTGAAAAAAGAGATCCCCAGAAATGGGTGCTTCTCGAGAAAAGCAAAGCTGCGAAACCGGATAAAACACCGATCACAATCACATAAAATAAAGTCGTTGCGCTAATTTCAGGAACAATCGGAATGTTGTAATGCGTGTGTTTTACTTGCCAGAATTCGACTGTAAAATAAGCGGCATAAGCGACCAAAAAGGACAATAGGATACTCTTGAAATTGATTTTACTAAAATATAAAACTTCCAACGCGAAAATTGCTCCTGCGAGCGGAGTTCCAAAAACAGAGGCAAAACCTGCACTGATTCCGAGGATGATTAGAATTCTGCGTTCAGTATTATCCAGTTTGAAAAGTTTTGTAAACTGATCGGCGATAGCGCCGCCCATTTGTACTGCTGTACCTTCGCGCCCTGCAGAACCTCCGAATAAATGCGTGAGTAAGGTTCCTAAAAGTACAAGTGGAGCCATTTTAAACGGAATGACTTTTTGGGGATTTTCGTATTCTTCGAGTAGTAAATTATTGCCTTTTGCGACAGATTCTCCCCAGTAATAATAACTCAATCCGACTATTAATCCACCAAAAGGTAAAAACCAGATTAGCCAGTCGTGCTGTATTCTAAATTGTGTAACCCATTCTAAAGAAACTAAGAAAAATGCCGAAGCAGATCCGGACAGAATACCAATTAGAATACAAATGAGAATCCATTTGAAAATAGTAAGGAGTGTTTTTTTGGGGTTTTGAAAAGCCATTAATATAGTTAGTTTTTTAGCCACGAATTCACGAATACAACGAATTTTAATTTAGACAAAAATAATCTTTTTAATCCCTTAATCAGTGGCTAAAAAAATCGTGAATTCGTGGCCGAAAAATTATTGTACAACAGCTGTAAATTCTATTTCAACTAAATATTCCGGTGCAACCAGTTTACTGATTTCATAAAAACCGGTTGTAGGTTTAATGTCTTTAAAAAATGAAGAGTGCGCTCTCGCTACTTCTTCAAAAGTCGAAATATCCGTTGTGAAAATTCGTGTTCTGATGACATCTTTCATTCCAACATTTAAATCTTCTAAAACTTTTTCAACGCGCTCCAGGATGTTATAGGTTTGGGCATAAGCATCATCGGCTTTTACTTTTTCACCATCAACAATAGCCACAGTTCCTGAGACTTCAATGATGTTGCCAATTCTTACCGCACGGCAATATCCCATTTTGTCCTCCCAAGGCGATCCTGTTAAGATGTTTTCTCTTTTCATTTTTTATGGTTTATTGAATTTGCTTTTTTTGTTTTTTAGGCAAATTTCGATTTGTTAATAGGGTTGCAATTTATGAATTATGCCGATAAAAATGAGCGCGATCGAATTGAAATCATTTCGGGATTCATTCTTTTTTGTGATATTTTCAATAATGAAAATCTGTTTTTTAATCGATTTGATGCTGCTCATAAAGCCGAAGTTTGTTTTGGGTTGTAGTAAGATTTTGCTGCAGTGTTTCTATTTTGTTGAGTAAGTTTGCAATGACATCAAGGCCTTCAAGATTAATTTTCAGGTCGTAATGAAGACGTATCATTTTTTCGACTGCCGGTAATTGTTCGGGTTGAAAATATTCGTCTTCTTCAAACACTATAATTTCGATCAAACCATAGTTGTGCAACTCCGTGATGAAGGTATTTTCAATTTCGTGGTACAAACAAAATTGTTTTATCTGGATTAAGTTTTTACTACTCATGATTTCTTAATTTAGCTAGTTCTTCGAATAATTCTTTTTCCTTTGCAGACAGTTTGGTTGGGATTTTTATGGTGTAGGTAATGTATAAATCGCCAAATTGATTCTCTTTTTTGTACACGGGAAATCCTTTTCCTTTTAGTTTTACCTTAGTTCCGGGTTGGGTTTCGGCAGGTACTTTTATTTTTACTTTTCCATCAAAAGTGGTCACAAAAATTTCTCCTCCTAAAATAGCAGTGTATAAATCCAGTTCAACATCGGCGTATAAATTATTGCCTTCGCGTTTGAAATCGGAATTGTTATCGATTAAAAAAGTAATGTACAAATCGCCATTCGGACCACCATTTGCACCGGGAGCGCCATGATTAGGAATTTTTATTATCTGTCCGTTTTCGACTCCTGCCGGGATAGTGATTCGGATGTTTTTTCCATTAACACTTAAGTTCTGTTTGTGAGAGGTATAAGCAGCCGCAAGATCTAACTGTAATTCGGCATTAAAATCCTGTCCTCGATACTTTGCCTGACTTCTGGAGCTTCTTCCTGAAGATCCATACATAGAATTGAAGAAATCGGAGAAATCACTTTCTGAAAAATCTCCTCCGCTAAAATCAGTGTAACTTTGGTTGCCTTGCTGTTGTCTGGAATACTGTTGCTGGTTGGGATCGTAACCTGCTTTTTCAAACTCGTCCGCATGTTTCCAGTCTTTTCCGTACTTGTCGTATTTTTTACGATTCTCCGGATTGCTTAAAACTTCGTTGGCTTCATTTATTTCCTTGAATTTTCTTTCCGCTTCTTTGTCATTCGGATTCAGATCGGGATGGTATTTTCGTGCCAGTTTCCGGTAAGCTTTTTTGATTTCTGCTTCAGTTGCAGACTTTGTGATTTCTAATACTTTATAATAATCAATATAATCCATGGCTTGAAAATTTAATAAATTAGCTATTTCATCAGGTATTTTAAAGGGATAAGAGTATTTGTTGCATGTTGAGCGTAATTATTTCTATGTTTTGAATAATTTTTTTGCAGAGGATCATCTGTAGTGCTGCTTTTAAAAAGATTGAAGTTAGGAATAAGTTGTTAATTATCAAAACGATGCTTTCCGAATCTTAAAAAAATAACATTTCTACAGTTTCAAAAGTCCCGATTGATTTGGCATTTGGAATTTGGAGTTTGGTATTTGGTATTTGGAATTAATTTTGCTCCGATTCACAGTTTTTGGCAGGTTTTTTGATTCCAAAAAAATGCATAATATAGTGTTATAAAACTCTTAAAGTTGTAGTGCCTAATGATATTATATTATTTTTGTGAAGCCAGACCCTGTTTTATTCCAATTATAAAAGCCGATTCGATAATACTTTTTCAATGAAACACATCCTATTTTTTATATTATTTTTTACTGCTGTCACTGTATCAGCACAAAAGGAATTTGGAACGAAATTCAAGCCTATTGCAGCACCAAAATTTGGGGCAAAACCGAAAAAGACCCCAATTCCGGAAATAAAAGATCCACAGGGTGAAAATTTGGATATGCCCGGTATTAAAACTCCTAATGTTTTTGATAATACCAGTATTACGCCAAAATCTCAATTTCAGATTGGAGCCGAAAAAAGTAAATTCACGATGTCTACCGAAACTGATTTTGCCAATCCAGGAGATCGTTACGTGCCAAAAATGGAGAAAGATTTAGATAAAGCTCTAAGAGATGCTGGTTTAAAAGAAGGACGCGGAACATTGGTAAAAAGAAATATTTCTTTAGGTGATTTTAGAACAAAATCGCAATATTTTATAGTGAAATTCCGTGACTTTGGAGCCATTGATGGCGATTTGGTTAAAGTGTCTTCTAACGATAAAGTAATAAAAGATCAGCTGTTTTTGGATTCCAGTTTCAAAGACGTAAAAATTATGCTGACAGATGGCTTTAATAAACTTGATTTTGAAGCACTGAATATAGGTACCTTAGGTGGAAATACCGCCGAAATTCAAGTCTACGATGATAAAGGTCAATTAGTAACCAATGATTATTGGGATAATCTCGCCGCAGGATTTAAGGCATCGATTATTGTGACAAAAGAATAGAGTAAGAGGTTCAAAGTTGCAAAGGTTCAAAGTAACAGAGATTTAAAGGACAAAAGTTCAGAGGAGCAAAGTTTTAATACTTTTACCTCTGAACCTTTGTTGCTTTGTCACTTTGTACCTTAAGATTAAAACGGATCCGCAGTCACTCTAAACTTCATTTCTGCTTTTACGGTTACATCTTTGGTAAGCGTTTCTTTTAAAGTAACTTTTGTTCTGATTTTATATTTATCGGCTTTAATGTACTGATCGAGTCTTGCATCCGTGCAAATTAAATCGATACTGTTAGTTGAGGCATTAATGTTATCCTGATAGGCAAGTTCTATTTCATCAGAATCTGTGGTGGAAATATACAAATGAACAGATTTTAAAAACGTAAATGTTTTATCGGTTGGGTTTGTAATCATTAATTTAAGCGATTTCAACTTAACATCTTTTACTAAACTGGCTTTCGTTTTATTGTTTTCAAATTCGGCAGACGAATTCGTAGTCACATCAGGCGTAATAATTTCTGAAGGCAAATTGATAGGAGAAGTGCTTTTAATCTGAATCGAAGTTTCGTTGGAAATAGTAAACGTCAATAAATCATCTACTGCATCACAAGAGCTTAAAAATAAAGATAAGAAGAAGGAGAGGGCAATTAATTTTGATTTCATAGTTAAATTTTAATTGAGTTTTTCGGTACTTACGAAATAATCTGGTTTTTGGATTTTTTGCGAAGATACTAAGATAGTAAGTTGCTAAGGTACTGAGATACTAAGTTTTTTTTAGAGATACTAAGCTGCTGAGATGTTAAGTTTTTCTTTTTTTAAGAGTTTAGTACCTTAGAATCTTAGCGCCTCAGCCCCTTAGAACCTTGTAAAGAAAAAAAATCAAAATTCCATTTTTCAAATTCGAATATAAAAAGTATTTTTGCGCATGCAACACAACGTACTTATTTTAGATTTCGGATCGCAATATACTCAGCTTATTGCGCGTAGAGTTCGCGAATTAAATATATTCTGCGAAATTTTCCCTTACAATCACTTTCCTAGTGATTTATCACCTTATAAAGCCGTAATTTTAGGAGGAAGTCCTTTTTCTGTTCGTGCAGAAGATGCTCCGCATCCTGATTTATCTCAAATTCGAGGCAAGCTTCCAATGTTGGCAGTTTGTTACGGAGCACAATACTTAGCGCATTTTAGCGGAGGTGAAGTAGCCGCTTCAAACACCAGAGAATACGGTAGAGCTAATTTGTCTTATATTAAAGAGGATGAGGTTTTCTTTAACGGAGTTTCTGAAAACAGCCAGGTTTGGATGAGTCATAGCGATAGTATCAAAGCTTTGCCAACCAATGCTGTAAAATTAGCCAGCACGCACGACGTAGAATTTGCCGCTTATAAAATTGAAGGCGAAACTACTTATGCGATTCAATATCATCCGGAAGTTTTTCACTCCACAGACGGATCAAAAATGCTGAAAAACTTTTTGGTAGATATCGCAGAAGTTCCTCAAAACTTTACACCAAATGCTTTCGTAGAAGAGATGGTTGGAGAGTTAAAAGAGAAATTAGGAGATGACAAAGTAGTTTTAGGATTGTCAGGTGGAGTAGATTCAACTGTAGCAGCGGTTTTATTACATCAGGCCATTGGTAAAAACTTATATTGTATTTTTGTTAATAACGGTTTACTTCGTAAAAACGAATTCCAAAATGTATTAGATCAATACAAAGGAATGGGATTGAATGTAAAAGGAGTAGATGCAGGAGATCGTTTTCTGTCTGAATTAGCAGGAATCAGCGATCCTGAAACCAAACGTAAAACTATTGGTCGTGTATTTATTGAAGTTTTTGATGATGAGTCACACTTAATCGAAGATGTAAAATGGTTGGCACAGGGAACTATTTATCCTGATGTTATCGAGTCAGTTTCGGTAAAAGGACCATCAGCAACCATTAAATCGCACCATAACGTGGGTGGATTGCCGGATTATATGAAATTAAAAATTGTAGAGCCACTTCGAATGCTGTTTAAAGACGAAGTTCGAAGAGTGGGAGCTACTTTAGGAATAGATCCTGAGTTGTTAGGAAGACATCCTTTCCCGGGACCAGGATTATCAATTAGAATTTTAGGAGATATCACTCCTGAAAAAGTTCAGATTTTACAAGATGTTGACGCTGTTTTTATCGAAGGATTAAAATCCTGGGGATTGTATGACAAAGTTTGGCAGGCAGGAGCAATCTTGCTTCCGGTAAACAGTGTTGGGGTAATGGGTGATGAGCGTACTTACGAAAAAGTAGTGGCGCTTAGAGCCGTTGAATCAACAGATGGTATGACAGCTGACTGGGTTCATTTGCCTTATGAATTCTTAATGAAAGTGTCTAATGACATCATCAATAAAGTAAAAGGAGTGAATCGTGTTGTTTACGATATCAGCTCAAAACCACCTGCAACAATTGAGTGGGAATAGTATTGTTTTTCCAATTAAGGCGTTACATTTGTAACGCCTTAATTTTTTAAACCTACTATTTATGAGAGAATTTTTAACGTTTTCTCTTGTCTTTGTTTTGTCTTTTAACAAAATAACTGCGCAAGATTCATTTATTGAGCATAAAATTCAAAAAGGAGAAACTGCCTATTTTATTGCCCAAAAGTACAAGGTTTCTGTCGAAGAGATTTACAAATTCAACCCCGAATCACAGAGTGGAATCCAAGACAATCAGATTATTAAGATTCCTGTTCACCCGGTTGAAAAAACAAACCCCGGTCAGCAAATTACTCACATTGTTGGCGCAAAAGAAACCCTTTTTGGTTTATCGAAACAGTACAACGTTTCAGTTGAATCGCTTCAAAATGCAAATCAGACGATTCTTGCCAACGGACTTCAGATTGGTCAGGAATTAGTTATTCCTCAAGGACTGGCAGATCTTTCCAAAAATGAAAGTACATCATCTTCAAAAGTAAACCATCAGGTTGTTGCTAAGGAGTCCTTATTCAGCATTGCCAGACAATATAATGTTTCGGTGCTGGATTTAGAAAATCTAAACAAAAATCTTCTTCAAAATGGATTACAGATTGGTCAGTCTATTGCGATTCCGAACAAACGAAAAACACTGGATGGACGAGTTCGTGTCATTAATCAGGAAACTGTTTTTCATGTGGTAGAGCCTAAAGAAACCAAGTTTTCGATTGCTAAAAAATACGAAATCTCAATTGATCAGTTAGAGTCTCAGAATCCTGAAATCGTAAACGGACTGATTGTAGGGAACAAGTTAGCAATCAATACCAAAGGAGTAAAGCCAACAAACGAAAGTGAAGAGTTGATGTTGGCTCTGGCTGAAAAGCAGGTGGTGGTCGAAAAAACAAAAGCGAAAACGGTTGAACTGGAGGATTTGAAAGACCGATTGGTTGTTCAGAAAGAAATGAATCAGAAAATCATAAAAATTAACGATCTGAAAGTGAATCTGAATAACATGAACGGTTCCAAAGAGAATTCAGTTGAAAAGTTGCGATTGGTATTGGAAGCTAATAAAAATGTTCAGGGTGTTTTAATGGCGAAACTGGATTCGCTGGTCACTATAATGAGTAACGATCTGGTCGATTTAAAGAGAATGGATGTTCTAAATATCGACGAATCAAAAAGACTCGAAAAACGATCTTATGAAAGTATCGGAAAAACCAATGAGTTATCGTCTCAGTTGAAGAAAGAACTGGCCGAGAATAGAAAGGTATATGCCGGTTTAATGAATAAGGTAGAGAAAATTGCTGCGGAGGAAAACCAGGAATACAAGAAGAAAATCCGTGAAAGTGAAAAGAATAATACTACAATTTCACTGCTGCAACGTCTTTCTCTGGAAGAAATAAAGCGTTACAAAATAGAGCAGGAACAAGGGGATGCCCAAAATCAGCTTTTGATTGCTAAAATAGATTCGCTGGATACTCAGAAAAAGATTGAAGTAAAAAGACATATTAGCAAAGCATCTTATTATAGTATGGAAGCCCGAAAGTTTGATGACAAGGTGGCTTTGGTTAAACTAAAAAAGTATCAGGATCAGGCGATTAAAAATCAGAAAAAAAATGGTGCAACAGAAGATTCGAAGATCGTTTCATCGGAAGAAATGAAGTGCGAGTTAAAGGAAAATCCGCTTAGAAAAGACAAAACGATAAAGGTTGAAGTTTTTGATAATCTTAAAGAAGTTTCAAACGGCTATTACTTAGTTTTAGGTATATTTACAGACGCAACGCTAAGAGACAGGTTCATTATGAAACTCATTGATTCGGGCGATTTTAACGCCAGTTTCTTCTTTAACATTAACAGTCTTTCTTACTATGTCTATTCAGATAAGTACCAAAATATGGAAGAAGTTTTGTATCAATGCAAGAAAAAGGAGGAAGAGGAGTTATATAAAGAGGTTGTTATTGCTAAGATCGAGATTGATCTTAGGGAATAAGCAGTGTAGAAATAATAAGTGGCAGGAATCTTGCTTTAAAGAGAATTTTGTAACTTGTTATTGAAATTGAAATTAAATTGTTTTAAGCTTTATTATGAAATATTATTCAACATTATTGTCTCTGATTTTTTTTGCAACCAGTTCTGCATTTTCACAAGAAAAAGTGGTAAAGTACACGGTTTCAAGCGGAGAAACTATTAATCAGATTGCCGTAAAATTTAAGGTTACGCCTTATGATATTTATTCATTAAACCCGGATGCCAGAAATGGTGTTAAACCGAATACGGTTTTATTGATTCCGACTTCCGGTACTAAAGCGGCGGTTAAAACTGATGTTGCTTCAGTGAAGAGTTCTACCCCGGGAAAAACAGTTACACATGAAGTGCAACCCAAAGAGACTTTGTTTGGGATTGAGAAAAAATATAATGTTTCGGATGAAGCTTTAAAAACGGCCAATCCTTTTTTGGTAAAAGACGGTTTGCAAATTGGACAGACTCTTACGATACCATCAAAAGGCGGTGCAGTAAAAGCAGCGGTTTCGGTTCCTGCTAAAGCTAAATCGACAGCTACGGAAAAGTATGTTTATCATGACGTGCTTGCAAAAGAAACTAAGTTTTCGATCGCAAAACAATACGGAATAACAATTGAAGAATTAGAAAAACGCAATCCTGAGATTGTTTCAAATTTGCCGGTTGGTTATCGCCTAACGATAAAAGGAACAGCTCCTAAAACAGAAACTTCTTCCCAGCCCGTGACTAGTGTTGCTAAACCGACAGAAATTAAGAAAGGGACAGAAATGACTAAAAAAGCGGTTTCTTATATGGATTATCAGGTAAAACCAAAAGAAACTTTTTATAGTTTAACACACACTTTTCATATTACTCAGGAAGAATTAACAGCTTTAAATCCGGCACTTTCTGAAGGGGTTAAAGAAGGAATGGTTTTAAAAGTTCCTGCTGGATATTTAGCGCCAGTGCCTATTGTTGTGCAAGAAAAACAAGAACAACCACAGCAAAATATTGAAAAAGTACTGGAAAATAAAAGTACGGGAGGGATACAAATTATAGACAAAGTAAAATCGGAAACGGTTTCTGTAAATCCTGAGGTGGTTGAACTGACTAAAAAACGTGGACAAACCGATCGTCAAAAACTGGTTTTATTGCTGCCGTTTAATTTGGCTAAAATGCAAAATGATACCACAAGTTCAGCTACCAGAATTAAAAACGATAAGTTCCTGAATATGACTCTTGATTTTTATTCGGGAGTTTTAATGGCGATCGATTCTGCGAGAACTTTAAAATTGCCAATTGATGTTGCCATTTATGATTCTCAGGAAACAAAAAACAGTTCTAATATTTCGGGTTTAATCGCTCAGAATAAATTGCAGGATGCCAATGCTGTAGTGGGACCTTTTTATCAGAGTAATGCCGAATCTACTGCTAATACATTGCGTTTGTATAATATTCCGGTGATTTCGCCATTGTCAAAAGATAAAGCGAACCCGATTGATAATTTGTATCAGACCATTCCGTCAAACGATATGGTTAGAAATGCTATGTTTGAGTATATGCGCGGCAAAAATGGAAACATTGTTGCGGTTGTAGATAAAAAGAAAGAATCAGTTATCAGTTACATCAAGCAAAATCAAAAAGGAGTTGTGTTTGCAAGTCTGACAGAAACCGGAGCTTTGGATGTGGCCAATTTAAAAAGTTTATTATTGCCTAACCGAATGAACTATGTGGTAATGGAAACAGCCAACACAGCCATGGTTAGAACCACTATAAAAGCTTTGCTTGATGCTCAAAAAACCTGTCAGGTACAATTGGTTGTTTTAGAGCCCAACAGTACGCTGGACTCAGATGAAATTAGTTTTGATAGTTTAATAAAACTAAAATTGATGTATCCGTCTGTTACGCGTGACAGCGATGATCCGTCTGTTTTGATTTTTGAGAAAGAGTACCGATTGAAGAATAAAGTGAATCCAAATACGTATGCGACAAGAGGATTTGATGTAACTTTTGATACCATGATGCGTTTGGTTCAGGGAAAAACATATCAGGAAACAGCCGATTTAATGACAACGGAACAAGTTGACAATAAATTTCAATTTTATAAAAAAGAGGATGGTGGGCACGCAAACAAAGGCGTCTACATTTTATATTACGATAATGATTTAACTTTAAAAGTAGCAAATTAATGACATCAAAAGTAACCTATTTAGGCGATTTAAGAACAAAATCAATTCATGTGCAATCCGGAAGCGAAATCATTTCGGATGCGCCAGTAGATAATAACGGAAAAGGAGAAGCTTTTTCTCCAACAGATACGGTTGCCAATGCTTTAGCCAGTTGTATGATGACGATTATGGGGATTAAAGCTCGTGATCTGAACGTAAATCTAATCGATTCAACTGCGGAGGTAACAAAAATAATGAATGCAGAACCTAGACGTATAGGAGCGATTGAAATTGTTTTTGAAATGAAAGGAGATGCCGATGAAAAAAGCAAAACAATTTTGGAACGTGCAGCAATGACTTGTCCCGTATTTTTAAGTTTAAATGCTGAAATAGAAAAGAAAATTACTTTTAACTGGAAGTAATTTAAAATTCAATATTTAAAATCCCAAATTCCAATTTTTGTTGGAGCTTGGGATTTTTTTTTTTGAAAAAACAGAGAATTTTATTGTCCGTTTTCGGGTTTTAAATCCTCTAAAATCGGAGTGCTAATTGTTTTTACCTCCTTCTGAATTTTCCCGTTTTTCTGTTCGAAAATTTGAATGGTGTTTTTGCCTTTTTTAAGCCAGCAACCCGGAACATATAATGTTTGCTGTGGGCCAACGCTCCAATAGCGTCCAATGTTAATTCCGTTTACAAAAACAATTCCTTTACCCCAGTCGCGCATGTCCAGGAAGGTATCCCCGGTTTTACTCAGATTAAAAGTTCCCTGATATAAGGTAGGACGGTCTGTTTTTCCTGAGTTTTTGTAAGTCGTTAAATCCGGTTCCTGAGCCATTGGTAATTTGTACATTTTCCAATTTCCGGTAATGGTTTCACCATTAATTATTACAGGACTAATAATTCCTTTATTGTTGGCATTAATTTGAGAACCGTAATTAATACGTCCCATATTCTCCACCAGAATATCTAATGTGGCGTTAAAAGGAACTTCAATTTCGCAATCGTATTTTTTATAGTATCGGTTCAATTCGGCTACTTTTTTGCCATTGACATACACTATAGCGTAATCGCGTAATCCTTTTAGTTCTAACTTCCCGCTAATAGGCTGAGTAAATCTTTTGCTGTACCAAACGTAACCGTCTCCCTGATTTAGCTGTTCAAAGGTTAAAGGATTGTCCGCAGTTACAGGGGGGATTTTAGACTTTAAATCGGCTAAATCAACGGTTTTCGTTAATGCTATATTTGGAATAGTGATCACAGGCATTTTTGCCGGAATAGCCGGAGTTTCATTTGTTTTGAGCAGGGCTCTTAACGCATTGTATTTTGGAGTTGCCCAACCCGCTTCGCTAATTGGGGCGTCATAATCATAAGAAGTCATGTCGGGTTGAATGTCATGTTCCTTATCATAATTGGCTCCTGAAGTAAAACCAAAATTAGTTCCTCCGTGAACCATATAGTAATTGAATGAAACCTGATTGTCCAAATATTTTTGAGTTTGGCTTACGGTTTCCTCGGGAGTTTGTGTCGGGAAAGGTTCTGCCCAATGATCCAGCCAGCCCGGGTAAAATTCAGCTACCATATACGGACCTTGCCCATTATTGAATTGGTTGACCACATTTTTTAGTTTTGTAATGTCGCTTTCTCCATTTGCAGTTGGCAGTGCACCTGGTAAAGCTCCGCCTTCAAATAACCAGCTTCCGTCTGAAGTAAAAAACGGAACTTCGAAACCAATATCTTTTAATTGCTGAAAAACGGCAGCACTATACTTTTTATGCTCGTCAAGCGGAATATCTTTGCGTTGCGCTACATAGGATCCAAATTCGTTCTCTCCCTGAACCATGATAATTGGGCCTCCTTTGGTAATTTGTAAATTCTTAACCTGATTGTATAATTCAGTAAAATAGGCTTTAGTTGCCGTCAGATAGGCTGTGTTATTCCCTCGAATAACCATATTGGGTACGTTTTGCAGGAACCATGGATAACCTCCAAATTCCCATTCGGCACACACATACGGGCCCGGGCGTAAAATCACAAACAAACCCTCTTCCTGAGCTGTTTTAATGTATTCGGCCAGGTTTTTATTTCCGGTTTTGAAGTCCCAGATTCCCGGTGCTGTTTCATGGTAGTTCCAAAACACATAGGTTGCCACGGCATTTAAACCCATTGCTTTCATCATCTTTAAGCGATGACGCCAGTAGGGTTGAGGAATACGGGAGTAGTGCATTTCTCCCGAATGAATTTGTATGGGTTTTCCGTTAAGCAGGAAATTTCCATTGGCTATAGCAAAACTTTGTTTTTCCTGTGCGGTTGCACACAATGAGAGAAACAAAAACAGAAATGTAAAATATATTTTTTTCATCTTTTATTTTAATTAGTGTTGGCTATAATGAACAAGAGAGCACTATAAATCGTGCCCTCTTGTTTCTACTAACTAACCAATAAATTTTATTCTGAAAATTCTAATTTTTTCAACTTGTTCCATCCGCCACGTGTAAAATCAGGAATTTCTACAGGAGCAGAACCGTTGTCAAGAGAAATTTCTGTTAACGGGCCTAAACAAGACCATTCGGCTAAATCATAAACATCCATGTCTAATGGAAGTCCTTTTTGCAGACAGTAAATCAAACGGTAATCCATTACGAAATCCATTCCACCATGACCGCCCACTTTTTTAGCCTGCTCTTCAATGTTTTTTACGATTGGGTGTTTGTATTTTTCCATTAATGCTTTTTTCACATCTGCAGGAACAAAAGAGTGTGCGCTTAATTTCTCGTGATTTGGTTTTACATCGTCACCTAATGTTGCACCGTCTAAAGCATATCCTTCTAATGGATATTTGTTAGCAAAACCTTTTGTACCGCTTAATTGGTACATTCTGCTGTAAGGACGAGGTGAGGTAACATCGTGCTGAATCTGGATTGTTTTTCCGTTTTCAGTACGAATCATGGTCATTGTGTGATCTCCATTTCTGAAATCTTTAATTTCTTTTCCGGATTTTTCTTTGATGTATGCCGGATTTCCAACTGCTTTAGTATCCATAGAAACTAAGAAGTTCATTTTATCACCACGATGAATGTTTAAAGCCTGACAAGCCGGGCCCATACCGTGAGTCGCATAAATATCGCCTCGGTGTTTGATGTTGTAATCCATTCTCCAGTTGTTCCAGTATTCTCCCCAGAAAGGCTGAAGTCCGTGAATGTAAGATCCTTCAGCATGAAGAATTTCTCCAAACAAACCTTGCTGAGCCATGTTTAAGGTAGTAAGTTCAAAGAAATCGTACACACAGTTTTCAAGCTGCATACAGTGTTTACGGGTTTTCTCAGAAGTATCAATAAGCTGCCAGATTTCTTCCATTGTCATTGCTCCCGGAACTTCTATGGCTACGTGTTTACCATCTTTCATCGCTTGCACACCTATAATAGCGTGATGTTTCCAGTCGGTAGCGATGTAAACTAAATCAACATTTGGTAAAGCAGTAACTTTTCTCCAGGCATTTTCGTCACCGTAGAATTCCTGAGCTTTAGGAAATCCTGCTTTGGTTAAAGTTTCGTTTGCTTTAGAAGTGTTTTCCTGTGTCATATCGCACAAAGCGACAATTTCCACACCCGGAATATGTGTCATACGTTCTACTGCTCCAGGGCCACGCATTCCGAGACCTATAAAGGCAACACGAACGGTAGGTATTGGTGTTGTTGCCAAACGCAAAACGTCGGTTTGACCTTTTGCACGGGCAGGTGTTTTGGTTTTAATCATTTGTGCCGATGCGTTTGTTCCTCCAAACAGAATACAGGCGGCTAACATGAATTTTAAAATGCTAGTTTTCATAATAGTTTAATTTGATTTGAAATGATTGATAATCTAAAATCCGATTATCGGGGATTATTGTTTTATGAGTGTTTTTTAGGGTAATGTATTAAAATTTATTTCCGGTTTTTTATTGGTTAAAGCTTTTGTAAAAATAGTTTTTGGAGTTGTATAATCATTAAAAAAGCCTCCATTTTTTAGATAAAAGAAACCATTTTCGGTACCTCCGGCAAAATCCATTCTGTATTCTTTTGCACCGGTATTGTCGTTTGTGAATCGTGCCGAATTGATTTCTGACCAGTTGCCTTTGTCGTCGCAAACCCATTGGTTGTTAAAAAGAACTTTACGGGATAGATCTCCCTGTTCGGGAATAAAGTTTTCCAGAAAAGAATGGAATCTTTTTAAGTAGGTGTTGGTTTCCGGACGGTTAAAGCTGGCAATTAAGAGCCATTTATTCAATTCCGGAGCATAAAAATAAGCTGTATAGGTGGTCGTATTATTACCTGCTGGAAATCCACGAAGTAAAAACTTATAGGTGTTTCCGGCTTTCCAATTATATTTTAGATAGCTTTGTCCTCCCGAACCTTCATTTCCGAATTCGCCGGTGTGTACATTTTCTCCTTTTTTAAGCATTTTAATTTTGTGAGTTTCGGGAATGCTGGCAGGATCATCGGTCGTAAACGGACTCCATACAGAAAATAAAATTCTTCTTTCAGTAGCTGAGTTGACCTGAATTCCGAAATAACCTTCTCCAAAACCATTTGCCATAAAGTAAGAACCAATTTTGTCTTCGTTTTGAGGAACGGTAATTTCGTTGTAGTACCATTCGGTGTTGGTGTTTTCAGGTACCTGATAATTTAAATGAACAGAAGGCCCGCGACGTCCCCAGTGGTAAAAAGCTCCTTCGTTGTTAGGTACATAAGAGATTTTGCCGTCAAAATCAGCACTTGCAATCGTTAAACGACTAATAGACGGGAAACGATCGCCGGTTTTACTGATTCCTTTTATTCTGACAGCAACATATCCTTCTTTTTTAAGGTTCCAGGTTCCAGCTATAACAGCCTTTTTTGAAGTGGTGAAATTTACTTTCTTGGATTCGTTATTGATCGAAAATTCTAATTCCGATTTTCCATACACCTGAACAGATTCTTCTACTGTAATTTGAAATGTTCCGGGTTTAGAAATTCTGAAATAAGCGGTAAAAAATTCACCGGAGTCGGTCCAGTTCTCGATACCATTGTCTGTAATCGAAGTAGTTCCGTCTAAATGTTTAGAACTATATGCATTTCCTCCAAGGGGCAGGGAAATTGTTGTTTTTGGATTTTCTATGGTTTCATTTTCCAATGGTACATCATCATTGCTGCCAGCGCAGGAAGTTGAGACAAGAAAAGAAGCAAAAAACAAGTACAATATATTTTTCATTTTTTGAGATTAAGTGATGATACTTTAAGCAGTTGTTTTTGAAATGCCTCTCTAATCGATCCAATTAGAGAGGCTTCAAAACAAACAATAAATAAAAAACTATGGGTTTTGTGTTAAAGTCCCAGGGTAAGCATTAACTTCAGATTGAGGAATGTATTGTACTACACGCAGACTCGTTGCCGGAACGTCATTCATTGGTAAATGAGGACCAGGGTAACGACGTGTCATTGTTTGACCGTTTCTGTAAACGTCATAACCACGATGCGCTTCAAAAGCCAATTCTAACTGACGCTCTTCATCAATACGCTGTACAGCGTTTGTACTGTTTAAAGAAGCATAACCTCCGCCAACAATTGCTCTTTCACGAATGATGTTCAGATTGGTCAAAGCGTTGGAATAATCTCCTTTTTTAGCATAAGCTTCTGCCATGTTCAGGTACATTTCTGCCAATCTTGAAATAATAGGCGAGTGCAGGTGTGAATCATTATTTTGTAAAGAACATTTTGTAATATAAAACATTGGATATACACGGTTTAAAAGCATCATATAATCTTTTTCTCCTGTATACGTTTTGCCTTGGTATACAATAGAATATTGATTTTCAGCTGCATTTACGACAGTAAGGTTATAATCTGTAGTTCCAATTGTAATAAAATAGGATCCATCTGCCTTAGTTTTTAAAGGCTGTTGCACATAATTGTATCCAGTTTGTGTACCACCGGCATTGAAAACATCCGTTATAAAGCGGAAAGCCTCTGTTTTATTTCCGCTGGCATCTTTTGTGTATTGCGGATCAATAAAAGCCCAACGAGCATCTTTTTTCAGTCCAGCTTTTCTTAACAAGTCAAGATATTCTCCACTGGCATACATTTCGCCCCATCCTTGTCCCTGGATATTGGCATACATTCCTCCAATACCATAATAGTGATCGTATCCGGAATATTCTGAAGCGACTCTTTTTATTGCAAAAATAGTTTCTGTTTGTTCAGCAGAATCTGGTGCATAAGTGTTGTACTTCATAAAATTGGCACGGCTTAATAAGCTGTATCTGCCACTCATGATTACTTTTTTAGCATAATCAATAGAAAGCGTTGCATATTCCTGATTTGGAGTTTCATAAGTACCACTCATGTACAAATAGACTCTTGAAAGCATGGCTTGCGCTGCCTCTTTGGTGGCATAAGTAGCTGCTTTTCCTACGGTCATTAGTGCTTCTGCTTTTTTCAAGTCGTTAATAGCCTGGTCGTAAGTTGTTTTTACGGTAGAACGATCCGGAAGTCTAAGGTTGTTAAGATCTGCCGGTAAGCCGTTTACAATTGGCACACCTAAATTGGTTTCAGGTGATTGGGCATAAGGTCTTCCGTACGTACGGCACAAGTAAAAATAAATCATGCCTCTTAAGTAATAAGCTTCCCCTAATTGCTGGTCAATAGCAGGACTTTCACCTTCTTTAATAGATGTTATCAAATCACTTGATTGCGAAATAATTTTATACCCATTATTCCAAAAAGTAGACAATCTATTATTGTCAGGAACATGTTGATAGGAAATAAAAGAGTAAAAGTGATCGGTAGAAGTTCCTCTAATCATGATGTTGTCTCCCGGATATTCTCCAACGCGGTGCATGACATCCGACCAGCCTTTTAGTTGTGCGTAACATCCGTTCAGCAATACTTCTACGGAAGCTTCTTTATCTTGTTGTATTTTATCTTTTGTATAGGAAGAAAATGGCTCTCTGTCTAACTCACATGAGCTCAGAAAACTAATTGCAATACCTAGTAGTAATATCTTTTTCATGATTTTTATTTTATAACGTTAAGTTAAGACCTAGTGTAATTTTACGAGTTTGCGGATACATGTCTCTGGCTACACCCGAAATCACGTATTCTTCAGTTGAAGCATCCCAATTTGGTGACAACTCCGGAGTTACACCTGAAAAATGTGAGATGGTAAATAAATTTTCTCCGGTAATAAATAACCTTAAGTTGGTAATGTGTAAATGTTGAAGAGGTATATTATAACCTAAAGATAAACTTCTCATTTTTAGATAAGTTCCAGTTTCTAAGAAACGGGAAGATGATTTTTGGGAGTTACTTGGGTTGTTGTAAATCGCCTGTGGGTGTGTAGCAATATCACCCGGTTTTTCCCAACGGCTCCATCCGCTATTTAGATTCATTTGGTTTCTGTCTGAATAAGCACCATCCGAATCAAATTCTGACCTGGCGTAGTTGTAAATTTCACCTCCAACAGAATAGCTGAATATAGCTGCAAAATCAAAATTTTTATAGTTTAAACTGGTTGAGAATCCTCCGAAGAAATCCGGAGTATAAGAACCCACTACTTTTTGATATTTGGAAGCCTCACCATAACTATAGGTTTTTACACGTTCTCCGGAAGCATTAGTAGTAAACCACTGTGGTTTCCCATTTTCAGGATCAACACCAGCCCATTCGGTTAAGAACCAGCTGTCTACATCATATCCTGGTTTTAGTAGTTTTTTAGCAGCACCTTCCACACCGCTTCGGTCGGAAACAATTATTTCCTGTTTGTCACCATAAAGACCGGTTACTTTATTTTTGTTAAACCCAATATTGGCGTCAAATGACCAAACAAGATCTTTAGTTTTGATAATATCTACATTAACTGAGGCTTCAAACCCTCTGTTGTTTACTGCCCCAACGTTTCTCCAGATACGAGTTACTCCTATAACACCCGGAAGCGGAACCTGGTACAATAAATCTGAAGTATCTTTATCATAATAATCTAAAGTAATATTTACTCTCTTGAAGAGGCTTATGTCTAGACCTATACCGGTAGTGAATGTTTTTTCCCAGCTTAGATCAGGATTTGCTAATTGTGAAATTAAGGCACCGGGATTTTCATCATAACTTTCTTGAAAAGAGTATAACGGCAGGTGACCGTATAAGCTGTTTGGACGATTTCCGACCGAACCATAACTGGCTCTTAGTTTTAGGTTATTCACCCAATCCGCTTTAAAGAAAGCTTCATTATGGATATTCCATCCACCACTAATAGAGAAGAAATTACCGTATTGTGCATTTTTACCAAAATTAGAAGCTCCGTCACGTCTAAAAGAAAATTGTGCCAAATAGCGATTATCATAGGTATAATTTACATTTGATAGTAAGGATTGTACTGCCCATTGTCTTTTATTTCCGTTTACAGCTTCAGGTTTGGCAGCTGGGTCTGTCACACTAATTCCGGGAGGAATTCCTGTTGCAATTGCCTGTGTTTTTTTGAAATTATATTCATTCCATTCATAACCTGCAACCGCATTCACATTATGGGAACCAAATGATTTGTTAAACCTTAACAGTTGATTAGTGTATAGCTTGTTATAGGTTTCGAATCTGTCTTCTATTCTACCTTTTACGGCTAATGCTGAGGACGATCTCGGATCCGAATAGGCAGTTGAATTGTAATTGTCGAAGATGTAATTGTTTACAGATGAATACGTCAGCCAGTTTGTTAATTTTACATCGAAATCCATATTGGCACGAACAGTATATTTTTCCGATTCAGAATAATTCCATTGTAAATCATACAAATAGTTAGACCCAGTCGTATTTACCCAGGTTGGGTTAGGTGCATTTCCTACTAATGATCCGTCCGGTAAATAAGGACTGTCCCAAGGCAGGTTGCGGTACATAGCGCCTACACTATGTTGTTGATCGTATACTTTCTCTCGGGTTAAATTGATTAGTGGTTTTATAGTCAGCCATGAAATTGGTTTGTACTCAAATTTCATCAAACCGTTATATCTTTTATATTCATAACCAGTTATAGCTCCAGTTTCGTCATAAAGTCCTAAGGAAACATAACTTTTGAAGTTCTCACCACCGCCACTAATTGATAAGTTGTAATCCTGAGCAATACCCGTTTGAGTAGCATTTTTCCACCAGTCGTGGTTTTTATTTCTTAATTCGGGAGTCCACCACCAAACATTTTGAAAATCTTGTTTGTTTGCAAAAGAATCATAAAAATCATATAATTCAGCTCCGTTCATCATTTTAAGATTCCCATTGTTTACGGTCGACATCGCTGTTCTTGAAGAAAAATTAATGATTGATTTTCCTGCTTTACCGCTTTTTGTGGTTACTACAATTACGCCATTGGCACCTTGTGAACCATAAACAGCAGTAGAAGCCGCATCTTTAAGAACGGTTAAATTTTCGATATCAGAAGGATTCATAGGAGGAGAACTGTTTCCAACGATCACACCGTCTACTACCCATAGAGGGTCAGTGCTTCCGTTTACTGTAGTTTTACCTCTAATAATCACTTTTGAGGCACCTCCAGGCTCTCCTCCACTGGTACTAACAAAAACTCCACTTGCTTTTCCAGCCAGTAAGTTTTCAACAGTTGGAGTGGTAACATCCAATAGTTTTTTATTGTCTAAAGTCTGTAGTGACCCTGTTAAGCTTTCTTTTTTTACTTTACTGTATCCCACGATAACAACTTCATCCATTTGCTGTCCGGCTTCCTTCATCGTCACTTTAATAGCGTCATTTCCAGCCGGGATTTCCTGATCCTGCATTCCTAAAAATGAGAATACTAAAATGGTGTTGGCATTTGGTATCTCGATTGCAAAACTTCCGTCGATATCCGTTTGGACACCGGTCTTGGATCCTTTTATAATAACATTTACACCGGGAATTGGAATTCCTTTTTCATCCACAACTTTACCCTTTACTATTTTTTGAAAGGCCAGTAAGCTGGTTTTGTTTAAAGAAATCTCTTTTGAGGGAGCAGCAGTTGTAATTTGAAAAGTTACGGACAACAAAGTACACAATGTTGTTTTTAAACTTTTATCAAGTACTGTCTGCAACTTTAAAATCTTAGGATTTTTTGAAAGTGCTTCTTTCATGCTCTTGTTTGGTTTTGGTTAATGATTGTTTTTTTGTCAAGTTGTTTTTTTGCCGTAATTGGTATTTGAAGGGTTCCTTTTTTATGGCTTAAGAATCGAATTAAAGAGGCTTAAAACATAGGATTATTCCCACTCAATGTTTTTATTACTTGACGAAACTATCGATTATATTTTTATTAACCAAGAAAAAACATGAAAAATGTGCTCGAACACACAAAATTTGTGTTCTCGAGCACATAAAATTACACAAAACGTTTTTTTTAAACTAAAAAAGTAGCGTTTTGTTAAAATTAAAGGGCCGAAAAAGAATAGTTCGATATTTATATTGTCAAAATGTAAATATTCTATTTTTAAGTTATTAAAAAGAGTTGTGTTTAATTTTGTGAATTTCGTAATTGCTATCCCTTTATGTTGATAATAAAGTAAGTTTTCTACTGTTATTCTGTAAGGACGGTTTTGAAGGAATTTTTTCTGTTGAGAGTTAATTTATTCAGAGAAGAGTTGTGTTTTTGGAGTAAAAAATGCTCTTTAGTTTACGAACAAAAAAGGTGAGGATGAGGACGGAGTTTTCAACCAGATTTTAGAAATTTAAAGAGATTTTTTTTTGAAGCCATAATTTCGCAAAATTGAAAGAAAAATCAAATCAATTTTGCGAATTGAAGAGTTTCGTTTTAAAGGTTTTTTTTTAAAGCTTTACGATTAAATTAAAACAGAGAAGTTTTATCTCATAATATTAGCGAACTCGTTAATAGATTTTCTTTTGGTAAAGGATCAGATTAAGGAGAAACAAGTATATCTGTTGGTAGATTTTTTTTTGTTAAAGGAATCTAAAGCTCAAATTTTTTTAACTTTTCTTCAAGTTGTTTATTTCTCTCTGTGAGCATTTCTATGTGTTCGATGATAAAATTTGGAATAGTAAAGGATTCTGCTTTAAATGAATCGTTTGTGTCAATTGTATTAAGATTATCAGATTCATAGATTTCTTCTTTTGCTACATCCAAATATTTTGCAATTTTAACCCACTCCATATTTGATATTTTTTTTAACCCCTTTTCTCTTCGGGAATAATTCGATTGCGATATTCCTATTAGGTCTGCCAGTTCTTCTTGTGATAATCCTTTATTTAATCTTGCTTGTAATAATTTTTTTTTCATTGGTTTATGATATAGTATTTTAAGAATAGTTGTATTTCTTTTACCATTTGGATAAAAAAATAGCTGGATAGGTTAGAATAAGCACGAAAATACAGATACAGTTTTTATTTTGCAAGGAAAGGAGAAGAAAATGTGTTCGAACACATTTCGTATTAGTGAAGATATAAATTAAGGACAAATTGCATAAAATTCGCATGGATATGCATAAGAGTAATCTGACTTATGTTTTACTTTTATCAAATGCTGAATATTCTTAGATTATTTAAAAAAACTAAGTGCACGTGGTGAATAAGTAGTTGAGAATGTTTAGGTAGTGTAGAATTTAAGTTAAGTAAAATTTTAAATTATGAAAAAAATTAATGAAATTGGACTTTCGAATCTTATTAATAAATTAACGAGAAACGAAATGAGAAATCTCTCTGCAGGTAATTTTGGTCCTGGGGGAGGTGCAAGCCCTTCATGTGGACAATCTGGACTGCCTCCTTGTGATGCCTATGGTGGGGGGGAAGCAGATTGTTTACCAGCATGTTCGACAGGTGTTACTAAGAATTCTGATTGTTGTAGCGGTATGTCCGTGAGCGGTAATTATCCACCTTGTGGTGGTGATAGAGGACGAGTTTGTCTTTAAAAACTACCTAGTTGTAGATAGTTAATAACTATCTACAACTTAATTTACAAAAAAAATGAGAAATTGTATTTTTATTAAAATTATTGTTATTCTTTTTTCGACTTCTCTGTTAAGTCAAACTCAAAAAAAAAAATTTACGTTAACTGGTTTAATTCACGGAAATTATGAGGGTTATCTTTATCTTCATTACGGTAATATTAAAGATAGTTGCATTGTTATTAATAATAAGTTTCATTTTAAAGGAAATCTATCTAAAGTCGAGGTCGGATATTTTTCTATTAGCAGAGCTGCCGGAATGGACAAAGACTTTTATTTGGAAAATGAAAACATCAATATTGATATCACTTTCGAAAAGAAAACTGTTAATAAGATTGAATTGGATTGGATTACGATCAATTCAATAGAGGGGACGGAAACAAGTTTGATTGAGAAAGATTATGAGGCATTTAGAAGAAAGTATTATCAAGATAAAGATTGGCAGATTAAAAACTATAGAAAATTAGATGAAATTGTTTCAAAATATCCTAGCCATCCATATTCATTAGATTTATTATCAAAGACATCTTGGGATTCATCAGCTGATGATCAAAAGTTGCAAAATATTTGGATGTAGCAAAAGAAGAAATCTATGAATCTGATAATCTTAATACAATTGACACAAAC
>NZ_CADCST010000072.1:151434-187389 GCF_902804485.1 Flavobacterium collinsii | reverse complement strand
CGCGTTCTATTTCCTGAACAACTTGTAATTTAAAAGACATAGAGTAGTCTTTTTGTGTACGCTTTACATAGCGTATTTCTTGAGGTACTTCCATAATGATACTTTTTGTGTATCGCTATTTCAGGACTAGACAAATCAAAAAAATTAAAAAACCTGTTTCCAAACGAAACAGGTTTTTGTTTTAAGAGCCAATCCGCATCCGCTATTACTTTTCTTCGTTCTTTGTATTCTCCTTTTATATCTTACTCAAAATCAGGTATAAACACTCGTTGTAAAACGTCCTACAATTGATTAATTTTATATAAAATACTACATTTCAATTCTTTACAAGAAATATCACCCTCCTTATAAAAGAATATCCCCACGTCAACTACTTATCTACAATTCTTTTCAACGTAACTACTAAATTCAAACCATATGGCTTTTAGAGAAAAACTTATCAGTATTGCAAAAGAAGAATGGGAATTTTTCGGGATGCAGGAAATTCTCCGATACGAGAAAGACAAAAACGGTAAATCAATACCTGTTTTTGAAAAAATCGGACATCGGGAAACCGAAAACAATTATTACCAAAGAGTTGGTACCTATTGGAAAATGGGTGTAAATACAAATCTTGACGGCAAGGATGTTGACCAGCCATGGTCGGCCGCATTCATTTCGTATATCATGAAAACAGCCGGAGCCGAAAGTCGTTTTCTTTATAATGCGCAACATTCCGCTTACATCCGAAAAGCCATAATCGCCAAACAAAAAGAGGATACCGCTTATGGTTTTTGGGGGTATAGACTTTCTGACTATGTACCGGAAATTGGAGATTTAATATGTTACCTCAGAGAAGATTCTGTCGGAACTATTAATTACGACAGTACGACGAACAGTTACCCCTCTCATTCTGATCTTGTCGTAGATAAAAAAGGAAATACCTTAAAAGTGATTGGCGGTAATGTAGAGAATTCTGTAAGCTTAAAAAACGTTAAAATAGACGATAATGGCTTTTTAACAGACACTTCTAAAGCCTGGTTTGTTATTTTAAAAAACAGAATTGCTGCTCCCAATACGCCAGCTGTCCCTCCGACCACTACTACAAATGCAAAGACTTATTTAGTTACAGGCGATGGGGTACGAATACGAAAAAGTCCGGAAAAAACAACCGACAATAAAATTGGAGATTTGTTTAAAGGAGATGTTGTAAGCTATATTGAAACTTCCGGAGATAAGGAATGGGCAAAAGTAAAACACGGTGAAACAACTGGCTGGGTATCGCTCCAGTATTTGGCTCCTGTTGATGCCCCACAAAGTAATTCGGTTTATGACGACATTGCCAATATAGTTAAAGGTCTGGACGTTGTACGTTATTATTGGAAAGAGGGCCAGGGAATCGCTCCAATTGGTTACTATCAAGGTATGGCTTTAACGTATGGAAGAGTGTACTGCAAACTAAAAAAAGGGGATCCCATCGTAAAGGAAATGGCCAAAAAACCAGGCACAGATCCCAAAAAGGACTCTTTAACTCTTTACAATTCCATTTTTAAGGACAATGGCATGGATAATGACCAAAATGAAGCAGATACCCTTCGCCATGTTTTTGTGTTAATGATGGGCATGGGGATGCTTGAAAGTTCAGGAAGACATTGCGTTGGAGCGGAAAGAAACAAAAAAGGAGACATCATTAATCCTAAAGCAGAAGAAGCCGAAGCAGGATTGTTTCAAACCAGCTACAATGCGATCAGCAGTATTGGAGACCCGATGCTCAAAACGATTTATCAAAGCTATAAAGCCAATCCGGAAAATGGTTTTTTAACGTATTTTTCAAAGGGAGCTAACTGCAAGACTCAGGAAGGCTACAATTCGGGAACTGGCGAAGGTGTCGTTTTTCAGGAACTCTCTAAAAAATGCCCTGCC
Organism: Flavobacterium collinsii; assembly: GCF_902804485.1. Classification (GTDB taxonomy): domain Bacteria; phylum Bacteroidota; class Bacteroidia; order Flavobacteriales; family Flavobacteriaceae; genus Flavobacterium; species Flavobacterium collinsii. Next base: position 185,487 of record NZ_CADCST010000072.1, on the reverse strand, counting down.
TTTTCAGTCGAATTTACGGCTTTGTCCCTCAGAAAAACAAGCAGACACTGGAGCACCGTAAGAGACCAACGTGCCGAAATTATAAAAGGCTGCGATGATTTATTTTTAAAAGTACAGCAGTACATTGACACCAATAACATAGAAACCCTATAAGCAACCGTACAACCAACAAAAAGATGCTCCAGAGAAAATATAACTCCACGGAGAAAAAGCATAAAAAAACGCCTTATTTTAAAGGCGTTTTGTTTTTATAAATTTTAAATATGATCCCGACGATATAGAATACGATTATAAATACTTTATTCTAAAATTAAACTGCAAACCATTACCCGTCAGAGAAAAGGAGATCCTAAATGACAATTTCATTCCATTTAATTTAAATTAATTTCATTTTTACCGGTATCATAGTAATTTTATGGGGATGTAAATATCAATAATGTGAAGGTTCTCAGGATGTAGTTTCGGATCATTTAAATGACTTAAAAAGAAATTCCTGTTGTCCGGTTGATAGCCATTTTCTTCAAACCATACTTCGTAAATATAATTCCAGGTTTTAAAACATTCAGACATTGGCGCTTCTTTATGAAAAATAGCATATAGGCCCCCGCTTATTACCGTACTGCCAATTACCCCCTCGCCCACTATTCTTTTGGGAACAGACAAACAAACATCAGCCTGAAGCTTTCCTTCTAAATTAGCATTGCTTCTGTAAACAGTTAGCGCTTTGGTTTCAGGAAAGTTTACTAAATTTCGAGGAGAAGCCCAGCTAAAAAGCTGCTTAAACATCTCTTCAAATGTTTTGCTATCATGCTTTTGAATATTGAGGTTTCGGATGTAAATAACATTAAATGCCTCTAGTTTTTTAATTTCAAAATCAAGTTTCATTGTTTCACTCATTTCAATATTTTTTAAATTATTTAATTTGAGTGCAAGGTAGTTTTCGATTTCGGACTGCATTTTTCCAATATTGCTATCTATTATACCAATATTGCTATTTTGATGTAGTTTTCGCCATTCTGTTGGCGTCATCTGTCTGACTTCGCGGAAACTTCTTGAAAAAGACGAAATGCTCAAAAAGCCGCAGTCATTGGCTATTTCGCTAATCGTTTTTGAAGGATTGTTCATTAAGAAAAATAGCGCTCTTTCTATCTTTGCGTTTTTAATAAACTCATTGATAGTCGTTCCTGTTACTGACTTGAAAATTCGATGAAAATGAAATTTTGAGAAATTAGAAAGATCAGCCAATTTCTCTAAAGAAAGCTCCTCCTGAAGGTTTTCTTTAATATAATCGATGCTTTTATTGATTCTAAAATAGTACTCTTTAACAGACTCTTCCTTTGTCATTCGTTTTGATCTATAATGGCTTCTTAACTAATAGTATTGGGATGTATGCACAAAGTTAAGAAAGTCAAACAAAACCTTTTTATTTTTTAAAGTTATCAGACCTCTTAAATTAAGATCTGTGACAAAGTTCCAGCCATAAAAAAAGCCTGAGAACATACATTCTCAGGCTTTTGTTTTAGTGACCACGGAGGGGTTCGAACCCCCAACCCTCAGAGCCGAAATCTGATATTCTATCCAGTTGAACTACGTGGTCAAAAATATTAAAATTTCAAATTCCAGTTTTAGGATTGGAACTTGGAATTTTAAATATTGGAATTTATATTGTTTTTATACCAATATTTTTTTTACAATTGCCGAAATGGTTTTCCCTTCAGCTGTTCCGCCCAATTGTGCAGTAGCCAATCCCATTACTTTACCCATTGAAGCGATTCCCGAAGCTCCAGTTTCAGCAATGATTTTTGCTATTACTGCCTCTACTTCTTCCTCACTTAACTGAGCTGGTAAAAACTTCTCGATTACTGCTACCTGAGCCAATTCCGGTTCTGCTAAATCAGGACGGTTTTGCTCGGTAAAAATTCTGGCGCTTTCTTTACGGGTTTTCACCAATCTTTGAAGCAATTTAATTTCATCGTCTTCCGTTAATTCTTCTTTAGAACCTGAAGCCGTTGCAGCCAATAACATTTCAGACTTAATCGCTCTTAATGCTTCTAATGCTACTGTATCTTTTGCTCTCATGGCGGTTTTAATCTCGTCCATGATTAGTGTCTGTAAACTCATTTTTTACTTTTATTTAAATAAGCCAGGCTTATCGATTGCTAAATTACATTTAAACTATAATGTTGTCTTCGCCCTAACGCATCATCAAGATTCACTTTAAAAACCTGTTTACGAAGTCAAATTTTAAATTCTGTGCGAAGATAAAAAAAATAACCCGAAAATTAAATCCAATTTTCGGGTTATCCTAATTATTATGATTCTAAAATTAATCTACGTTGTCGTGCAAAAACGAATTGTTGGAGCGCAATTGTAAATCATTGTTACTATCTGTTCCAACCGAAATTCTTGAATTGGTGTTATTTGATTGTGAATTAGACAAATCGATACCTAATCTTTTGTAAGCAGGCTCTTTTTCCAGTTCATCAATTCTAGACACATTATTATGGAATTTATAATTAAATTCTTTTAATTTTTTTCTTCTTTCTTCCGCTCTTAAACGTAAAGTCTCTTCGATTGTCAATTCCATCGGAGAAACATTAGCCGTTGTTGAATAATCGGCATCTGTAGCAAAATCAGGTCTTGGTTTCATGGTGATATTCAATTCCTCAGGAATTACTTCTTCTACCACTTTTTCAACCGGTTTTGAGGTCATTAAATCGTTTTCAACCTCCATGTACTCTTCTAAAGAATACTTGATGATTCCCTTATCAGAAAGTTCCGTTACCGGTACAAATGAAACCGGATCATTCACTTTAATGTTACGGGTTTCATTAGTTAATTCGAATAAGATTTTAGTTTCTTCGACAACTGGTTCTTTTCTCACTTCAGGCTCTGATCTGAAGATTGGCAAATCAAATGAGAATGTCGTTTGCTCTTCTCTTTCGAATGTTCTTTGTTGTACTTGCTGAACAGGTTTTACATCCTGAAAAACTTCTGCCTGTGGAGCTGTAATTGTAAAATCAATATCCGTTATAGGCGAAACAATTTCAAAAGTAACGTCAAGATTTTTGATAAACTCAGACATTACCACTAATTCTTCCTGATTGATAGTTGGAGCAACTGCAACCGGAGCAACTTCAAATGGAGTAACTGCAACTGGCACAACCGGAGTAGGTGTTACGGGAGCAACCGTATCTTCATCATCCATTAATTCAAAAACAATTTTTTCTTCTGATTTACTCGTTGGTGTATCGATTGTTAAATCAAAAGAAGTAACTGATTTATTTGTTAGATTATGAACGCTTCTTTGCTCATCTTCTAAGGTATGAATGATTTTCTTAGGCTCTGTATTAACGATTTCATTCTGTTGTTCAACATCAAAACCTGTCGCAATAATAGTTACAGCGATAGCATCACCAAGAGTTTCGTCTTCACCAACTCCCATGATAATATTGGCATTGTAACCTGCTTCTACCTGAATGTGATCGTTTATTTCACCGATTTCATCCAGAGTAATCTCATTTGATCCAGAAACGATAAGCAACAATACGTTTTTGGCTCCTGTAATTTTATTGTCGTTTAACAACGGAGAATCCAATGCTGAAATAATAGCTTCTTTGGCTCTGTTTTCTCCCTCGGCAACAGAAGATCCCATGATCGCTGTTCCACTATTCGAAAGAACAGTTTTAGCGTCACGTAAATCGATATTTTGAGTATAGTGGTGCGTAATTACCTCGGCAATACCTCTCGAGGCAGTTGCTAAAACTTCATCCGCTTTAGAGAATCCGGCTTTAAAACCAAGATTTCCATATACTTCTCTTAATTTATTATTGTTGATCACAATTAACGAATCGACCTGCTTACGCAATTTTTCGATTCCTAAAAGAGCCTGCTCCTGACGTACCTTCCCTTCAAACTGAAACGGAATGGTAACAATACCAACAGTTAAGATTTCTCTTTCTTTCGCCAATTGTGCAATTACCGGAGCTGCACCGGTACCTGTTCCACCACCCATACCAGCGGTAATAAATACCATCTTAGTACCACGGTCTAACATTTTCTCGATATCAGCGATACTTTCTATAGCAGACTGTTGTCCTACATCAGGATTTGCTCCTGCTCCAAGACCCTCTGTTAAGTTCATACCTAACTGAATTTTGTTTGGTACCGAACTGTTCTGCAGTGCCTGTGAATCGGTATTACAAACGATAAAATCTACGCCTTTAATACCTTGTTTAAACATATGGTTGATAGCGTTACTACCACCTCCACCTACACCTATTACTTTGATAACATTTGATTGGTTTTTTGGTAAATCAAATGAAATACTTCCAAATTCTGAGTTGCTCATCATCTTTTTGGTTTTTGAAATTCTTATTTAATACATTTTTTACTTCTTGATCTGGGGCAAAAAGTAAGTCCTTTTCTCTTATTATTTTATTCTGCGTTGTCTAAAAAATCTTTGATTTTATCGACATATCGGTCAAAAAATGATCTTCTTATTTTTGTTTCTGTAGATTCTTCCTTTGAGTTGTTGTTTCGAACTTCTCTGGTTTCTTCAATAGTTTCTACTCTTTCAACGTAGTTTTCTTCTACTTCGTATCGCTGTTGTACCGGCTGTTGTTGCTGTGGCGGTACATTTCTGTAAACCACTTTTGGCTGATCATTTACAATCTCCATTCTAACAGCACTTTGCGTACTATTTTCGATACTGTTCATTACTAAACCAACTGCGGTTGCAAATAACGGACTGGAAATTTCTTCGCTGGAATTTCCTGCCAGGTGCTCATTTGGATATCCAATTCTGGTATCCATACCAGTAATATACTCTACTAATTGTTTAATGTGTTTTAGTTGAGCACCTCCACCTGTAAGAACGATTCCGGCAATTAACTTTTTACGAGGATCTTCGTGTCCGTAAGCCTTAATCTCTGCAAAAACCTGTTCTACAATCTCCACCACACGGGCATGAATAATTTTAGACAAATTTTTAAGCGAAATTTCTTTTGGCTCTCTTCCTCTTAATCCCGGGATAGAAACAATTTCGTTGTCTTTATTTTCTCCCGGCCAGGCCGATCCGAATTTTATTTTTAAAAGCTCTGCTTGTTTTTCAATAATTGAACAGCCTTCTTTAATATCGTCTGTAATAACATTTCCTCCAAAAGGAATTACAGCGGTATGACGAATAATACCATCTTTAAAAATGGCCAAATCTGTTGTTCCGCCACCAATATCAATTAACGCTACTCCGGCTTCTTTCTCCTCCTGACTTAAAACCGCATCGGCAGAAGCCAAAGGTTCTAGTGTTAGTCCGGATAATTCGATTCCCGAACTCTGAATACATCTTCCAACATTTCTGATCGAAGAAGCCTGTCCTACCACTACGTGAAAACTGGATTCCAATCTACCACCGTACATTCCGATAGGCTCTTTAATTTCAGATTGCCCGTCAATTTTAAACTCTTGTGGCAAAACATGTATAATTTCTTCTCCCGGTAACATGGCCAGTTTATTAACCTGGTCAATCAAAAGCTGAATATCTTTTTCACCAATTACTTCTTCCGGATTATTACGGCTGATGTAATCTGTATGCTGAATACTTCTGATGTGCTGTCCGGCAATCCCCACAACCACATCCTTAATTTTATAACCTGAATTATTTTCTGCTTCAAGTATTGCTTGCTGAATCGATTGAATCGTTTGTGTGATGTTGTTTACAACTCCTCTCGCGACTCCCAAACTTTTGGATTTTCCAATACCCAAAATCTCCAGTTTACCATACTCATTCTTCTTGCCTATCATGGCAACTATTTTGGTTGTTCCAATATCTAGACCTACTGCAATGTTATCTTTTTCCATTTTCTATTATTTTGTGCAAACTACTTGTTCCGTAAACCTAAGGTCAATTTTATTGTATTTGTATAACGAACTATCTAAAACCGCTTTTTGAAAAAAGGCTTTATAGTTATTAAATTTCTTATCAACATTCATCGTTCTCCCAAAATCGATGAAGTAATTATAATTTCTATTAAACATTTTTAAGCTGCCATTAGGCATAATTTGTATTGCAATGATGTTTTTTTTCAAAAACGCATCGTCATAAATTGTGCGAAATAAAGCAGCTAAATCTTCGTTATTTTTTTTATTAATTGCCCCCGAAACAAGAGGAACTCTCGCAGTATAATTGTCTGATAAAGGCATTTTATTCCCCTCATAGTCAATATAAAAAGACTGATCACCATCATAAACTCGCGCTATTGGTGTCTTCTGTTTTACTACTGCTTTTAGAACGCCATCGATACTTACAAAAACATCTGACTTCTCAATCATGTCTTGCGCATCGAGGGTTTTCTCTATCTTATTCAAATCTAACTCATCTTTTCTAATACTGGAAGCATCTCTTTTATTTTCTATCAACAATTTATTAACCGTTTCAGGCTTCACAAAAAGCGTATTTTCTCCTACAAAAACAACCATAGATTTCTTCAGTTTTCTATCTCCATTTCGATGTTGCGCGAAAGAATATAAAAAAAGAACAAGCCCTAAAATGAGTACTAATCGAATATTTGTCCAATTAAATATTTTCATTCAGCATTTTTTTGATTGATGGAACCATTTCACCAAGATCACCAGCTCCTATTGTCACAATTATTGGCGCATCACTGGCTTTGATCTCCGCTAATAAATCATTTTTTGCAACAATTTTCTTATTCGAATTTGTCATTTTACCCAACAGCCATTCCGATGTAATCCCTTCCATTGGTAATTCACGTGCCGGATAAATATCCATTAAAAATACTTCGTCAAACTGAGACAAACTTTCAGCAAATCCATCTGCAAAATCTCTTGTTCTGCTAAACAAATGTGGCTGAAAAATCGCCAGAACTTTTCGCCCCGGATACAATTCACTAACAGCCTGATGAACAGCGTTTATCTCTGTTGGATGATGTGCATAATCATCGATATAAACTAAATTTTCAGACTTAATCTGATACGAAAAACGTCTTCTGATTCCATTGAATGAAGCAATGGCCTTTGCAATGGAGTCGGTCGGGGTGCCGAACGTTTTAGCCATTGCAATAGCCATCAGTCCATTCATTAAATTGTGCTTTCCAGGCAATCCAAAACGCAGGTCCGTCATGACTTCTGATGGTGTCTGCACGTCAAAAACATAACTTCCGTTATCAATACGAACATTAAAAGCTTTATATACTGCTTCTTCATTTATAGCACACTGAACTCCTTCAAGCGGCAGTTCTTTGGTTATAAACAAGTTATTTTTATCTTCTACTTTTGAAGCAAATTCGACAAACGAAGCTTCAATAGCATCACTGGTTCCGTAAATATCCAAATGATCTGCATCCATTGAAGTAATACAGGCAATATTAGGATGTAAGTGCAAAAACGAACGGTCAAATTCATCTGCCTCTACTACGGTTACTGTTTTTCCTTCTCCGATTAGATTCGAATTATAATTCTCTACAATTCCACCCACAAAAGCAGTGACATCTGCCCCGCTTTCATACAAAATGTGCCCTAAAATACTTGAGGTTGTAGTTTTTCCATGTGTTCCTGCTACAGCAAAACAAAACGTGTCTTTAGTGATAATCCCTAAAACTTCAGCGCGTTTTTTAACCACATAATCTCTTTCTGTAAAATAATTCCATTCAGAATGTGTTTTGGGTACAGCCGGTGTAATAATCACCAATGTATTCTCGGTATAATAGTCCTTTGGAATTAAACCAATATTATCTTCAAAATGAATATCAATACCGCTTTCAATCAACTCGCTTGTCAGCATAGATGGTGTCTTATCGTAACCGGAAACCTGTTTCCCTATATTTTTAAAATAGCGGGCCAGAGCACTCATTCCGATGCCTCCAATACCAATAAAATAGACGTTTTGTATTTGATTTAAATTCATTTCTTTTTTTGCTTTTTTATTGCTTTAAGCAATAGGCTATAGGCTATAAGCCTTCCACTTTTGTCTTTATTATTTATTCTCTTTTGCACTTTAATCTTTAGGATAAGCTTAAAGCTTAAAGCTTACTGCCTACAGCTAAATCAGCTTCACAATCTCTGCAACAATTGCCTGTGTTGCTTTTGGCATGGCCAATTTCTTAATATTTGCACTTAATTGTTTTTGCTTTCCTTCATCTTTAAGCAAAGCTTCAAAAACAATACTAAATTCATTATCTAATTCTGATTCCTTCAGTAAAATAGCTCCTTTAGCCTCTACAATAGCCTGTGCATTTTTAGTCTGATGGTCTTCGGCTACATTAGGCGACGGAATGAATATTACCGGTTTCCCTACAATACACAATTCCGAAACCGATGATGCTCCTGCACGTGAGATAATCACATCTGCAGCTGCATATACAAAATCCATTCTTTCAATAAAATCAATCACCTTAACATTTTGCTGATTGTACTTTTTATATTCTTCAAAATATAATTTTCCACATTGCCAGATTACCTGAACATCTTGTGAAAGAATTTTTTGCAATTCTTTTTCAATTAATTGATTGATTCTTCTCGCTCCTAAGCTCCCACCTAAAACCAACAATGTCTTTTTATTCGGATCTAAACCATAAAAAGCAATTGCTTCCGCACGTTTGCTCTCGATGTCAATCAAATCCTGGCGAACCGGATTCCCGGTCAGAACGATTTTATCTTTTGGAAAAAAACGTTCCAAATTTTCGTAGGCTACACAAATTGCATTTGCTTTTTTACTCAGCAATTTATTTGTAATTCCCGGAAACGAATTCTGCTCCTGAACAACTGTTGGAATTCCAGCCGATCCAGCTGCCTGCAGTAAAGGTCCGCTGGCAAAACCTCCTGTACCAATCACCACATTTGGCTTAAACTGTTTTATAATTCGTCTTGACTCCAGCAAACTTGTTGCCAGTTTTAACGGAAACATCAAATTTTGTAATGTCAGCTTTCTTTGCAAACCTGCAATCCAAAGCCCTTTAATTTCGTAACCTGCCTGAGGTACTTTCTGCATTTCCATTTTATCTTTGGCACCTACAAAAAGAAACTCAGCATCAGGAAATTGCAATTTTAATTCATTTGCAATAGCAATTGCAGGATAGATATGCCCACCTGTACCACCACCACTTAATATGAATTTATATTTTGTCATATTTTTTTTAGTTACGAGTTGTGAGTTATGAATTGTGAGTTCTCTCCATACTTCTCAACCTATTTCTCAATTCTCTTTCTTCCATTATCTTTCCTCTATTCTCTATTCTCTATTCTCTCAGCTCTATACTTATTTAAAACTGCATTCATCGGATTTCTTGAATTGTCTTCAATCGAATACGATCCTTCTTCTTCATATATCTTTTCATCTGCAGGCAAATCTTCTTCTGCTAATTCTTTATCAATTAACCTCTGAAGCGCTTCTCTCCTTCTTTCTTTTTCTTCCTGCTCTTCAGCGATTTCTTCTTCTTTCTTCGTTACACTAATGATGATCCCAAGAGAAAAACAAGTCATCCAAATCGAACTACCTCCACTACTAATCAATGGAAGCGTTTGTCCTGTTACCGGCAACAGCTCTACCGCAACAGCCATATTAATCATTGCCTGAAAAATCATCGGGAACCCGAGTCCGACGACGACGAGCTTTCCAAACAGCGTATTGGCTTTATGCGAGGCTATCACAAATCGGAACAATAACAATAAGTACAAAACCAAAATCGACACTCCACCCACTAAACCATATTCTTCTACAATAATCGCATAGATAAAATCGGAAGAAGACTGTGGTAAAAAGTTTTTCTGAACACTTTTTCCCGGTCCTAAACCTCCCAGTTTTCCAGATGCTATTGCGATTTTTGCTTTTTCAATCTGATAATCATCTTCATCCGGTTTATCAGTGGTAAAATTTTCTATACGACTTCCCCAGGTACTTACCCTGCTAAAGAATCTCGAATCCGGAAACGCTTTCGCCACCAAAAGGAAGAACGCAAACATTGCAATTCCCGAACCAATGATAAAACCAATATATTTTAATGGATACTTTCCAATAAATGTCAGCATAATTACCATCGCAAAAATCAACGCCGTAGTCGAAAAATTCGCAGGTAAAATAAGTGCCAACGTAATAAAAACCGGCAACCAAAGTTGTATTAAAGAAGCCTGAAATGGCTCGCTCTCATCTCTGGTTTTCGACAGATATCGTGCCACAAATATGAATAATATACTGGCAGCCAATGTCGACGTCTGAAACGTAATTCCTATAAAAGGAACCTGAATCCAACGACTTGCGTTTGCACCTGCAATAACAGTACCTTTTAATAAAGTATAAAGCAATAAAAACCAAACAATAGGCAACGCAATTTTTGATATCGCTCTGAAATAATGATACGGCACACGATGTACCCAATAAATAATCAGAAAACCAATACAAACATGAGCCAGATGTTTCACCAAATACCCTAAGGTGTTTCCGGTCCCATGACCTATATACGCCAGATTACTACTCGCACTAAAAACAGGCATAAACGAAAACAATGCCAATAAAGCCACGAATGACCATATTACCCTGTCTCCTTTTAATTTGTTCACCAGCTCTTTCATAATCTTTTGTTTCAGGTTTATTTTGTTTCAGGTTTCATGTTTTAGGCATCGAACTTGAAACCTGAAACATAAAACTATAAACTATCTTTTATAAATTGTGCACCGCTTGCTTAAACTGTCTACCTCTGTCTTCGTAGCTTTCAAATAAATCAAAACTTGCACAGGCAGGAGACAATAAAACAGTATCACCTTTTTCTGTTAAACGCTGTGCTGTTTTTACAGCATCGTTCATATTATTTACTTCGACCATGATATCCACCACATTTCCGAAAGCATTGATGATTTTATGATTATCAATTCCAAGGCAAATGATAGCTTTTACTTTTTCACGAACTAACGACATCAATTCGTTATAATCGTTTCCTTTATCAACTCCACCTACGATCCAAACTGTTGGAACATTCATGCTGTCTAACGCAAAGAAAGTAGCATTAACATTTGTGGCTTTCGAATCGTTGATGTATTGTACATTCTGAATTTTAAGTACTTTTTCTAAACGGTGTTCAACACCTTGAAAATTAGATAAACTTTCGCGAATTGTTGCATTTCTTATTTGCATCAACTTCGCTACAGAGCTTGCTGCCATTGCGTTCTTCATGTTATGTTTTCCTTCTAACGCAATGTGTTCTGTTTCCATTGTAAACTCTTCTTGGTTGATCTTTATTTCCATTTTGTTGTTATTTATAGAAGCCCCTTCACCTAATTTTTCAGTCAATGAAAAAGGAATTAATTTTGCTTTTGTTTTGTTGTTCTTCAACCATCCTGCAATCGCCTCATCATCTGCGTCATAAATCAAATAATCACTCTCGGTCTGATTCATCGTTATTCTAAACTTCGAATTGATATAGTTCTCATATTTATATTCATATCGGTCTAAATGATCCGGACTAATATTGGTTATAATGGCTATATCGGGCCTGTAATCTATAATTCCGTCAAGCTGAAAACTGCTCAGCTCAAGCACATAGGCATCGTATTTATTCTCAGCAACCTGCCAGGCAAAACTTTTACCTATGTTTCCACCCAGACCTACATTCAAACCTGCCGACTTCAGTAAATAATGTGTCAACATCGTTGTGGTAGTTTTACCGTTACTACCTGTAATCCCAATAGTCAATGCTTCTGTAAAAGGTTTTGCAAATTCGATTTCAGAAATCACTTTTATTCCGGCTGCTACCAGTTTTTTTACGATGGGAGATTTCTCCGGAATCCCTGGACTTTTCATCACCACATCGGCATTTAAAATCAGGTCTTCTGTATGCTGTTCTTCTTCCCAGGCAATTTTATTAATGATAAGAACTTCTTTGTAACTTTCTTTTATCTTTCCAAAATCCGATACAAAAACATCGTATCCTTTTTTCTTTCCGAGAATAGCAGTACCTACACCACTTTCTCCTCCACCTAAAACTACCAATCTCATCTATCTTAATTTTAAAGTAACGATTGATAATATGGCTAACATGATGGCAACAATCCAAAATCGGGTTACGATTTTACTCTCATGATATCCCTTCTTCTGATAATGATGGTGTAATGGCGACATCAGAAAAATTCTACGGCCCTCACCGAAACGCTTTTTGGTAAATTTGAAATAACTCACCTGCAGAACAACAGAGAAATTTTCTACCAAAAAGATTCCACATAATAACGGAATCAATAGTTCCTTACGAACTGCAATTGCCAAAACCGCAATAATTCCTCCAATAGTCAAACTTCCCGTATCCCCCATAAAAACAGAAGCCGGATAAGAGTTGTACCAAAGAAACCCAATTAACGCCCCCACAAATGCAGAAATAAAAACCGTCATCTCTCCTGAGTTCGGGATATACATGATATTCAGATAATTTGAAAAAATGATATTTCCCGAAAGGAATGTGAATATCCCCAGTGCCAGAACCGAAACTGCCGAAGTTCCTGCGGCGAGCCCATCAATACCGTCTGTTAAATTTGCACCGTTTGAAACTGCTGTGATAATAAAAATTACAACCGGTATAAAAATTAACCAAGCCCATTTTTCATATCCTTCACCTGTCCACGCTAAGATTTCAGCATAGTCGAATTCGTTATTTTTCACAAAAGGAATTGTGGTAGCCGTTGACTTTTCTTCAACAGGTGCCGGCAAAACTACCGTTGTATTATTACCTGACGCTTTAAAAATATCTGTTCTTCCTGTATCTGTTCTAACCGTTACAGCAGGATTAAAATAAAGCACAGATCCCACTATAATACCTAAACCAACCTGTCCAATAACTTTAAAGATTCCTTTAAGTCCTTGCTTGTCTTTTTTGAATATTTTGATGTAATCGTCTACAAAACCAATTGTTCCCATCCAAAGTGTGGTCACAATAAGCAATACAATATAAATATTATGCAAACGAGCAAACAACAAAACCGGTACGAGCGTCGCAAAAATGATAATCAGTCCCCCCATTGTCGGAGTTCCTGCTTTTTCATTCTGACCTGCAAGACCTAACTCTCTAACCGTTTCACCAACTTGCTGATTACGCAAAAAGTTTATAATTCTTTTTCCGTAAATCGTTGATAAAAGCAATGAAAGCATCAATGCTAAAGCCGATCTGAAAGTGATGTACTGAAAAACTCCCGTTCCTGGCACATCTAATGTTTTGTCTAAATATTCAAATAAATAGTATAGCATATTTCTCTATTTTTTAAATTCCGATTTTGAATTAAATTCCAATTTTTAAATCCCAAATTCCAACATTAAATTGGGTTTTGGGTTTTGGAATTTCCATTTTGGAATTTCCCTTATATTATTTCCCTAATTGTTCTAAAATTTCTTTTACCGTTTCCATGTCGTCAAAATGATGACGTACTCCATTTATCTCCTGATAAGTTTCATGTCCTTTACCGGCAATTAAGATAATATCATTGGACTGTGCCAATTGACAAGCTGTTTTAATAGCCTGTTTTCTATCGGAAATTCTCAATATCTTTTTATAATTATGAGCCTCAACCCCTTTTTCCATTTCATCTAAAATCACTTCAGGATCTTCGTTTCTTGGATTGTCCGAGGTTAAAATTGCCTTATCACTAAGATCTGTAGCAATTTTTGCCATAATTGGTCTTTTCGTTTTATCTCTATTTCCACCACAACCTACAACTGTAATCAGCTGTTCGTTTTTGGTACGGATATCGTTAATTGTCTTTAAAACATTATCCAAAGCATCCGGCGTGTGGGCATAATCTACAATCGCTGTGATGTTTCCTTCTGAAACAATATACTGAAAACGTCCCGAAACACTTTCTAAATCAGACAGTAAGCGCAACGCTTCAAGACTATCCATTCCTAATTCTACAGCTGTACCGTAAATTGCCAGAACGTTGTAAGCATTAAAAGTTCCTATTAGTTTTACCCAAACTTCATTATCATTTACTTTCAACAATAAACCCGACAATTGGCTTTCCAGAATCTGTGCTTTAAAGTCGGCATATGATTTTAAAGCATAAGTAAATTTTCTGGCAACCGTATTCTGCAACATCACAGTTCCGTTTTTATCATCAATGTTTGATAAAACAAAAGCTGTTTTTGGCAACGAATCAAAAAACGATTTTTTCACATCCCTGTATTCTGCAAACGTAGCATGATAATCCAAATGATCGTGTGACAAATTCGTAAAAATACCACCAACAAAATGCAATGCTTCAGTTCGTTTTTGGTGAATTCCATGTGAACTTACTTCCATAAAACAATGCGTAACTCCAGCCTCGATCATTTCGTTCAGATAATGATTGATTGTAATAGAATCCGGAGTGGTATGCGTTGCTTTATATTCCGTTTCATCTACCATTATTTTTACAGTTGACAGTAAACCAACTTTAAAACCTGCCTTCTGAAACAACTGAAACAATAATGACGCGATGGTTGTTTTTCCGTTTGTACCGGTAACTCCAACTAATTTTAATTTTTCGGACGGATCTCCAAAGTAATTAGCCGCCATAAAAGCCAAAGCCGTATTGGTGTCCTTTACTTTAATATAGGTAATTCCTTTTTCGATATTTTCAGGCAGCGTATCACAAATAATCGCAATGGCCCCCAATTGAATCGCTTTATCAATATAATCGTGGCCATCTGAAAGTGATCCGCGAATAGCTACAAAAACATCATTTGCCTCAATTTTTCTCGAGTCAAAATCAATTTTATGGATATCGATTTCTGTTGAACCTGTTACTGATTCAATCGCTACTTTGTATAATATGTCTTTCAGTATTTTCACGATAATTCTAATACTATAATTGCGTTTTTACTAATGTTTTGTCCCGGTTGAATAGACTGTTTTTTCACCTTTCCTACTCCAATAACCCTTACTTTTAAATTAAGGTTTTCTAACAATGCAACAGCATCCATTCCCGGCATTCCTTTTAAATCCGGAACCTGATTTAATTTTTTATTTGCTTCTGCCGTATACTTGTTATAACTGTTGTCTTGTTTTGGAATCCTTGAATCCAGTCTTTTTATTTTATTTGTTGAGGGCGCGTCTGTAAATATTTTCTGAGCGATTCTTTTAAAAACAGGTCCCGAAACATCTGCACCATAATAATTATTTTTTGATGTATTAGGCTTATGCACTACTACTATACAGGAATATTTAGGATGTTCGGCCGGAAAATATCCCACAAAAGAAGACGCATAATATAACGCAGACTTTCCTTCTTTACCTCCATAATTAACCTGTGCTGTTCCGGTTTTTCCTGCCATCGAAAAATCTTTCGAATACAACTTAGAGCCAGTTCCCTTTTTCACCACATTGAGCAATACTGCTCTTACTTTATTAATGGTTTCCTGCGAACATACTTTCGGATTGATTACTTCTACATCAAACTTCTTAATCGTTTTGTTCCATTCTTTAATTTCCGAAACAAACTGTGGCTTAACCATCACTCCATTGTTTGCAACTGCATTGTAAAGCGCCAGTGTTTGCATTGGTGTTACCGAAACTCCGTAACCAAAAGCCATCCACGGAAGCGAAACTCCTGACCAATGCTTGTCCCCTGGTTGTGGAATATAAGGCCTTCCTTCTCCCTTAAAATGCAATCCTAATGTTTTATTTAATCCGTACGAGTTAATATGATTTACAAACTTTGAAGGATCACTTTTATAATTGTCATAAACTGCCTGAACCATTACCGTATTCGACGAAAGTTCGAATCCGCGTGCTAATGAAATTTTTCCGTAACCTCCTCTATGAGAATCCTGAACTACACGTCCGTAATATCTCACCACTCCTCCATGACTATCATAAACCGTACTTGTATCGGCCACTTTATCTTCTAAAATCGCCATTAAATCAACCAGTTTAAAAGTCGATCCCGGCTCATGCGACTCGGCTATAGCGTAATTTGTGGTTTCATAATACGATCCGTCTTCCGCTCTTCCTAAATTTGAAATCGCTTTGACATGCCCTGTTTCAGTCTCCATCACCACTACACAACCATGATCTGCCTCATATTCTTCCAACTGTTTCAGTAAAGCATGGTGCGCGATATCCTGAATAAAAACATCAATAGTCGAAATGACATCAAAACCATCCTGTGGGTCAACTTCATTAACATCACGAATAGGTTTCCACTGTCCTTTTGCAATTTTTTGTTTTAAAATTTTACCGTCTTTACCGTTTAAATAACTTTTGTAAGCCCATTCAATCCCTTTACCTACTTCGATTCCGGTTGCCGGATCAATACGGTCGTAACCAATGGTTCTTTCCGCAATTTTCCCTATCGGGTGTTTTCTTACCGTTTCCTGTTCAATAATAATCCCTCCTTTAAAAGCTCCTAAATTGAATAAAGGAAAGCCTTTTATCTTCACGTATTCGGTATAGCTCAAATTACGGGCAATCAAATAATAACGGTTTTTATTTGCTCTTGCTTTTCTTAATTCCTGCTCATAATATCCTCCTGGTCTATCTAAAACAGTTGCTAATGAATCGGATAATGCTTTTACATATTTCTCAAAAGTCTCCGTTTTTGGAGCTTTAGCATCAAATCTAATTTCATAATTAGGAATTGATGTCGCCAGCAAACTTCCGTCAGCCGAATAGATATTTCCTTTGTTTGCCGGAATTACAAAATTTCTAACCGTACGCTGTTTCGCCAGTTTTCTGTAATAATCTCCTTCAACCCATTGAATATTGGTTAACTTAACGACAATAGCAATTGCCATCACAAAGATGAAAACTGCTACGAGGTAAATTCTGTAGGATATATGTTTATCTTCTACTGCCATATTCTTTTAAAGAAACTTTTTTCTTCTTCTTTTTTAACTTCTATTTTAACCGGAGGAACCGTTGATGGAAAAATTTCCTTTTCAAGCATTTTATCCGATATCGTGGATTCCATTTTTAACTTCATCAATTCTGAACGACGGTCTACAAATTCAGATCGCAATTCTTTTACTTCGTTGTTCAGTTTTGCAATTTCAAAAACCTTCTGTTCGTAACGCTGTGTATTTGCAATCATCAAAATTGCAAGCAGAATAATAAAAACAATGAAACGCCAGTTTTTTACTGCATCATCATTGATCAGAAATCTTGCTTTTAATATATCAAATACACCACTTTTCATTTTTTCTACCTATATATATTATACTAGTCTGTTTGATTGTTGAACCGTTTATGATTTCAAATCACATTTCACAACCAACATCTCACAAACTATATCTTCTCAGCAATCCTTAATTTTGCACTTCGTGCTCTGTTGTTGATTTTGATCTCAGCATCGTCCGGTACGATGAGTTTTCCTATTGTTTTAAATGGTACTGAAAAGTTTCCGTAAAAATCTCTTTCCGGCTCTCCTTCAAACATTCCGTTTTTGATAAATCTCTTTACCAGTCTGTCTTCTAAAGAATGATAAGAGATTACTGAAAATCTTCCTCCCGGATTTAAAATTTCCAACGACTGCTCGATAAACTCTTTCAAAACATCCATTTCCTGATTTACCTCAATTCGAATTGCCTGATAGATTTGAGCTAATATTTTATTACGAACTCTTTCCGGTAAATATTTTGCCAGAACTTCTTTCAATTCATCTGTCGTTTTGATCGGATAACCTTGTCTTGCTTCTACAATTGTTCTCGCTAAAACCGGAGCATTTTTCAACTCCCCATAATCAAAAAAAACACGACGTAAATCCTGTTCCTCATATTCGTTAACTACCCGATAAGCATTTAAATCATTTTTCTGACTCATCCGCATATCCAACTCAGCATCAAATCTTGTCGAGAAACCTCTTTCCGGAACATCAAACTGATGTGATGAAACACCCAAATCAGCCAAAATTCCATCTACTCCTTTAACACCATGAAAACGCAGAAATCTTTTTATGAATCTAAAATTCTCATTAATTAAGGTAAACCGTTCATCTGGTAATGCATTTGCAAGTGCATCTTCATCCTGATCAAAAGCAAATAATTTTCCGTTTGGCCCTAATCGTCTCAAAATTTCTTTTGAATGCCCCCCGCCTCCAAACGTAACATCTACATAAATGCCATCAGGTTTAATATTTAAACCATCAACTGTAGGATGAAGCAAAACCGGATTATGATATTCCATTGTCGTCGTCATTAATATTTCCCATTACTTCTTCGGCCAGATCTGCAAAATCCATATCTTCGCCGCTTATTGATTTTTCATATAAATCCTTATCCCAAATCTCCACAATATTAACCGCAGATGAAAAAACCACATCTTTAGAAATACCTGAAAAAGTCACCAAATCTTTTGGAACCAATAATCTCCCCAATGCATCAATCTCTACCACTTTAACACCCGCAGTAAATCTTCGAATGAAATCATTGTTCTTTTTTACAAAGCGATTCAGCTTGTTGATTTTTTGCATCATCAGGTCCCACTCGTCCATTGGATACAATTCTAAACACTGTTGAAAAACGGAGCGCTTCAAAACGAATCCGTTTTGAAGAGAGGAAGTCAGCTGCTTTTTCAAGGGCGCAGGCAACATTAGCCTCCCCTTAGCATCGACTTTACACTCATATGTTCCGACAATTGTGTTCAAGAAAAATTCATTAATATGTTATAGGACAAAAATATAAAAAATATTACCACATTTTACCACTATGTACCACTTTGTTAATAAGTTTAACCACTTTCCTCCCACTTTGCTTAACCCATAGATAATCAATACATTAACTTATTATTAACGAATCATCAATTACACTAATCATTCAAAAAAATTACGCGCTATTTTTCTTAAAAATTTAGCTATTATGCTGGTTTCTTAACATTTAGAAAATCGATCAAAAACACCCATTTCAACTGATTTTTAATCACTTAGAAATCATACTGAAATTATCTAGTTAAAAAACGGTGGCAAAAATTCATTTTTATTTATTAAACCCTATATTTGTCCAAATTGAAATTGGCATTAAATTAAATGGACAAACACTACAAAAAAGAAGGCAAATACAGCTATTATGAAGCTGGAGAAGGAACTCCTATCGTTATTTTACATGGCTTAATGGGAGGCCTTAGTAACTTTGATGCTGTAGCCGAATATTTTCCAACAAAAGGATACAAAGTTGTAATCCCGGATTTGCCAATATACACTCAAAGCATTTTAAAAACGAACGTAAAAAGCTTTGCCAAGTATGTAAAAGACTTTATTACTTTTAAAGGCTTTGATCACGTTATCTTGCTGGGCAATTCTTTAGGCGGTCACATTGCACTTTACCATACAAAGCTCTATCCTGAAAAAGTCGCAGGACTAGTAATAACAGGAAGCTCAGGACTTTACGAAAGCGCAATGGGAGACAGCTACCCAAAAAGAGGTGATTACGAATACATCAAAAAGAAAGCTGAAGATGTTTTTTACGACCCTGCAATTGCAACACCGGAGCTTATTGACGAAGTGTATGCAACTGTTAATGACCGTATCAAACTGATCAAAACTCTGACGATTGCCAAGAGCGCCATTCGTCATAATATGGCCAAAGATTTACCAAAAATGACAACAGAAACCTGTATCATTTGGGGCAAAAATGACGCCGTTACTCCCCCAAATGTTGCCGAAGAATTTGATAAATTATTGCCTAATTCAACTTTGTACTGGATAGACAAATGTGGACACGCTGCTATGATGGAACACCCTCAGGAATTCAACAAAATTCTGGAAGAATGGCTCGTTAAAAAGAATTTATAGCATCTAACTTTCGACTTTTAGGAGGTTTTAAAAACAAAAAACATGAAAATTAATACCGCCGAATTCATTGTCAGCAATTCTGAAGTATCAAAATGCCCGCAGGAATTTTTACCAGAATATGCTTTTATCGGAAGATCAAACGTAGGTAAATCCTCTTTGATCAACATGCTTACCAATCATAAAAATTTAGCAAAAACATCAGGGCGACCTGGAAAAACACAGTTAATTAATCACTTCAAGATTAACAACAATTGGTTTTTAGTCGATTTACCGGGCTATGGTTACGCTAAAGTGTCCAAGAAAACAAAATCAGTTTTCCAGCAATTTATCACGGATTATTTCGAAACCAGAGAGCAATTAGTTTGTGCTTTTGTTTTGATTGATATTCGCCATGAAGCGCAAAAAATTGATATCGAATTCATGTCTTATATGGGAGAAAGTGAAATTCCGTTTTGCATCATCTTTACCAAAGCAGATAAAATCAGCAAAGTAAAAATTGATTCTCATATCGCAGCTTATAAAAAACAAATGTTTGCCAATAACTGGGCCGAAATGCCTCAATATTTCGTAACCTCATCTACGGAGGCCACTGGAAAAGAAGAACTTTTATCCTATATCGACGAAGTAAATCAGGAAGTTTTCAAAAACAACTCAGGATTTTAAATTGCAATAGGAAAATTCCAAATTCCAAAATAATCAATAAAAAAATCCCAAATTCCAATTGTTAAAACCTGGAATTTGGGATTTTTATTTTAAAGGAAAAACTTACGAAATATTTTTGACTTATATTTGAATCCAAATCAATTATACCCTATGAATAATTTTAAATCAATATGTTTCGTACTTTACATTGTTCCTTTCCTCTTTTTATTTTCCTGTCAGTCATCTCATTATATGTTTACCACAGGACAAAGAATCGGAGTTGATTTTACTTCTGGAAAATGGCTTTTAAATGAATTAGATTGTCCAAAAAACTCTAAAGACAACTTAACCGAGAAATCTTTAGAATTCTTCAAAAAGAGGCTAGATGATCGGATTTTATATATTCATGATGTTAATGGATTGCTCGTAACCCGAAAAATCAATCTAAACCCTAATCGTTTAAAGCTAAAAGAATTAAAAGATGGAACTGGTTTTGATTTCTTTATCAATATTTCCACAAAAAAAGACAGAAGCGACTTATCTTCAATAGAACTTTATCAAGATGAATACTCCACTAAAAAAAATGAAGCTTCAGTAACCTTAGAGATATACGATTTAAATTTACAGCAAATTATTTACTCCCAAAAAGTTATTGGCATAACCAACAAAGGGAACACAAAATCTATGTGGGAAACCGAAAAATCAAGTAAACTTATAGACAATATAACGTTTTATAAAAATTCAGACCTCTTAATGACAGGAGCTTTAAAACGAATTTTTAAAGATTTAAAAAAACGATCTGTCAAATAAAAACAGGTAAAAGAAATTTCAATAAAGAAATCCCGAATCTCAATTGAAGAAGGAAAAACAATCAATAAAAAAAATCCCAAATTCTAATTACTAAAACTTGGGATTTGTTTTTTTTTATTGGAATTTTAACTATTTCGTTAAATCCAGTTTTTCTGCAAAATAGTCACAGAAATCCTTCATTGTATCTGACATTTTCTCGTCGTCTGTTGCACGTTTAAAAGTATCCGCCATAGCAACCAAAGTCTGGTGAAAGAAAATTTTCATTTCATCTACCGGCATATCTTTTGTCCACAAATCAATACGCATGCTTTCTTTCGCTTTACTATCCCAAATAGACAACATAATTGCTTTTGCATCTTCCGCTTCTACTCCGCCATCCTTCGCCGTCCATGATAATTTTTCCGGAACGCGGTTTTCATCTAATTCTATATTGAATCTAATTTCTGATTTTATTGTATCTGACATTATTTCTTAGGTTTATATTTTGATTTTTCAAAGATTACCTTTGCTTCTGTTTTTAATAATTCCGGCAAAGTTACGTTATTATTCTTCATATACGACCGTACCATTTGCCACCCCAACCAAGCTCCTATTCGACCAGGAGTATCGTTGTCAATTTCTAAGTAGAATTTAGAAAACGGTGCCGGCGCTATGAATCGGGTTGTTAGTTTTGGATCGTCACTATACAGCATTTCATTTTCAATAAAATAACGCCACATATAAGCTTCGTTTTCCTGACTCCATTTTATTTGCTCAGGTGTATAACCTATTTTTTCAGCATCGGTATAATCCGGCAGCAGTAGATCTTTTGCGTACAATTGTTTTCCTTCAAAAATCATTTGAGAAACTAAATTCTTATCCGGAAAGGCAGGAATGTTTCGATAAGCAAAACTCGAAACCACATCGGGCATAATTTGTTTCTCTTCAAAATTTTGTTTCAGATAACTTGGGAATTCATAAAACTTATGATCTTTCCCCAAATACAACTCCAATGCTACAATTACCAGACTGTCTGCATATATTGCTTTGGCATTATAATCCATTTCACCAATTACAGTTATTACCTTCGGCGTTTTTGTTTTGGGAAAATAATACTTCACATGCTGAAAAAGCGCATTGAACTCTTCGCGTACAGGTTCAAAATTGCTGTATTTTTTCTGAACTTCCGAATAAACTTCTCTCCAGATTGGATCCTGCATTTTTTTCAGCCAGATATTGTCATCATTTCCTGCCGGAAAGAAGAAAGGATATTGCTTTTTTACTTTGGCCAGATCCTCTGGTTTAGTTTCAAAAAACACCTTATCAAAACGCTCCACTTTAATATCAACCGGAATTTCTTCTACTGCTTTTTCGACTTTAGTTTTTTGATCACAGGACAAAAAAAACAAGCACAGTACCACTGCTAAGCGATATATTTTCATTTTATTTTAATTAGATTTGTGTTGCTCATATTTTAAGCAAACTGCGCTTAAAAATATTTGTGCAAATATACATCCCTGTATCTTAAATCTTGAACTATTATGGCTAAAAAAAGTACCATTCAGACAGAAAAAGTAAACACCCACATTGTAGAGTGGTTAAAAAATTATGCTACCCAGGCAAAAGTTAATGGTTTTGTAATTGGAATTTCAGGTGGAGTTGACTCTGCTGTAACTTCAACCTTATGTGCACAAACAGGCTTAAAAGTCTTGTGTGTCGAAATGCCAATTCATCAGGCTCCCAATCAGGTTTCAAGAGGAAGAGAGCATATTGAGCAGCTTAAAAAACGTTTTCCAAATGTTTCAAATGTAGAAACCGATTTAACCGCCACTTTTGAAGCCTTTAAAAGTGCTGTACCCAAAACCGATGACGAAGCAAAAGTAAACTTATCGTTAGCCAATACACGTGCCCGTTTAAGAATGACTTCTTTATATTATTTAGCAGGAATTCACGGTTTACTTGTAGCAGGAACAGGAAACAAAGTAGAAGATTTTGGAGTAGGATTTTACACTAAATATGGAGATGGTGGAGTCGATTTAAGCCCAATTGCCGACTTAATGAAGTCAGATGTATACGCTCTGGGGGCATTTTTAACAATTCCGGAGTCAATTTTGACCGCCGCACCTACTGACGGATTATTTGGCGACAACCGTACCGACGAGGACCAATTAGGCGCCAGTTATGACGAATT
This sequence comes from Flavobacterium collinsii, assembly GCF_902804485.1. GTDB lineage: Bacteria > Bacteroidota > Bacteroidia > Flavobacteriales > Flavobacteriaceae > Flavobacterium > Flavobacterium collinsii. Next base: position 162,113 of record NZ_CADCST010000072.1, on the reverse strand, counting down.
AGAATGGGCAATGTTGACCTCGGAGTCAGGAAACACGGGAGCTGACTTAAGTGGGAGAGAAAAAACTGTCTTTGAAATTTATAAACGTTTAAACACCAGCAACAAGCATAAAATGGATCCAATTCCGGTCTGTATAATACCAAAAACGTTAAAATAATACTTTTTAACATTTGTCTGCAATTAATTACAGAATTTATTTATTAATTTTACAGTTCCAAAAACATGAACAATTCTAAAAAAGGTAAAAATTATGATTAAAGTATGTCTTGCAGACAATCATCCTGTGACTCACTTTGGCGTTAAGTCTTATTTCAAAGACCACGATCAAATTTCAATTGTTGCCAACGTCGGCAATTTTTCAATGGTTAGAGATATCCTTCAAACGAAAGAAATCGACATCCTGATTCTAGATCTAGAACTGGAAGGACTTTCAAGTATTTTTGAAGTAAAATCTATCTTAAAAAATTTCCCAAAAACAAAAATTGTAATTTTTAGTGACCTCGCTGAACAAATGTACGCTCCAAATGCTATTAAAGCAGGAGTTTCTGGTTATGTACATAAAACAGAAAAACTTGAAACTTTAGGTCTTTCTATTATTAAAGTACACGAAGGAAAAATTATCATCAACGAAACAGTACGCAAAAACATGGCTCTTATTGCGAAACAAAGCAAAAGCGAGCGTTTGTACAGAAAACTTTCAAATCGTGAGATCGAAGTTTTACGCTACTTAAGTGATGGTAAGAAAAACAATGAAATCTCTAAAATCTTAAACCTGAACGAAAAAACAATCAGTACTTACAAATTAAGATTATTAACTAAATTAAATGTTACTAATTTAGTTGACTTAGTAAACAAAGCTAAGACTTTAGAAATTATTTAATGGTATCTCGACATTACTCTACCCAGTTTTTTCGAAAATGAGTTAACTAATTTTGAGTAATCGACAACCATAGACAAAAGCTCTGTATTATCTGAATTATCAGGTTTTATAGAGCTTTTTAATTCATGGATGATTTTATCAACCAAAAACCAACGCATAGACATAATCGTCTCTGTAACATACTGCGCAATGGTTTCGTGCTTCATTTTAGAAAAAATGTTCTGACCTTCCCAATCGTGCAGTGTTAGTTTTTCATCCTCCATTAAAATATCCGTAACCTCCTGAGCAAAATCAGGCTGCAGACGCATTAAATATTGTTCGAGACTGAATTTTTCATTCTGATTATAAAACCCAATTAAATCGGTAAAAATGTCACGGAACAAATTGTTCGAAAGCTCTACTTCATCTTCCTGTAAACTCAAATAAATACGCTCATACACTTTGTATTCTCGCATTTCAGAAACCATAACAACTTCACCCTCTTCATTGTTTTTCAACAAAACATCTTCAAATTCTTCCTTCTTATCTCCATAAAGCAATAAAATCTCAATTACTTTACGTTCTAAACGATATAAAACATCAACTTTTTCAGCTGATTCTTGTGGGGCAAACCCTGCCTCTCCTGGATAATAATCTTCGGGTGGCCCTGTTCTTGGATCGTCCGGATCACCTCCTGAATATCCGGTATTTTTTGGACTTTGATTCCTAAAAACTTCAAAAGGTTTTTGTTCCTGCTTTTGTTTTTTATTGACTTCGGCAATATCCTTTTGAATCAGCTGCGCCAAAGTACTCACCAAAACCTGCTCGGAAATATCCATAATTCTGGCACATTCCTGCGTATAAACCTCACGTTGAATGCGATCCGGAATTTTAGATATACTGTTAACCATATCCCGAATAAGATCGGCCTTTTTTATAGGATCGTTTTTAGCCTCTTTCATCAGAAGAGATGCTTTAAACTGTATAAAATCTTTACTGTTTTCTTCTAAATAAGCAACCAGTTCATCATGAGAATTTTTTCGTGCAAAACTGTCCGGATCTTCTCCGTCAGGAAAAGCACAAACTCTTACATTCATACCTTCTTCCAGAATCAAATCGATTCCTCGAACAGAAGCGCGCAATCCTGCGGCATCCCCATCAAAAAGAACGGTTATGTTTCGCGTTAATCGATTTACCAGACGAATCTGATCGGGTGTTAAAGCTGTTCCCGATGAAGCCACAACATTCTCAATTCCAGCCTGATGAAACTGAATTACATCGGTATAACCTTCAACCAAATAACAGTTGTTTTGTTTCGCAATAGCCTGTTTCGCCTGAAAAATTCCATAAAGTACTTTACTTTTATGGTAAATATCACTTTCGGGTGAGTTTAAGTATTTTGCGGCTTTTTTATCATTCGTTAAAATACGTCCTCCAAACCCCAAAACACGTCCGGACATACTTTCAATAGGAAACATAACACGTCCCTTGAATCGGTCAAACGGACGATCTTCTCTTGCGATTGTCAAACCGGTACTTTCCAGAAATTCCAGTTTGTATCCTTTACCCAAAGCTTCTTTAGTAAGAGCATCCCAGGTTTCCGGCGAATATCCTAAACTAAATTTTTTGATAGTTTCATTGGTAAAACCTCTTTCCTTAAAATAAGAAAGTCCAATCGCCTTACCTTCTTCTGAATTCAGAAGTGTTTTATGAAAATATTCTTTGGCAAATTCCGAAACGAGATACATACTTTCGCGAACATCGGTCATCGCTTTTTCAGCATCTGTCTGCTCCGTTTCTTCAATCTCGATATTATACTTTCTCGCCAGGTATCGAATCGCTTCCGGATAGGTGAACTGCGAATGTTCCATCAGGAATTTGACTGAATTCCCTCCCTTTCCGGTACTAAAATCTTTCCAGATTCCTTTTGCAGGTGACACCATGAACGACGGAGAGCGCTCATCTGAGAATGGACTTAAGCCTTTGAAGTTACTTCCGGCTCGTTTTAAATTGACAAAATCACCAATAACCTCCTCTACACGAGCAGTTTCAAAAACAGAATCAATTGTACTTTGTGAAATCAAAACGTAAAATATTTAGAAAATTTGAAGTGTGTAAAAGTACACAAATCCCCCATGAAATTGGGCAATTTTAAGCAAAAAAAAGCGCCTCTTTCGAAGCGCTCTTCTCACTAACTAATCAATTGTATTCTTAATTAAAATCAAATCTTAATCCCAATGAAATATTATTTTCTTTTACAGTATTATTCCTAAACAATGGGTTTAAATCGTATTTCAAATACAAACTCATTTCTTTGTATCCAATATAAGAACTCAATCCGTAAATGAAATTATTTACATTATAATCTCCTTTTATAGTGGTTTTATAATCTAAATCGTCCTGATCATATTTTAGAATTTGTTTAGATTTTACATTGACCCCAGCGTAACCTCCAATTCCAAAGCGAAAACTATCATGTGTTCTAAAATACGTTTTTCCGTTACTCACTTTTGGTCTTGAAAAGTCAAACTCTAAATGAATTGGCACTGCGATGTACACATTTCTAAAACGGGATTCATCTAAATGAATCGCATTGGTTTGCAATTCTGTCTGGTTTCCATTGACTACAAAATATTTATTATCTCTCGGACGAATATTATTATACATTAAAGACAACCCGTATTTAGCATGTAATAAATTATCGTTTTTCATTAACCTGGTATTATAGGTAAATCCCCATTCGTAAAAATGCGATCCTGTAAACCTATATTTAGAATCCTGCAATTTACCATCAACCATCATATTATTCAAACCTGCTGCAAATACAAACTGCGATGTCGTTCTTCTTTCTCCGCGTACAGAATCTTTTCTTTTTTTATTATTGTCCTTCCATTCTATATCATTCCAATGAACAATCAAAGCACGTCCACTTTTATAACTCCCTTCCTTGATTTTTCCGTCCACTTTTTGCTGTACTAAATCATTTAACTCATTTTGCGCCAGTGTTACTTTTTCTTCGATAATAACCGCTCTGGCTTCTGCTAATTCCTTTTTACGCTTGTCTGCTTGTTCCTGAGTGATTTTTCCTTCAGACAACTGAACGTTAATTGCTTCAATTTCTTCTTTCAAAGCTTCTTTTTCCTCTTTCGTAACTTTCTCTATCTTGTTGGCAATTTTTCTCGCTTTTGACTCAAAAGTCTCCTGTCCAACTGCTTTACTTACAAATAAGAAGACTAAAATAACGAGGTGAATGGTAAAATTTTTCATGATTGTTTTCTTTTAAAATTGATTGTTGATTGATGTTTTTTTTCTAATTGTAAAATGTGAGATGTCAGATCTGAATAGCAAACAATTATTTTCTAATTCTCAATTTTTAATTGGATTAAAAATTGGCAATAATAGCCTGCCCGACAACTATCGGAATTATTTTTTTTTGATCTTTAATTTTTGATTTTCTCCAACAGCACGTTCCGGATTGGAGTTGAAAACTTTATTCCTGCTGATTTCGATTGGCCAAAGCCACTTTTACCGTTTGGTAATTCTTATTGACTTTTGTAATTACCTTTTCGCGAAACGACAGCTCTAATTCACCATCGACCTGTTGAAGCAAATCATTGGCATTAATTTTTACTTTTGATTTTGGCTTGACAGCATTCTCAGCGACGATTACTTTTTCAGCTGTTCCCAGCAACTGATCTACCGTTTCTTTTTCAGGATTTTTAGCCATTAAAGGCTGTGGATTGATTGATTGTTTTTCAGGATTGTTTTTGATGATGATTGAAGACTCCGCTATTTGATTTGATTCATTTTTAATGGTTTTATGTGGTTTTGAAATTTGATGGTTTTCTTGTTTAACTGAATTCTTAGTTGCTTTTTCTTCTGAAACTGCCACCGCTTCTACAACAGTATCCTTTATATTTAAAGCTGGCCGTACAACCGAATCTTTCTGCCCATTTTCTTCAATGACAATTGCATCTTTTGGCGTTTGGTTTACATTTTTATTCTGATTAAAGAAGAAGGTTCCAACCAGTAAAAACCCAGCCAAACTTGCCGCAACATACATCCATTTCTTTTTTCCAGTTTGTCGTGAACGAAGGTCAATCGTTGTTTTCTTGTCCTCAGCAACACTTAGCATCGCATCCAATCGATCCCAGGCTTTGTCGCTAGGTTCTATTTTACGCTGATTTAGTTTTTCACGGAAATCCTTTTCAAAATTATTCGGTTCCATTATCTTGTCTTTTTAAAATTGTAATTTGTGTTTGCAGCATTTTTCTGGCGTGCGATAATTGCGATTTCGATGTTCCCTCATTAATCCCTAACATCTTGGCAATCTCATTGTGTTTGTATCCTTCTATGGCATATAAATTAAAAACCATTTTATAACCGTCCGGCAAAGCATCAATTAAAAACTGAATCTGATCGATCGAAAACTGACTATCAATTGCATTGAAACTCTCTTCGACATAAATTTCTTCTTCACTAAATTTTACTTTTTTCTGAACTCTCAAATAAGAGATACATTCATTCACCATAATTCGCCTGACCCATCCTTCAAAACTTCCTTTGTGCTCAAATCTGCTTAAATTCGTAAACACTTTCATAAAGGCCGTTATCATTACATCTTCAGCCAGTTGAATGTCTTTTATATACTGTCGACAAACACTTAACATTTTTGAGGAAAACCGACTGTATATTTGCTGTTGTGCCTGTCGATTATTATCGACTGCCAACTTTATAATTTCAGTTTCTTCCTGATGTAGGTGAATAATTTTCATTAATAAGCATTTGGTTTTGGTTTAGTAACAGACTTCTATTAGCATAGACGCATAACGCTTTGAAATGGTTGCATGGGGGTTGGAAAAAAAAATAAAAATTAAATCCAAAATTCCAAAACTCAGAACTACATACCTGATTTACAACAAAGTAAATCAATTATCTAATTAACAAATTTCCTAATTATCTAATTTAAAAAAACTATTTTTTTCTTTCAATAACGTAGTTTACCATTAAAACAAGGGCGTCTTTAAACTCAGAATCCGAAAAATTCGCTAATAAGGAAAGTGCTTCCTGTTGAAATTGCACCATTTTTTGTTCGGCATAAGCCAAACCATTATTATTTTTTACAAAAGCAATAACCTCTTTGACGCGTTTTTTGTCTTTATTGTGGTTTTTGATGGAGTTTATCAACCACTTTTTTTCTTGCGGGGTACAAGTATTTAAAACATGAATTAAAGGCAAAGTCATTTTTTGTTCTTTAATATCGATTCCTGTTGGCTTCCCTATGGCTTCTTCGCTATAATCAAATAAATCATCCTTGATTTGAAAAGCCATTCCGATAAGCTCACCAAATTTTCTCATGTTTTCGACCTGAGCATCATCTTCAATTACCGATTTTGCACCAAGTGCACAACAGGCCGCAATAAGTGTTGCTGTTTTCTTTCGGATGATTTCGTAATAAACCTCTTCGGTAATATCGAGCCTTCTGGCTTTTTCGATCTGAAGTAATTCGCCTTCACTCATTTCGCGAACGGCTACAGAAATGATTCTCAGTAAATCAAAATCACCATTATCGATAGAGAGTAAAAGTCCTTTGGATAGTAAATAATCTCCAACCAAAACGGCTATTTTATTTTTCCAAAGTGCATTGATCGAGAAAAATCCACGGCGACGGTTACTATCGTCTACGACATCATCGTGTACTAAAGTGGCTGTATGAATAAGTTCGATTACAGAAGCGCCACGATACGTTCTCTCGTTTACAACACCTTCAGAAACCATCTTAGCGGTTAAAAAAACAAACATCGGACGCATTTGTTTTCCTTTTCGGTTTACTATGTAATAAGTGATACGATTCAATAAAGCCACCTTTGAGGTCATCGATTCATGGAACTTTTTTTCAAAAAGTTCCATCTCGTTAAAGATGGGCTGTTTTATTTGAGAAGTAATATTCATTTCGATCCCAAATATACTATTTTAAATAAAAAAACCCTGTGTATTTTACATTAGTATATCAATAATTTATGTACTAATGTAAAAAAACGGGTAAGGAACATTCTATTAAGTCTGTTTTGAATTCAGGATTGAAAAGGATATTGCTAAAAAATCGATTGTATTATTTATTTGCCGGACAGAAAAGCATCTATCCTTCCTTGTTTGCCAATTGCCCACAAGCAGCATCGATATCTTTACCGCGACTGCGACGCACTTTTACTACTACGCCAATATTTTCTAATGCTTTTATATAAGCCAGAATAGATTCTTCCGAAGCTTGCTGAAACTCACCGTCATCAATTGGATTGTATTCAATCAAATTAACTTTACACGGAACATATTTGCAAAACTTTACCAAAGCATCAATCGACGCTTTGTCATCATTGATTCCTTTCCATACTACATATTCGTAAGAAATCTTATTCTTGGTTTTTCTGTACCAGTATTCTAAGGATTCCCTTAAATCCGCCAACGGGAAGTTTTTACTGAAAGGCATGATTCGTGCACGAACTTCATCGATAGCGGAATGCAGTGAAACCGCCAATTTGAATTTCACATCATCATCGGCCATTTTTTTAATCATCTTAGGAATTCCCGAAGTCGAAACCATTATACGTTTTGGTGACATTCCTAAACCTTCAGGTGATGTAATCATGTCGATGGCTTTGATTACATTGTTGTAATTCATCAAAGGTTCTCCCATTCCCATAAAAACGATATTCGAAAGCGGGTGATTGTGATACAAACGACTTTCTTTATCTATGGCAATAACCTGATCATAGATTTCTCCCGGTTCCAGATTTCGCATTCTTTTTAAACGTGAAGTAGCACAAAAATTACAATCTAAACTACATCCTACCTGACTTGAAACACAGGCCGTTGTCCTTGTTTCTGTTGGAATCAAAACTGATTCTACCACTAAACCATCGTGTAAACGAACAGCATTTTTTACTGTTCCGTCGCTACTGCGCTGCATGGTATCAACCTTAATATGATTGATTACAAAATTATCCTCCAGCATAGAACGAGTTGTTTTGGCAACATTCGTCATGTCATCAAAACTGTGTGCTCCTTTGCTCCATAACCATTCATAGACTTGATTTCCACGAAAAGCTTTGTCATTATTAGCGACAAAGAAATCGCGTAACTGATCTTTTGATAAGGCTCTTATGTCTTTTTTCTCAATTTGCATGCTGCAAAGTTAATCACTTTTGTCATTTTTTTTGATTTTTAGGGTCATTCTTGTTTAAAAATCAATAAAACAAAAATGTCTTTTTAAAAGATCTTTTCACAGAACTCTCCTTCGGAAGTGCACATCTCCCTTTTATTATAAGCTATAAATAAAATCTTAACCATGATTTTTATCAGTTCTTTCGAGATTCGTTCGTGATACATTTGACATAAGAAAAAGACGGCAACTCACTAACAAAACCAGACTTAGTTAGAAACTGATCTTAAATTTAACTAAATAAATACCACATACAGATGAAAACGATTCAATCAATTTTATTAGCAGTAGTAACCATGTTAACTTTACAAGCAAACTCTCAAAAGAAATACACCCTATCCAAATCAACTTTTGAAGTTGCAGGAACCTCCAACATACACGATTGGGTAATGAAATCATCAGAGGGAGCCGGTAGCGCTTACTTATCCGTTGCAGATTCAAAAATAACAGATATTAAAAACCTAACCGTTACTTTACCGGCCGAAAGTATAAAAAGCAGCAAAGGCAGTATGGATGATGTTGCTTATAAATCTCTGGATACAAAAACATACAAAACCATTAAGTATGTTCTAAAATCTGCCGAGAAAGTAAACGAAACAACCTGGATTCTTACCGGAACCTACACCATCGCGGGTGTCAGCAAGGACTATAAAACCCAGATAAGAGTAACAGCTTACAATAGTGATACTTTTACACTGCAAGGTTCTAACCGAATGACTTTTGGTGATTTTGAAATGGCTCCTCCTTCAGCAGCACTCGGAGTTGTTAGAGCCGGCAAAGAATTAACCGTACTTTTCAATATTACCTTAACTGATTATGTAAAAAATGAAAATGTTTTAGTGATTAAATAACAATTAAAGGCCATCAATTAGAATTAGAGAACAACAATGTAATCTTCTCTTCTAAAAGTGAATTAAAAAAAAAAAAACAGCGCAACTTTTCAAACCATAAATTTTTGGCACGAGAATTGTCTTGCACTCAAAAGGAAAGTAATCTTACAAAGAGCTCAATTATTTTAAAATGTGTATCTTTATTTTTCAGCTTTATAACCTTTAAATTTTATCAATCTAAAAAAATCAATTCATTATGAAAAAACAAATCTTAAGTCTGGCTGTTATCGCTCTATTAGCATTCGGTGTTCAATCTTGCGAAAAGAAAGAACCAAAACCTGCAGAAGAAGAATTAACTCTTGGCAACAAGGTTGACTCTTTAACTACAGACATTAAAGAAGTAAAAGACAGTGCTGTTAGCAAAACAGAAAATGCTGCTGAAGACGTAAAAGATGCTACAAAAAAAGCAGCTGAAGATGTAAAAGACGCGACACAAAAAGGCGCTGAAAAAGTAGAAAACGCTGCTAAAGCTGCAAAAGACGGAACTGTAAAAACCGCAAAAGAAGTTAAAGACGCTTTGAAAAAATAGTCCCTTCTAATTCTAAAATCAAAACCATTCGCTACAACGAATGGTTTTTTTTATGCCCAAAAGTGAGCCGATATTTTTTGTATTTTTACACTCAAAATTAGAAGATACTACAAGATGCATTTTATTTCACAAGACCTCGAAGATTATATCGAACAACATTCTGAGAACGAACCGGAATTATTAGCAAAACTCAACAAAGAAACGTACCAAAAAATACTTTTACCGAGGATGCTTAGCGGACATTTTCAGGGCCGTGTTTTAAGCATGTTATCCAAGTTGGTTCGTCCTGTGAATATTCTTGAAATTGGCACTTATACAGGCTATGCCGCTTTGTGCCTATGTGAAGGAATGCAGGAAAACGGACAACTTCACACTATTGATATCAAAGAAGAATTAATTGATTTTCAACGCAAATACTTTGATGCATCGCCCTGGGGAAAACAAATTTTCCAGCATTTAGGTGAAGCTATTACGATCATTCCAACTCTGGATGTTAAGTTTGATTTGGTTTTTATTGATGCGGATAAGGAAAACTACCTGAATTATTGGGAAATGATTGTTCCGAAAATGAACAAAGGCGGTATTATTTTATCTGATAATGTTTTGTGGAGTGGAAAAATACTGGAACCGGTTCATCCGAATGACGTTAGTACCAAAGTTCTTTTAGAGTACAATTTACTCTTAAAAAATGACCCAAGAGTCGAAACGGTTTTATTACCTATCCGTGATGGATTGACTGTTAGCAGAGTATTGTAAGGAAAAGCTCAGAGGTTCTGAGGGATTAAGGTCCTAAGTTTTTTTTCTGGCTAATTGAATTGCCTTCAGCTTTAGCTGGAGAAATATATCTTAAGAAATATAAAGAGGCTTTAGCCAAATTATCTGGCAATTTAATTCGGCTAAAGCCTTTTCTGTAATTCGATTTTATCTCCAGCTAAAGCTGGAGACTATTCAACATTGAAAATGCAATCAATACTAAATCTTCTCAAAAAAGACTCAGAACCTTAGTACATTAGAACCTTCAATTATATTCTACCCTCCAGCTAAAGCTGAAGGCAATTCAACAATGATTTTTAAAGATGAATTACAGCACCAAAATAAATTCTGAAGGCTTTGCAATTATAAACAATGTTTACAATCAAACTGAAATTGAAAAATTAATTTCATTAATTGAAAATGTAACCG
>NZ_CADCST010000072.1:0-151424 GCF_902804485.1 Flavobacterium collinsii | reverse complement strand
GATTTTGATAACGCAACTTTTAGAAAGTCTCAGGATTTATTTGCCATTAGACAATTTCACAAAGAAGTTCCAGAAACTTTAGACTTTATTTTTAATGAAAATCTAAAAAACATTATCAAATCTAATTTTGGAAGCGGGTATTTCATAACCAAATCAATTTATTTTGACAAGCCCGAAAAATCAAACTGGTTTGTGGCTTACCATCAGGATTTAACTATTTCAGTTGACCAGAAAATTGAAGTTAAAAATTTCGAAAATTGGACTGTGAAACAAAATCAATTTGCCGTTCAGCCTCCTAAAGAAGTTTTAGAAAAAAATTTCACCATAAGAATTCATCTGGATAAAACAACAAAAGAAAATGGCGCTTTAAAAGTGATAAACAATTCACATTCTAAAGGAATTTTCAGAGTTGAAAACATGGATTTTGCAAATGAAAATGAAACCATTTGTGAAGTTGAACAAGGCGGTATTATGATAATGAAGCCTTTATTGTTTCACGCTTCCAATAAGACTACAAATAACGAGAGAAGAAGAGTTATTCATATTGAATTTAGCAATCAACAGCTTCCTTCCGGATTAGAGTGGAGTGAAAAAACAATTTTTCAAAATAATTAAAACCCGAGAGTCGAAACGGTTTTATTACCAATTCGTGATGGATTGACAATTAGCAGAGTGCTTTAGGAGAGGGGCTAAGGTTCTGAGGTGCTAAGATACTAAGGTGCTGAGGCGCTAAGTTTTTTTTCTGACTGATTTAATTGCTTTCAGCTTTAGCTGAAGGATAAAATAGGATTAAAAAAAGGCTTCAGCCGAATTAAATGCAGTTTAATTCGGCTGAAGCCTTTTTTATTTTTTAATATATATTTCTCCAGCTAAAGCTGGAGACAAATCAACAAAAAAACTTAGATCCTTAGCACCTTAGCTCCTCAGAACCTTCAAAAAAAATCTACCCCGGAAAATATTGTGGTTTCAACCTACGGTATACCAAATAAAGTAACGATCCGAAAAGTGCTCCTGCGAAATAACCAGTCAGAATGTCTCCCGGATAGTGCAATCCCAGATAAATTCGGCTGTAAGCAAAAATCAAGGGCCATAGAAAAATGAATCCCAAATACTTAATACGTCCTCGTAAAACGAAATATAAAAAAGTAGCTACCGCCATTGTATTGGCTGCATGACCAGAGAAAAAACTAAATGATTTTCGACTTTGTACCACACGAATAATGGTGTTGATGTCAGGATTGTTACATGGTCGCAATCGCTGAACAGTGTACTTTACCAAATTGGTAACCTGATCTGTAAACGTAATCAGAACAGCTATAAAAAGCAATAAATACAAGGTTTGTTTACCTCCCAATTTTTTAAAAATCAAATAAAAGAACAATAGAAAAAGAGGAGTCCAATTCAATTGACTTGTAATAATCAGCCAAAATTTGTCGTACGTTTCAGAACCTAAACCGTTAAGATACACCAATAGTTCGGTGTCTATTTTTTGTATTTTTTCGAGCATATTATCTTTGGCGTTTTACAGGTCCTGAGATTAAATCAATATCTTCTTTTACTTTGTCTATTTCTGTAGTAGTGTCTCCTAATAAATTAGCAGAATCCCCCATCAAATTACTCTTGGCATCATTAATCTGTGCATTAATGTTTCCTGTTATATCTGTAAGTGATCTCGAATCAAGACCGTTAGCCTCAGCTCCCTTTTGAATTTCGCTTTTAATATCGTTAGTTGCATTTTTTAATTGTGCCATCGCTTTACCCATTGTACGGGCGATTTCCGGCACTTTATCTGAACCAAAAAGCATTAGTACTATAAACAGTATAAAAACTAATTCTCCTCCTCCTATACCAAACATATCTTTTATTTTTGTGTGTCACAAAGATATTAAATTTTGCAACGGACCGTTTTAAAATTTACTTAAAAAAAAAAGACTCTTTTCAGAGTCTTTTTAAACTTATTATTAATCAAATTTTGATTTTTCTTCTATTTTCGGCCAGCTATTGTTGGTTACATCAATATCGGCAGTCATTAATTTTGGATCTATTTGAATGCTTTTGATTGCTTTTTCAGTGGCATAAACTTTCTTAGCGGTATCATTATTCTTTCTCCAGATTTGAGCCGGATACTGGAAATTTTCTTTTGTACCGTCTTCATAAGTAATCTCAACCAAAATTGGCATGATCATTCCTCCCGGTTTGTTAAACTCTACCTCATAGAAATATTTAGGCGATTTCAAGCTTGCTTTTTCCTCTGCTGTAAAAGTCTGACTAACGTAATCTGACAATAGTTTTACGTCTTGTACTTTTAAAGCTTTTTTACTAGAAGCATTTACTTCAGCATTATCACCTGCAACTAAATATACAAAAGGTCCTTTATCGAATCCAAAACGTCCTTTTCTAACTTTAATATCTTTGATATCTGCTGTTGGCGTTTCAGAAACATAATATTGTTTTACTTCTTTAATTCCGATATCTACAAAATCTGTCGAATAAAACCATCCTCTGAAAAACCAGTCTAAATCAACTGCCGAAGCATCTTCCATAGTTCTGAAGAAATCCTCAGGGGTTGGATGCTTAAATTTCCATCTGTTAGCGTATGTTTTAAAAGCATAGTCAAACAATTCTCTTCCCATTACAACTTCTCTTAAAATATTAAGACCTGTTGCCGGTTTTCCGTAAGCATTATTTCCAAATTGGTGAATGGTTTCAGAGTTAGACATAATAGGCTCTAAAAATTTCTGATCTCCACTCATGTAAGGAACAATATTCTTTGCAGGGCCACGTCTTGAAGGAAAGCTTGGATCACGTTCCTGTTCTGCCATATATTGCAAAAAGGAGTTCAATCCTTCGTCCATCCAGCTCCATTGACGCTCATCTGAGTTTACAATCATTGGAAAAAAAGTGTGCCCCACTTCGTGAATTACAACACCAATCATTCCGTTTTTAACTTCTTTGCTTGTTACTCCATTTTCATCCGGACGACCATAATTCCAGCAAATCATTGGATATTCCATCCCCTGATCTTCTGCTGAAACAGATACTGCTTTTGGATAAGGATAATCAAAAGTGTGCGCCGAATAACTTTTTAGAGTGTGCGCTACAACCATTGTAGAGGTTTCTCCCCATAAAGGATTCGCTTCTTTTGGATAAACAGACTCCGCCATAACGACTCTGTTTCCTATTTTTACAGCCATTGCATCGTAAATAAATTTTCTTGAAGAAGCAATTCCGAAATCACGTACATTTTTTGCACTAAATCTCCATGTTTTTTTCTTTTCCGAAAAACCTTTTTCTGCTGCCTCAGCCTCAGCTTGTGTTACAATTACAACCGGTTTGTCAAATGATTTCTGAGCCAGTTCGTAACGTTTTACCTGTTCTGGTGTGAAAACTTCGGCTCTGTTTGTCAATTCTCCTGTTGCATCAATAATATGATCTGCAGGAACTGTAATGTTTACATCAAAATTACCAAAAGGCAATGCAAATTCTCCACTTCCCCAGAACTGCATATTCTGCCAGCCTTCAACATCATTGTAAACGGCCATTCTTGGATAAAACTGAGCAATTACATATAATTTATTTCCGTCTTTGTCAAATGACTCGTAACCGGAGCGTCCGCCACCTTCTTTTCTATAGTTATTAACGTTGTACCACCATTTGATTGCCAGGGAAATTTTCTCTCCCGGTTTTAGCGGGGTTGCCAGATTAATACGCATCATCGTTTCATTGATGGTATAAGACATTGGGTTTCCTTTTGCGTCTTTTACCTGCTCGATATTAAAACCACGCTCTAAGTCTTTTTTCAAATATTTACTTGAAAATCCATCCAGAGGTAAAACAGGATTGATTTTTTCACTTTCCGCCAAAGAAGTCTGACCGTTTGCTTTGGCCTGATTTTGATCTAACTGTATCCACAAATACTCCAAAACATCAGGAGAATTATTAGAATATGTTATTACTTCAGAACCATCTATTCTTGATTTTTTATCGTCTAATTCAATATCAATTTTATAGTCTGCCTGCTGTTGGTAATAAGCCGGACCCGGTGCTCCCGAAGCGGTACGAAACATATTTGGAGTAGCTAACAGATCGTACATCTGGCTAAATTTGTTTGTGTCGTACTTCCCTTGTTGCTTTGGAGCAACTGTTTTCTCCTGACCGATAAGTATCGCAGGAAAAATCAACAATAATGAAAGTTTTTTCATAAAATTTTAATGGTAATTTTGTCAGGGTGTGAAAATAACAATTTAAAATAATAATTTTATATATTATTTAGTACTTTAACAATTCTTTCCTTGAAGATTCCGTAAACAGAACACTTTTCTTACTACCAAATGCCGTAATGTGCGTAATGTTCTGTTGTTCAACATTCCAATCCACTAAAATCGTGTTCGAAATCTCAATGGTTTTGAATTTATCAATGTCTTTTATTCGGGAATAACACACCAAAACATCGCTAGCCTCTACTTCTTTAGATAAAAAAGTAATGGGCTTTGATTGACCGTTTATTTTAATGCTAAAGTTTTCCGAAAGATATTTTTTTAACAACTCTACATCTGCTTCGGTTTCTTTATCAGTTCCAATAAATGTTTTCTTATGGTATTTTTTCTCCATACCATTATTCAGATCGTCAATAAAAATACGTGAAGTAATCTGAATCATTTTTTTTTCAGCGGCATAGTTGACCTGAAAAACGCCCACATAAAACTTATGAAATGCAAAAGCAGTGAGCGATAAAAACAATATACCAAGTAAAGGATAGATTACTTTATTTTTCATTACTGAGAAACTTTCACTTTTTTAAATTCCTTATTTTTATTAACTAAGAAATCGATCAATTCAAATTTTTGGTCTGGGTCAAGATGTTTTCTTGATTCCGGATCATTAGAGCAATACATTAAAAACAACTCAATCTCATCTTCTTTTAACCCTAAGGTACCTGTAAAGAAATTTGGTTTAAAATTGGATCTTGAATATTCAATAAAAGCCATATCAGTTATAACTTCCTCTTTGACTTCATCATTTTTAGAAAGCAACTTTTTAACATCTTTAAAAATTCTAACGAAGTCCATTCCGTACTTAATCGTCTGATCAGAGTACATTGCAATATTTTTAGCTGTAGACTGTTTATCATCCTCAAATTGCATATCAACATATTTCTGAGATCCTCCGCCCAGCGATTTCACTTTAAGATCTTTATGCACCAAAACTTCTTTCAACTCATTGCTTATGAGGTTTAAAGGCACCGAAAGCAAAATTTCAGCACAGTCTTTCTCCGTCAGTACAATTTTTTTAGATTGAAATGCCAATCCTGTAAATAACAAGGTGTCTTTAGGTCTTGCCATAATATCAAACAATCCGCCTGAACCAATAAATGTTCTGACATTGGCATTTACATTCATCACATAACCACTTTCAATGGCGAGAGACTTATTCGTAACTTGTCCGTGTAACGGTTTTCTTGAATTTTGTCCCAGTGCAATTTGACAAACCAGGCTTATAAGTAATACAGTTAGGCTATTTTTCATTTTCGAGAATTATTAGATATTTTCGGGCTAGATCGGTTAATAAAAACATACTCATTGTTTTGTTTTTAGTATCCAAAGATACGGCAAATTCAGCATCATCGACACAATATAATTGAAATCCTTTAATATCTGCCACAGGGATTCTCAATCGGTCTGTATAATAATTTTCATCAAAAAGGTATTCCATTTTCCTAAAAAGCATCTCCTTCTTTTCTACATTAACCTCTTTTTTAAGCATCGCAGTTCGTCCGGAAATCTTATTTAATAATTTGTCTACTGAAGTAGAAGTTGCGGTATAAACTTTTCGTTCTGCAGCTGTATATTTTTTTTGCCCGTATGGAATTATCCCTAAATTCTCAGCCGTAATATTAGCATTCTCGTTCACAACTACTTCTTTAAGTTCTACTTCTTTGGCTGTCATTTTAATTTGAAGCGAACCTGAATTCATATCTTCTGCAGTAATTCTCTTTTTATAACCTTCCAAATTTACCGCCGAAAACACCAAAACATCTCCTTCTTTTACCACAATCGAAAACAGACCATTTGCATCTGAAACCGCCGTTACCTGAGTCGCATTATTGATAATATTTACTGCGTCAACCGAAGTAGACTGCTCGAAAATCTGTCCAAAAATTTCTTTCGAAGTTTTATTTTGCGTAAAACCCAACTGAACAAACAGCAACAGGGCAATGTATATGATTTTATTTATTTTCACTTGCAATTATCTCTTTATACTTAACAGCCAATTCTCCCAATAAAAACTCCGTCGAAGTTTTGTTTTTAGAGTTCAGAATCACCGTGAATTTATCATTATCTACTGCATAATATTCGAATCCTTTTACATATTCCAGAGGAATTTTCAATCTGTCAACAAAATGCTCGAGCGTAAACATCCTCTCTAAAAGCTTCATAAAAGCTTCTTTTTTCTCTACCACTGCTTCTTTTTTAAGCATGGCGGTACGTCCCGAAAAAAAATTCAATAAAGGATCAGCAGAAACAGAGGCTCCCACCATACCTCCTGCGCTTGCCGACGCATTTAAATCGGTAGCTGTACGTAATTTTCGTTCGGCTGCCGTATATGACTTTTGCCCCGCAGGAATAATTCCCAAAGAAACAGCATTCACATTACTGTAATTTTTCACGATTACTTCCTGCAACTGATGCATTATCATATTGAGTTTCATCGTAAAGTTGATATCCGAAAAATTTTCCGCTGTTAACAACACTCTGCATTCCTTAAATTGTATGGAAGAAAAAACAAGTTCATCACCCGCTTTGGCAACAATCGAGAATGCACCTTCAACATCTGTTGTTGTCATTACCTCTGTCTGAGCATTGATTACATAAACACCTTCCAAATCAGTAGCATTCGAAGCTATTCGTCCGTTTAAAACAGCCTTGCCCTGAGCCTGTAACCAACCGGTTTGCCCTAAAACAATAACCAAAAAACAGATAACCTTATGCATTGATGACAATTTTTTAGTGTTTCTCTTAAAGCTGTAAAAATATCTTAATGTTCTCCAAATTTAATACTAAGGAGTTGGTAAAAATATGTTAATTAAACTCAATAAATAGGCCACAAAAAGAGAGTTTTTAATATCTTTAACCGATTCAACCTGAGTTAAAATTATATGAAAAGCATTATCATTGCCAGCACTTCCACTCTTCACGAAGGCAGTTATTTAGAGTATTTACTCCCTACTTTACAATCTCATTTTAAAAACTGCAATAGTATTTTATTCATTCCATTTGCAAGACCCGGAGGCATCTCGCACGACGATTATACCGCAAAAGTTTCACAGGCTTTTGCCTCAATCAACATTTCTGTTAAAGGAATCCATGAATTTGAAAGCGCAGAAAACGCCATAAAAAATGCAGAAGGAATATTTACCGGAGGCGGAAACACTTTTTTACTAGTCACACAATTGTACAAACACAATATCATGCAGCTTCTTGCCGAAACTGTAAAAAACGGAACACCTTATTTAGGTACAAGTGCCGGAAGTAATATTTGCGGATTATCCATGCAAACCACTAATGACATGCCTATCATTTATCCGCCAAGTTTTCAAACCCTGGGCTTAATCCCTTTTAATCTAAACCCGCATTACTTAGACCCGGATCTACAATCGAAACACATGGGAGAAACAAGAGAAACACGAATTAAAGAGTTTCATGCTTTTAATGCAATTCCGGTTTTAGGCTTACGAGAAGGCAGCTGGCTGGAAGTAAAAGGCGACAAAATTACCTTAAAAGGAAACCTGCAGGCTCGTTTGTTTCTGCAAAACGAAGCTCCAACAGAATTAGAAACAGAAAGCGATTTAAGCCATCTAAAGTAAAAATTCAACATTTATAAATTCCACTCTTTTTAAATTCCAAATTCCATTTTTAATCAAAAGTGGAATTTGGGATTTTTTTTGCATTTACCCGAAAGACACAAACAAAAAACCGCCTTCTTTACCACACCTGAAGACAAACCAGGCTTCATAAACAACATCGACACCTTAGTTGTAAAACCTAAATCTTACCACTTTTGCCCTTTTATCAACCACTTATTACATCATTCGTCCAATTATTACAAGTGACCAATACCATTTACTCCCTTGAATTACATTTGCTCCCGATTACAAGAAGATGGAGATTTTTAAATCAACATTCAATTTACAACCTAATATTACCTGGTAGAGTTGCACTACCCAAAAAACAAGGTGTATTTCGAAAAACCAAAGAGTAGAATAAAATTAATTTTAAACAAAATGAATTACGTAGTAGAAACTTTAAAAAAGTATGTAAGCATTAAAGGCAGAGCAAGAAGAAAAGAATATTGGTATTTTATATTATTTTACGTTATTGTGTCATTTATTCTCAGCTTTATCTCCGGATTAACCGGATTAACAATCTTGCAATTTCTAACACTAATACTTTTACCACCGACAATAACAGTAGGAGGAAGAAGAATGCAGGATGTTGGAAAACCTTGGTGGTATTCGTTTATCCCAATTTACGGTTTTATTCTTGCGATTAAAGAAGGAGACAAAGGTACAAATGAATATGGCCCAGATCCTAAAAAATCATAACACATACAAGCACTATATTTGCTTTTCAATTTAAGCCATAAACAAAAAATCCTCAAACAAAATGTTTGAGGATTTTTAAAGAGCGAAAGACGAGGCTCGAACTCGCGACAACCAGCTTGGAAGGCTGGAGCTCTACCAACTGAGCTACTTTCGCATTACTGTGGTGCAAATATAGAACATAAGTTCAGTTAAAAGCAAGCTTTTCGGCAAAAAAAATCAATAAAAATTCACATTTTTCGATAACTTATTTAAAATTAAAAAGTTATATCCTCAATTATTTTCCCTTATTTTTGGGTAGTTCAGCCAAAATAGCCTCAAAAGAAACTTATATCGTCCTTCACTCCATTTTCAGAAAAGAAAAATCAGCCGAAAATCGTATCTTTGATAGAGAAATTAAAAAAATAGCCTGTCAACAGGACTCATTTCGTAACCTATTGGGGGTAATTAATGGAAAATTGATTGAACATCCAGGTTTGCGGGAAGTGAAAATTGTGAAATGTCATATGTGGGATGTGAAATGTGGAGTTTGAAACTTGAAACTTGAAACTTGAAATTTGGAGTTTGGAATTTGGAGTTTGGGATTTGAAACGTGGAATTTAGAAACACTTCACTCAGGACATTATTTCGTAATAAAAATTTAATAAGAATTATTTCATTTTTTGAAAAAATCAAAGCTATATTTGCCGAAAAAATCAAATTCCGATTCAAGGATTATTTCAAAAAAGCCCTTATAGAAAAAGAATTTGAAAAGGCTTTCATCAAACATTGCAAAACCTACTGCAATGCCAACCAAGTCGATTTGATTTAATACCAAAACCGCTACTGTACATTTTACAAAAGAACGAAGCGTCATTCCCCAGACAATTCTGTTCGACTTGAAAAACACTGGCGAGATAATTTTATGTTTAAAAGAATATCAAATGAAGAATTTTTACTTCTTATTAGTAATATGCGTATTTATTGCCTGCAAAAAGGACACTCCTAAAATTATTCCTGTAGTAAAGAAAGCTACCCCAGCCATTATACTTACTGACGAAAGAAAGGTGACCATTGACACGGCTTTAATTGGTACTTTTAAAAGCGAAACGCTTAAACAGTTCTACAACTCATCCGAAAACTCTACAGTTTGGGGAAACTTAAAAAAAAGAACTTATGTGTTGTCGCAATTGTCAAATGCCGAACACTTAGGCCTAAATCCTGAGGATTATAAAGCTTCGAGGCTAAAAAAATTCGAAAGCAAAATCAGCTCACTAAGCGATGCTGATCTGGCAACGTATGATATTTTGCTTACTTATAATTTTGAAAAGTACCTCAACCACCTTTATAAAGGAAAACTTGATCCTAAAAAACTTTATACAGACTGGGACTTAGAAGAGAAAACATTTGATGTGAACAATGTCCTGATAAAAGCGTTCAATAAAAATAAACTGGACAGCATTGTCGACGGTATTCAGTCAAAGGCATCTCCTTACAAACAGCTATTAAAAGCATTGGAAATTATCGATACTTTTCCTGATGACGACGTTAAAACAATTGAATCAGTCAATAAAATTGTTTTAAACGATACCAATAATGCTTTGATCAACATCAAAAAAAGGCTTTTGTACTGGAAAGACATGACCGGAAAAGACAGCCTTACTTCAATTTACGATCAAAAAACTTTTGAATCGATTAAAAAGTTTCAGGAAAGACATGGCCTGGCTGCTGACGGAGTTATTGGAGTAGGAACCATAAACGCTTTAAACTTTTCGAAAGACAAAAGAAAAAAACAGATCATTGCTAACTTAGAACGCTGGAGATGGTATACTACTGATTTAGCCGAAAATTACTTTATTATCAACATTCCTGATTACAGTTTACATGTTGTCGAAAGCCAGGACACTACTTTGGTTCGTAATATTGTAGTAGGAACAAGTAAAAGAAAAACCCCAATTATCACTTCGAAATTAAAAACAGTAGTTTTTAACCCAACCTGGACGGTACCACCAACTATTTTAAAAGAAGATGTGGTTCCGGCAATGAAACGCAATCGGAATTATTTAGCCAATAAAAACATTACTATTTATGATACTTCCGGAAATGTAGTCCAGCCCAATGCCTGGAACGAAAATAAACCCGGAAATTACCGTTATGTTCAAAGTCCCGGTTACAACAATGCTTTGGGGTTGATGAAAATTTTATTTCCAAACAACCATAGTGTTTATCTGCATGACACCAACCACCGCAATAATTTCGGAAGAAGCAACCGTTCTTTAAGCTCGGGATGTGTTCGTGTAGAAAATCCGCTGGAACTGGCTGAGCATATTTTGGGTGATTCAACAAATTGGTCCAAAGACAAAATTGATACTATAATTGCCTCCAAGAAAACAACGAGTATCCGAATTACCAAAAAATACGCCTTATACCAATGGTACTGGACGGCATGGAGCAAAAAAAATCAGCTCATTTTCAGAGCTGATATTTATAATTTAGATTCAGATTTGTATGCTAAGCTAAGAAATTAACCTCTCTTCCATCGCGAAACTTCTGGATGGATGATAGATATACAAAAGCGATTTGTTTTTTATGATCTCGATGATTTCTTTAGTCATCTCCATTGGAATTGCTGGACATCCCTGACTTCTACCCAATCGTTTGTTATTTCTAATGAACGATTCCGAAACATAATCAGCACCGTGCATTACAACTCCTCGTTCGCGGGCATTGTCATTAACACCGTTCTCCAGTCCGTCTAAACGCAAAGAAGTGCCGTGTTTTCCCTGATATATTTCACCCGTCGCATAAAATCCTAAACTGCTTTTGAAAGATGAATTTGCATTTGAAAAATTAGATGCAAATTCTTCTCCGGTATTTCTACCATGAGCAACTAAGGAATTAAATAAAACAGTATTGGTTGCCAGATCGATTACCCACAAGCGTTTTGTGTTTGAAGACAAACTAAAGTCGATAAGTGTCAGGATATCTTTTTGAATTACACCTCTTTCTTTCAAGAGGTAAAACCCCTTTAGAGCCTCAGAAAAAGTTCTAAGTTCAGGAAGTGAAAAATGATTCGGATTTAAAGTATTATAGATACTTTCAATTTTAGAATCAACAGTAAGTGTTTTAACTTTAGCGATAGTTTTCACAGTCGCCTTTTTAACTTCGGTGGTATTATTTGAATCTTTACCAAAAGACAACAGTAAAAACACCAGTAACGGATAAATCTTGTAAATCATTGAATTTCTTTAGGTTAAACAAAGCTTGGGGTTTGGCAAAAGTATAAAAAAAATGTACCTGTCAAAATTTAAGACTATAAATCAGCCCTATTTTGTTGAAACTTTAACAAAATCAAAGTAATAAATTAGCATTTAGACCAAAAAACAAATATTTTTGTAGGAGGTTTACCCAATGATAAAAATAAACGCGCTTTTACGTACTTTTCTTGCAAAAAAGACAGAAAAATCATTTATTTCAATTAAAACTGTAACATTTTAAAAAAAATCGGGTCTATTAACAAAAGCCATTACATCCATTTTTCGATTCTTAAAACCGCATGAAAAAATTAGTTTTTATCAGCTTCCTTTTCTTTTCTTTTTGGGGTTATGCCCAAAAGAAAATCCTGCAAGCTCAATTGACTAAGGAAAATATTTTAATTGATGGAAAAATTGACGAACCGGCTTGGAAAAATGTTACACCCGCTTCAGATTTTGTAATGTACCAACCCGATAACGGTAAACCTATTCCGGACAATCAAAAGACTGAGGTTAGAGTTCTGTACAACAATGACGCGATTTATATTGCTGCACTGCTGTATGATGATCCCAATAAGGTTTTGAAGGAGATTTCACAGCGTGACAATTTCGGAACAGCCGATTTGTTTGGAGTCTTTATAAATGGTTTTAACGACGGTCAGCAAAATTTTCAGTTCTTTGTTTCAGCGGCTGATGTTCAGGGTGACTGTATCATGACAGATGCCAATGGCGAGGATTATTCATGGGATGCTGTATGGATCAGTAAAGCGGTGCTGAATGACAAAGGCTGGGCGGTCGAAATAAAAATTCCGTATGCTGCCTTGCGTTTTTCTGGGGAAGACAAACAAACCTGGGGAATTAACTTCTTCAGAGAGATCAGACGGGAACGTAAAAAATACACCTGGAATTTGATTGATACCAAAATAGGAACGTTTACCCAACAAAACGGTAATCTGGAAGGAATAATCAATATCAAACCTCCTACCCGATTGTTTTTTATGCCATATGCTTCTTACTATTTAAATGCATCCGACGGTCAAAAAACGTTCGCCACTTTAAAGGGCGGAATGGATATTAAGTACGGAATAAACGATGCTTTTACCCTTGATGCCATTCTAATTCCGGATTTTGGACAAACCAAATACGACGATCAAATTTTAAACTTAGGACCTTTTGAGCAGCAATTTAACGAAAACAGGGCCTTTTTTACAGAAGGAACCGACTTGTTTAACAAAGGTAATATGTTTTATTCCAGAAGGATTGGTGGCAAACCTTCAATAGAAATCACTTTAAAAGACGATGAAAAAATAATTGAAGAAGTTCAGAATGTAAATCTGATTAATGCTTTAAAAATCTCGGGAAGAACAAAAAAAGGATTGGGAATTGGAATTTTAAATGCCGTTACCGAACAAACCTTTACCACTATACAAGATACTATTTCAGGCAAAACAAGACGCGAAGTCGCAGAACCTCTCACCAATTATAATGTATTAGTTTTAGACCAGCGATTCCGCAAAAATTCTTCTGTTACTCTTATCAATACCAACGTGACCCGAAATGGACATTACAGGGATGCCAATGTGACCGGACTGGCTTGGGATTTAAGAACCAAAGCCAACACTTACAGTTTATCAGGCAATGTAAAATACAGTTTGATTAATAATACCGAAGACAAGAACGGCGTCTTCAGCACCATTCGTTTTGCCGAAACCACCGGAAACTATCGTTACAGCATTGGCACAGATTATGTTTCCAAAGATTTTGACCCTAACGATTTAGGAATTAACTTTTACACCAACTATTACAACATCTACGGAAATGGAAACTATCGCATTCTTAACCCAACAAAGGTTTTTAATACTTTTAGAGTTGACTATGATATGTATACAGAATTCAACAAAGAATCGGGAAAAGTTCAGGAAAACAGGATCAGTACTGAAGTCAAGCTTTCTACCTTAAAAAACAATTTTTACGGTGCCGGGATCGACCTTTTCCCCTTACAGTCACATGATTATTACGAACCGAGAGCAGAAAACCGATATGTTATCATTCCAAGAAAAATAGAACTTTGGGGAAGTGTTTCTACCAATTACAACAAGAAATTTGCTTTGGATTTAAATCCATTTGTGATTTTTGCTGATGAAGAAGGAAGGATGGCTTATGGTGTAGACGCCGGACCAAGATATCGCTTTAACGACAAACTTTTGATGATCTATAGTTTTAGTTTCCTGCGAAGAAACAACAACAAAGGCTATATTGACGATTTTGACGACGACAACATTGACAGCACTCCTGAAACAATTGTTTTTGCCAATCGAAACGTCATCACCTATTCGAACAGTCTGAGCGGAAAATATGCTTTAAACAGTGCCATGACGCTCAACCTCGCCGTGAGACAATATTGGTCGTATGCCGAAAACAAAAATATACTCGAACTTCAGGAAGACGGAACCTTAACCCCTTATCCGCAATATACCAAAAACAAAAACTCCAGTTTTTATTCCTGGAATACTGATTTATCCTATTCCTGGTGGTTTGCCCCGGGCAGTCAGCTTTCGGTTTTGTATCGCAACAATGGCGCTAATTTTGAACGCATTATCAACAAAGACTTTAAACACAACATAGCCGATTTACTGAACAATCAGGCATTAAAACACATCTTTTCAGTAAGTGTGAAATATTTTATAGACTATAATGCTGTCAAAAATAAGATCAGAAAAAGAGCCTAGTGTGAATTAATTTTAAAATTTTTAGGGTTCTTTAACCAAATTATTATTTTTTAATACGCTTCATTTTATTAACCATAATTGTCACCGTGCTTTCTTGTCCATTTTAGAAATGACTTATCTTTGTAAAAAACAAAAACTAATGAACAAGAAAGTTATCCTTATGATTTTAGACGGTTGGGGAAAATCTCCTGACCCTAAAGTATCTGCAATAGACAATGCAAATGTTCCTTTTATAAATAGCCTTTACAAAAATTACCCAAGCGCACAACTTCGTACTGACGGATTAAATGTTGGTTTACCTGAAGGCCAAATGGGAAACAGTGAAGTGGGTCACATGAATCTTGGTGCCGGAAGAATTGTATACCAGGATTTAGCCAAAATAAACTTAGCCGTAGCACATCAAACACTAGCAAAAGAACAAGTCCTTATTGATGCTTTTACTTATGCTAAAGAAAACAATAAAAAAGTTCACTTTTTAGGATTAGTTTCTGACGGGGGTGTTCACTCTCATACCTCACACTTACGCGGATTAATTGATGCTTCACAGGAATACGGTCTGGAGAATGTTTTTGTTCATGCTTTTACGGATGGACGTGATGTTGATCCTAAATCAGGGGCAAAATACATCCAGGATTTAGAAGAACACATTAAAGATACTCCTGTAAAAATTGCTTCAATCGTTGGCCGTTATTACGCAATGGATCGTGACAAACGATGGGAACGTGTAAAACTCGCCTACGACCTAGTGGTTAATGGCTTAGGAACTCCCTCTAAAAATGCAGTAGCAAGTGTCCTTGACAGTTATGCACATGATGTTACCGATGAGTTTATCGCACCAATCGTAATGGTTGACGAACAGGAAAAACCATTAGCAACAATCGTTGAAGGTGATGTGGTTATCTTCTTTAACTTTAGAACCGACAGAGGTCGTGAACTTACAGAAGCGCTTTCACAGCAGGACTTCCACGAGCAAAACATGCACAAATTAAACCTGTATTATGTGACGCTTACCAACTACGACGAAACGTATCAAAACGTAAAAGTAGTTTACAACAAAGACAATATCACGGAAACTCTTGGTGAGGTTTTGGAAAAAGCAGGTAAAAAACAAATTCGTATTGCCGAAACCGAGAAATATCCGCACGTTACCTTTTTCTTCTCCGGAGGAAGAGAAACACCATTTGAAGGAGAATCCCGTATTTTAAGAAATTCTCCAAAAGTAGCCACTTACGATCTACAGCCGGAAATGAGTGCCTTTGAATTAAAAGATGCTCTGGTTCCTGAATTGAACAAAGGTGAGGTAGATTTCGTTTGCTTAAATTTTGCCAATGGCGACATGGTGGGGCATACCGGAATCATGAGTGCCGCAATTAAAGCCTGCGAAGCGGTAGATACCTGTGTAAAAGAGGTTATCGAAGCTGCTCTTGCCAACAATTACACTACAATTGTTATTGCCGATCACGGAAATTGCGAAACGATGATTAATCCTGACGGAAGTCCAAATACAGCACACACAACTAATCCGGTGCCGATTATTTTAGTAGACAAAGAGTTGAAAAATATTCAAAATGGGGTACTGGGCGACATCGCTCCTACTATTCTGGAGTTAATGGGCATACAGCAGCCTAACGCTATGACTTGCCATTCACTGTTATAGTATTCGGTCGCAGTATTCAGTCGCAGTTTTCAGTCTGAGTTGCGATAGTATTGGATCCTCAAAATAAATAATCCCGGCAGGTTTTTAAAAATCTGTCGGGTTTGCTATTTTAAAACGGGAATGAAACTGAATATTGTGACTGAGACCGTGACTGAATAGTCGCAGTATTCGGTCGCAGTTTTCAGTCTGAGTTGCGATAGTATTGGATCTTCAAAATAAATAATCCCGGCAGATTTTTAAAAATCTGTCGGGTTTGCTATTTTAAAACAGGAATAAAACTGAATATTGTGACTGAATACTGAGACCGAATACTGAGACTGCGACTGAATACTAAAAAAAATTAGCATAAATAAGAGTTAAAATTTCTTAATCAATAGTAATACTATTATCTTTGCATGAAAAATATTTTTTTATGCAAATTATACTATCAAATATAAAAATGCAAGTCAACGAAAAGATCTATGTAAAAGATCCGGAAACATCTGCGTTGGGAAAAAAAATAATTGAACAGAGTATTCTTCTAATTGACGATATTGGTTTTGATAATTTTACATTTAAAAAATTAGGCGAAAAAATAGGTTCAAACGAAAGTTCGATTTATCGTTATTTTGAAAACAAACACAAACTTTTGGTCTACCTGTCTTCATGGTATTGGAGCTGGATGGAATACAAACTGGTTTTTACGACTACGAATATCGCAGACAAGCAGGAAAAACTAAAAAAAGCCATCACCATAGTTACCGAAAAAATAACAGACGATACTTCAACCGAGCATATTAATGAAGCCATTTTAAACAGAATCATAATTGCCGAATTCACCAAAACGCTCCACACAAAAGAAGTCGATCAGGAGAATAAAGAAGGCTTCTTTGTCATTTACAAAAGGGTTATCAATCGAGTTGTTTCCATTGTAAAGGAAGTGAATCCCGATTATCCATTTGCTAAATCACTGGTTTCAACTATTGTTGAAGGAAGTTTACATCAGCATTTTCTAACGGATCATTTAAAAACAATTACAGATTGTAATGAAACGGTTACGACCACTCAATTTTACCTAAACCTTGCAGAAAACGTTTTGCGCTAATTATAATAAAAAACAGTATGACTCCTTTAAAAAGATTTTACCATTTACTAGAACTGGACAAAAAAGACATTTACCAGATTTTTTTCTATGCCATTTTTGCCGGATTAGTCAGTTTATCACTTCCATTGGGAATTCAGGCCATTATTACTTTTATACAATCCGGAAGAGTTAGTGTTTCCTGGATTGTACTTATTATACTTGTAGTGGGTGGTGTGGCTCTTGTTGGTGTGCTGTCGTTCATGCAATTGCGTATTACAGAAAACTTACAGCAAAAAATCTTCGTACGTGCTTCTTTTGAATTTGCAGCCCGTTTGCCTAAAATAAAATCAGAAGAATTGTACGGTACTTATCCGCCGGAACTAACAAATCGCTTTTTTGACACACTTACAATTCAAAAAGGAACTTCAAAATTACTAACCGATTTTTCAGCTGCTTTACTTCAGATTACCTTCGGAATTATTCTGCTCTCCCTATACCATCCTTACTTTATTGTGTTCGGACTTTTATTGTTCCTCCTTTTATACTTTATTTTCAAATTTTCGTATAAATCAGGCTTAGAGACCAGTTTAAAAGAATCCAAATTCAAATACAAAGTGGCAGGCTGGTTACAGGAAATGGCTCGTAATAATTTTAGTTTCCGCAATGAACTGAATTATGATTTTGCGCTTCAAAAAAACAATTCAATCGTAGCGGGTTACCTTAATTACAGAGAGAAACACTTTAGCGTAATCAAAAAACAATTTACCCAATTGATTATTTTCAAAGTCATTATTACCGCAAGTTTACTCTCAATTGGAGGTTATCTGGTGCTGAGTCAGGAAATGAATATCGGGCAGTTTGTTGCCGCAGAAATCATCATTTTACTGGTGATTACATCGGTAGAAAAAATCATCCTTGGATTGGAGAGCTTCTACGATGTTTTAACTTCTGTGGAGAAAATTGGACAGGTGACTGATTTAGCTTTAGAGGAGAACTCCGAGTCTGACTCCTTAAATGATCATTGTTACAACAGCATCTCTTTAGAAACAGAGAACTTAAAATTCAAATTTCCGGATTCTCCAACGAATGCCTTAGATTCCATTTCGTTAAAAATCGATCAGGGTGAAAAAATTGTCATTGAGGGTGAAAACGGATCAGGAAAAACAACTCTTATCAGGGTATTATCCGGTTTATTAAGACAAAGTTCGGGAGCTTTTTACATCAATGATGATACTTTTAGAAAAATAAATCTGAAACAATATCGCTCGCAGATTGGCAGTATCATTCACAATGAAACACCATTTGACGGGACAATTTTAGAAAACATCACTTTTAACGATCCTTTGATAAGTACCGAAGATCTGAAATGGGCACTGGATGGCGTTCAGCTTAGTCCGCTAATAAAATTGTTGCCCAAAGGTCTGAACACCCATATTCATCCTGAAGGAAAACAACTATCATCTTCTAATGCTCAAAAAATTCTTTTGGCCAGAAGTATTATTCACAAACCAAGAGTACTTTTTTATGAAGATCCAACGGATACGATGGACGAAAATGTTGCCAATGAAATTATAGATTTTATTACTTCTGAAAAGAACAAATGGACCATCATCGTTTCTTCCAAAAATCCATATTGGAAAACTAAATCGACACGAAAAATTACAATGCAAAACGGTCAAATTATACTGGATCAAAAAAACAAATAAGCCATGTTAAATATCTCTGACAATAAAACAAAATTACAGCCGCTTGATCGCTATGAGACTGTAAGAAACTTAAGCAACAGGCCACATTATAAAATTCTAAACCGAATCATCATTGCATCTTCCATTTTAGGAATCATTGCGCTTTTATTGCCGTGGACGCAAAACATTTCAGGTTCAGGGTCAGTAACCACTTTAAAACCCAACCAAAGGCCACAATCGATCCAGAGTGTGATTTCGGGACGTATTGAAAAATGGTACGTACAGGAAGGAGATTTCGTTAAAAAAGGAGACACGATTCTGTTTATTTCTGAGATCAAAGAAGATTATATGGATCCTAATTTGGTTGAAAACACCAAAAATCAGGTAGATGCCAAGAAAAACTCTTTGGAATCGTATGGCGAAAAAGTAACAACACTTTCGGGACAAATTCAAGCTATCGAAAATGAAAAAAGACTAAAACTGGAACAAGCCAGAAACAAAGTCAAACAATCTCTTTTAAAAATAAAAAGCGACAGTATCGATCTGATTGCCGTAAAAACACAGCTGCGAATTGCCAACACTCAATACAACCGTTCGGTACAATTAAACAAAGAAGGATTGAAACCGCTTACGGATGTGGAGGAAAAACGTTTAAAACTACAAGATGTTGATGCTAAAATCATCACACAGGAAAACAAATACCTGACCAGTAAAAATGAGTACATCAACGCCAAAGTGGAGATTAACAGAATTACGGCGGAGTACGGTGAAAAAGTAGCCAAAGCAAGAAGCGACCAGTTTACAACACTGAGCAATAAATTTGACACTGAAGCACAGGTGAGCAAACTCGAAAATCAATATGCCAATTACAGCTTACGTAATGGCATGTACTACATCAAAGCGGTACAGGACGGTTATATCAACCGCGCTTTACAGGCAGGTTTAGGTGAAACAATAAAAGAGGGAACACCAATTGTAACGATAATGCCTTCTCATTACGATATTGCAGTAGAAACCTACATCAGTCCAATTGACCTGCCTTTGATCAGAAAAGGAGAAAAAGTACGTGTTTGGTTTGACGGATGGCCTACCATTGTCTTTTCAGGATGGCCGGATATGTCCTACGGAACTTTTGGAGGTACAGTTGTGGCGATAGAAAACTTTATTAGCGATAATGGTAAGTACCGAATTTTGATCGCTCCGGATCCTAACGAGACCAAATGGCCAAAACAATTAAGCATTGGTTCCGGCGCCCAAACGATTGCGTTGTTAGACACTGTGCCTATTTGGTTCGAAATCTGGAGAACTCTAAACGGATTCCCTCCTAATTATTACAAAAGCGCTCAAAAAGTAACTAAAGAAAAAAAATAATGAGACCAATACTTATCGCTTTTCTTTTCTTGGGCTGTGCCGTTTTTGGCCAGCAGCCTTTCTCAAAAGAACTCACCTACAATGAGTTTTTGGGATATGTAAAAAAGTACCACCCATTGGTTAAAAATGCTAATTTGGAAGTAAGCAAGGCACAAGCCAATCTAATGATGGCTCGTGGTGGTTTTGATCCAAAAATCGAAGTAGATTTTAGCCAAAAACAATTTAAAGACAAAGAATATTATTCGATTCTAAACAGCAGTTTTAAAATCCCTACCTGGTATGGAATTGAACTTAAAGCAGGATTCGACAATAACGAAGGGGTTTATCTTAATCCGGAGAACACGACACCCAATCAGGGTTTAACTTCTTTTGGCATAAGTGTTCCGCTTGGACAGGGATTGTTTATCAACCAAAGAATGGCAGATGTTCGAAAAGCTAAAATTCAGATCAAACTAAGCGAATCGGAGCGAAAACTTCAGGCCGTTAGTATTCTATATGATGCATCGCTTGCCTATTTCAATTGGAAGAAGAATTTTGAAGAAATGAAACTTTACGAAATGTACAGTAAGAATGCCGAAATTCGTCTGGAAGGCATTAAAACCCTCATCACTCAGGGAGACAAACCGGCTATAGATAGCATTGAGGCCGGGATTATTGTAAAAAACAGAGCCTTAAGCCTTGAAGATTCTAAATTAAAACTAACAAAAGCCAAACTCGAATTGTCAAATTTTATGTGGCTGGAAAACAATATTCCGTTGGAAATTTCAGACGAGCTTGTGCCGGAAACAGCACTCGAATCAACCTTGCAGGAAACCTTAAAAACAAACGATCTTCTGCAAAGGGATACAAACTTAGAAGCGCATCCGAAATTAAATGCATTACAGAATAAAATTGACATGCTAAAGGTTGAAAAAGACCTGAAGCAAAACATGTTGCTGCCTAAAATAAATGTGGGGTACTCCTATTTGTCTGAACCCAGATATGTTGACAAATATAAATTTGACGATTACAAGGTTGGTTTAGAGTTTTACTTCCCTTTGTTTCTTAGAAAAGAACGCGGAAGTCTAAAACTAGCCAAATACAAACTTCAGGAAAATGAATTTGCATTGGCTCTGGAACGAACACAGCTGACCAACAAGATCACTGCACAAAAAGTAGAAATCAATTCACTGATTAAGCAAAAAAAACTGGCTAAAGATTTAGTAGAAAACAACGTCGCTATGTTAACCTCAGAAGAACGATTGTTCTCTTTTGGAGAAAGCTCTTTGTTTCTTATCAATACGAGGGAGAATAGCCTTGTTAGTGCAAAACTGGCTTCAATCGCTCTGGAAAACAGATTTTATATCTCCAACTCAGAGCTATTCAAAATCATGGCCAATCCCGAATAATTTTTAAATCTTAGGAGTGATCTAACTAGTAAAGCGTTTCTTTAAATAAAGATAGATCACTCATAAGATTAAATTCGGCGTCATTACTTTAACGCATAGAAACATAGGTTTTACAGCTGTAAAAAAAGGCGTTTCACTTTAAATAAAACGCAGAGAGCTATGCAGACGAAATATATTTATTTTGACTATTTTTCTCCCACAGATTTAGCAGATTAGGCAGATTTCTTTAAATCTTTTTAATTCGTTTAATCTGCGAGAAAAACTTTTACCACACAGAAGCACAGCTCCTTAATACGCCAGAAAAGAATATCTATAAATCACATCCAACAGGCTAAACCAAATAATGATACGTCCACTCGACGGCATAAATCACGAGTCCGATAAGACCTCCTACCAACGTCCCGTTGATTCGGATGTATTGCAAATCTTTACCGATTTCCAGTTCTAGTTTTTCCGAAACTTCTTTTCCGTCCCAACTTTTTACCGTAGAGGAAATTAAATCTCCTATCACTTTTTTATTATTCAGAAGAATAGAAAGCAAATCATTCTTGATGAAATTATTGATTTTGTCAATCATAACTGCATCTTCTTTTATTCCGTTTCCGAAACCCTGAATTAAGCCCGAAATACTTTTCTTAATCGACGACTCATCACCTTTTTTCAGATCAGTTGAAATCGATTCTTTTATTTCGTCCCAAATTCCGTTAACATAATCCTGAACCTCTTTTTTGCCGGCAAAACTCAGAATCATGGTATTGATCTTTACCCTCATCTCCTCTGAATTCTTTACCTTATCTAAAAAGTCATAAACATATTCGTCTATTTTAAGTCTGATCGCGCTTCCGGGATGTTTTGCTTCGTTAAGGAAATCAGCAAGCCCATTAAAAACACCCTCTGTGATACTTTTATCGGCCAGACCAAAACTCAGAAACGGGGTTGACTCTTTTACTTTTTTCCGAATCAGGTCTTTATTATTACTAAGTTCTGTACTCATAACATTAAGCACGTTGGTCAGCAGCTCATCCTTCACCTTCCCTTTCTGCAAAGGCTCTAACGCCAGCGCTACCCAATCGCCAAAATTGACAGCCTCTAGTTTTTCTTTGAACTGAGTTTGAATAAATCGTTTGATATCTTCATCTTTTATCGTTTTTAAAACTCCCGGAATAATATTTAAAGCTACTACACTGGCAATTTTATTAGCATTTTCAGACTGTGAAAGCCAATCGGAAGCTTTTGTTGCGAAATTAAACTCTTCCAGTTTTATTTCGAGTTTTTCCCGATTCAGAAATTCTTCTGAAACGAAATTCCCTAAGTTTTCACCTATTTCGTTTTTCTTGGTCGGAATAATTGCAGTATGCCAAATCGGGATTCCCAGTGGATGACGAAACAAAGCCACCACAGCAAACCAGTCTGCAATTCCCCCTACCATTGCTGCCTCACTAAAAGCCTGAAGCATTGGAATCTTAAAATAAACCGCTATAATAAATAAAACTACTGCAAAGCCTAAAAGCGCCAATGCATTCCGTTTCATCCGTTTTAAAGCTTTTCTTTTGGATATATTTTCATAATCTACAGACGTTTCCATAATTAATTGATTTTAATCCTTACTAATTTACGTTTTTTCTGTGAACTATTAATTCCTATTAATTGTCTGATCGCCACGAATTCACGAATTTCTATTTTTAAACTTTACGCATACATATTGATTCGCTAAATCCTAAATATTTAAACGCAATCTAATTTGTGAAAATTCGTGAAATTCGTGGCTAACTTTTAAATACCTGTCATTCATCACAATTCGTGAAATTCGTGGCAAAAAATTTTAAATAAAAAAATAATATTAAAATTTGTACTTTTGCGAACTGAAAATCCGAAATTATGATTATTGTAAAATCACGTGAAGAAATCGAATTAATGCGCGAAAGTGCTTTGATCGTATCTAAAACATTAGGAATGATTGCTTCTGAAATTAAAGAAGGAGTAACCACATTATACCTGGACAAACTAGCTGAAGAATTCATCCGTGATCACGGTGCTGTTCCGAGTTTTTTGGGATTGTATGATTTCCCAAATTCGCTATGTATGAGTCCTAACTCTCAGGTTGTACACGGAATTCCGAACAATACACCCCTGAAAAGCGGTGACGTTATTTCTGTAGATTGTGGTGCATTCAAAAATGGATACCACGGTGATCACGCCTATAGTTTCGAAATTGGAGAAGTTGCTCCTGAAGTTAAAAAGCTTCTCAAAGTAACGAAAGAATCTCTTTACGTAGGAATCAAAGAATTTAAAGCCGGAAATCGCGTGGAAGATGTTGGAAATGCGATTCAGAAATACACCGAAGGTCACGGTTACGGAGTGGTTCGCGAATTGGTAGGACACGGTTTAGGGCAAAAAATGCACGAAGAACCTGAAATGCCAAATTACGGAAAACGCGGCCGTGGAAAACTTTTTGTAGAAGGAATGGTTGTTGCAATTGAGCCAATGATCAATATGGGTACAAGAAATATCAAACAACATAAAGACGGCTGGACTATTACAACTGCTGATGGAAAACCGAGTGCGCATTTCGAGCATGACGTGGCTTTAATTGAAGGAAAACCAGAGTTATTATCTACTTTCCAATACATCTATAAAGCTTTAGGAATCGAAAGCAACGAAGAAGATGAATTCCGAAAAGTGCCGTTAGTTTTATAACACAAATTTCACGAATTAACACGAAATACTGTTTTTGCTGAAATTACACAGATAGAGAGACTGAATGATGAGTGATTTATATTTAAAAGAAGAGTCCTATAAAATTATAGGAATCTGTATGGAAGTCCATAAAATTTTAGGTAAAGGACATAGTGAGAAAGTTTATGGTGACGCATTAGAATATGAATTTCAACGAAACGAAATTCCTTATAGTCGTGAATTAAAGTTTAATATTGCCTACAAAGACATTATTTTATCAAGCTACTATTTTGCCGATTTTGTAATTTTCGATGAAATCATTTTGGAACTGAAAGCAATTACAACTCTTTCGAGCAGTGAAATCAAACAAACATTAAATTATCTGGCTGCATCACAAAACAAACTGGGCTTACTAGTTAATTTTGGAGAAGATAGCCTTAAATATAAAAGAATAATACTTTAACCCAAATCAAGGTTCGTGAAATTTCACCACAACATTAATCCGTGTTAATTCGTGAAATTCGTGTTCAAATACATTTACCGTGAAGAAACTTTTTAAATTAGTACTTAATACAATACCCCGTCCAATATTAATTCGTTTAAGTTATGTGGCGCGTCCTGTTTTAGCTTTATCATTAAGAGGAAGCAAATATACTGATCCAATTGACGGGAAAAGTTTTAGAAGTTTTTTGCCTTATGGATACGGAAAACAACGCAACAATGTGCTTTCACCAAGTACACTTTCCTTAGAGAGACACCGTTTGCTTTGGCTGTATCTGAATGATCAGACTGATTTTTTTACAGCACCTAAAAAAGTATTACACTTTGCTCCGGAACAGGCTTTTTACAAAAGATTTCGCAAACAGAAAAACCTGGATTATACTACAACCGATTTGTTTTCGCCTTTAGCAGATGTAAAAGCAGACATTTGTAATTTGCCTTTTAAAGACAACGAATATGATGTTATTTTATGCAATCACGTTTTAGAACATATTCCGGATGATACCAAGGCCATGCAGGAATTATTCCGCGTTTTAAAACCGGGCGGAATGGCGATTCTTCAAATTCCACAGGACTTATCCAGAGCAGTTACTTTTGCCGACGATACCATTACCGATCAAAAAGAACGTGCTAAAATATTTGGTCAGTACGATCACGTGCGCATTTACGGCCGTGACTATTTTGACAAATTAAGAAGCATCGGTTTTATCGTTATCGAAGAAGACTATACCCACAAAATTTCACCTGAACTGGTAGAAAAATATTGTTTGGCAAAGGGCGAAATCATTCCGCTATGCTTCAAACAGGAAAACTAATTCTTTCACCATATAAGTGATACAAGTTCATTTAAAAAGAGTTTTCAAATTATTGATATTTTGAAAACTCTTTATTTTTTTGCCCAATCTCTAACTTATAAGCCAACCAAATCCCTAAATCTTGGAACCTTCAAAATCATTTCAGTTTTGCTTTGACATCAGTTTTGAAAAAAACCTGTATGTATATATCCCAACAGCTTATATCATTGAGAATACCGATGATATTAAATATCTAGACAAAAAAGCGAGTGCAGATGTACTTGAAAGTTTTGGAGTTCTTTTTGAAAATTTAGATTCCAATACAAAAAAAATACTGACAGCTTGCGACTCTTTAAAGCCTGATTTTATTTTCAAGAAATTCAGCGCCAAAATCAAATCGGCTAAAACAATTGCTGATTTACAAAAAGATTCCAAAATTGAGTTTGCCATTCGTCAGCATTTAAAATTTAACTTAGAATCCTTTTACAATCTAATTGTAAAAGAACAATTTCCATTCTCTGCTAATATGAGTGCCGAAAAGGATTTCTATCGTTGGAGAGTCGATACAAATCCGTTAGAATTTGAACCTCAGATTCAATTTGACAAACACGCTGAAGGTATTACTTATACTTTATCTTTAAAAGAAGACGAAACCACATTTTTACCAATGGATAAAAGTGTGGATATTCTTTTAGACGAACCGGGCTGGTTGATCGTCGACAAAAAACTTGGGCAATTAAAAGAGCTTAATGCTAAAAAACTTTCCCCGTTTTTAAAGAAAAAATCAATCGAAATACCTTCAAAATTAGTTGACAATTATTTTAAGAATTTCATTCCTGAAATAGCCAAAAAAATCGATATTGAAGCGACTGGTTTTGAAATTGAAAGTCGTGACAAAATTATTTCGTGCACGATTCAACCTGTTTATGATTTCTTTAAAAACTGCTATTACCTCAACCTTTTTTTTGACTATAACGGCTATTCGTTTGATGCGGGTAAAACTAAAAAAACACACTCTTTTGTTGATTTTAGTGTTGCAAACGAACCTAAAATTATTCAGTTTAAACGAAGCGCTGATGAGATTTCCTATACAGACAAATTACTCCATCTTGGTTTAACAAAAATTAAAAATGAATTGTTTGGATTGAGTTCAGATGCCGAGGCCTCTGATCCGTATGTCAATATTCAATTCATTATTGACTATAAAGAACAACTCGAAAGTCTGGGTTTTACAATCCAGAATCTCAAACTCGAAAGCAAAGAAATCATCACCGAAAGCAATACGATTTCAATTGCTAAAGAAACGAAAGCCGATTGGTTCGACATTAAAATAATCATCACAATTGGTCCTTATAAAATCAATTTCAGCGAAATCATTCCAAACATAAAAAGCAAAGAAAGACTCTTTATGTTACCTGACGGAAATTACTTTTTGATTCCGCTCGAATGGTTTAGCAAATACGGCTCTCTGGCAAAATTGGCAAAGACAGAAAACGGAACTGTTTTGTTGCGTAAAAGTAATTTTACTGCTTTAGACGGAATTTCAGAAATCGCCAATGATCCTGATCAAATTCATAAAGCTGAATTTACAGCTTCCGATTTACTAAAAGCAACCTTGAGACCGTATCAGATTGATGGTGTAAAATGGCTTTTGGGTCACTTTAATGCCAATCTTGGCGCGTGTCTGGCCGATGACATGGGACTTGGAAAAACGCTGCAGACTTTAGCGGTTTTAGTTGCGGTACAGGAGCAATTGGGCTTCACGACCAAAACGACCAATTTCGATTTGTTCTCAAACGATACAACCATCGAAAGAGAACCACTGAAAGCCTTGATCGTTCTCCCTTCTTCTTTGGTTTTTAACTGGTACAATGAAGCCGGAAAGTTTACGCCTCATTTTTCGAAAATGCAATACGTGGGCAATGACCGAAAATTACTGGCAAGCAGATTAAATTCAACCGATTTAATTTTTACGAGTTACAGCATTGTTCATCGTGACATTTCTATTTTAGAAAAATATGATTTCCGCTATTTGATTTTAGACGAGAGTCAATACATTAAAAACAGGGATTCTAAGATATTTAAAGCCATCAATAAAATCAGCACGGGGCATAAAATTGCTTTGAGTGGAACACCTATTGAAAATTCACTTGACGATTTATGGTCGCAGATGCAGTTTATCAATCCGGATATTTTGGGGAGCTATACTTTTTTCATGGAGAATTTCAAAAATCCTATTGAAAAAAAACAGAACGAAGAAGTTTTAAATGAATTAAAAAACCTGATCCAGCCTTATATTTTAAGAAGGACCAAAGAACAGGTTTTAAAAGATTTACCTGAATTGACAGAGCAGGTTTATTACTGTAATATGGATGCTGAACAGGAAAAGCTATACGAAAAAGAGAAATCAAAAGCACGTAACTTTTTACTGAAAACGGATGGATCTGGCCCTGATAAAATTAGTATTATTAACACTTTAATGAAGCTGAGACAACTGAGCAATCATCCTAAAATGATCGATCAGGATTCAGAAGTAGATTCCGGAAAATATATTGCCGTAACGAATTACTTGAAAAACTTAGTTAAAGGAAAACAAAAAGTGATCATTTTTAGCTCGTTTGTGACAAATTTGCATTTTTATACAACCTGGTGCAAGGAAAACAAAATAGAATATTGTGAGATCACCGGTGAAACGCCTTCGCAAAAAAGAGAGCAGCAGGTAAAATTGTTTCAGGAAAAGGAAAATCCTTTATTATTCTTTATTTCGCTCAAAGCAGGAGGTGTCGGTTTGAATATCACCAAAGCTTCCTACGTACTATTCTTAGATCCGTGGTGGAATCCTTTTGCTGAAAAACAAGGGGTAGGAAGAGCACACCGTATCGGGCAATTGAATAAAGTAAATGTTGTTCGGTTCATTTCAAAAAATACAGTAGAAGAAAAAATAATCAAACTACAGGAAAACAAAAAACTACTGTCGGATTCCCTTTTGGAAGAAAGCCATATCAGTAATGAAATCGAAGCCAATCTGGAATATCTGCTGGGTTCCTGATCCATTTGTTTTCAAAACCTCTAAAATAGCATCTTATTACGTTCTATAAAATTGTTATATTTACAATCTTACAACCTAATAAGATGCCGAAAAAATTGTTTAAGAATCTCTTTATATTTTTATTTTTTGCTTCAGCGACAGCTCAGGAAGTACAAACCGAAGTAAATCCTCCTTACAATATTAAAACCGTTTCGTTTGTTCAGAACGGTGGCAATGTGGTTCCGATTTTCGAACTGGGCGATACGTTTCAATTTCAATTTGATGATTTGTTTGGCAATGAAGCCAATTATTATTTTGAAATCCTACACTGCGATTACAACTGGAAACCAACCGATATTCCAAAAAATGACTATATCGGCGGTTTCGACAATCAGCGCATCACCGATTATTCGAATTCGTTTAATACGCTTCAAATCTATTCGCATTACCGACTTCCTTTTCCCAATCAGTTTACGACCCAACTGCGACTTTCAGGTAATTATATGCTGAGAATTTTGAACGAGGATAAGGAAGTTGTACTGTCCAGAAAATTTATTTTATACGAAAATCACGCTACTGTAGCAGCTCAGGTAAAACGAAGCCGAAATCTTGCGAATATTGATTACAAACAAAATCTGGATTTTTCAATATCGTCTAACGATATTGTTTTTCAGACTCCTCTGCAAAATATAAAAGTCCTGTTGTTACAAAATGGAAACTTTAATACGGCGATCAAAAATATCCCTCCGCAGTACACCATCGGGAATCAAATGGTATACAAATACGATCAGGAAACGCAGTTTTGGGGTGGAAATGAGTTCTTGTATTTTGAAAACAAAGACATCCGTGCAGCAAGTACCAATGTAGCAAAGGTGGGAACCAGCAACGATATTTATAATTCTTATTTGTTCACTAATCTGGCAAGAGCCAATCAAATTTATACAAACAATCAGGATGTAAACGGAAACTTCGTGGTGAAGAATATAAATGCTTCCAACAATGAAATTGAAGCAGATTATGCCTGGGTATATTTTAACCTGTCTGCCCCCACTTTCAGATCTTCGAATAAGGACATTTATATCAGCGGAATGTTCAACAATTACTGCCTGGCTCCTGAATATAAAATGGATTATAATTCAGAGAAAGGTATTTTTGAAAAAGCGGTTATGATTAAACAGGGTTTTACAGCTTTTCAATATACGGTTGCCGATAAAAAAGGGGTGATAGATTATGAAAATGCGATCGACGGAAACTTTTATCAGACTGAAAACGAATACACCATACTGGTTTACTATAGAGAAAGTAACGATCGATACCAGAGAGTAATCGGTAAAGGAAACGCCAACTCTATAAACATCATAAATTAAAACATTGTTAAGGATTTAGGCGGAAAGATTTTTTTTCGTAGCTTTGCAACTATAACGCACACACATATACTACTTTAGTATGGTTTCTCAGATAACAAGAGGCATAAAAATATCTGTTTTGACTAGTTTTGAAGGTACTTACTTCAAGAACTACAAGATTCACTTTGCTTTTAGCTATGTCGTTACAATCGAAAATCACAGCAAAGATTCCGTTCAGTTGACTTCTCGTCACTGGGAAATTTTTGACTCTTTAAACGACCTTGAAGTTGTTGATGGAGAAGGCGTAATTGGAAAAAAACCAGTTTTAAAACCGGGAGAAAATCACACCTATAGTTCAGGCTGTTTATTATCGTCTCCTTATGGTGCCATGAAAGGTCATTTTAACATGATCAACTTTACCTCTACAAAAACATTTAAAGTAATTGTTCCTACTTTCAGAATGTGTGCTCCTTTTGCTTTAAACTAAATATTGGTTTAAAAACTGCCTTTTTTATCGTTATCTTAATCATAAATTTGTCAAATTATTAATTTATCCTTTGTACTTTTGTGCAACGTTAGATTATTCGTAACAATCAAATCGTCTAACCCTTAAATTGTCTAATTATCTAATTTTAAATAACATGCTAAAAGGATTCTTTCACGTACCAAAAGCGGTAAACGAACCGGTAAAAGGATACGCACCTAATTCACCAGAAAAAGCAGCAGTACAGGCAGCTTACACTACTTTGTGGAACTCCAAAATCGACGTTCCGTTATACATAGGAAGCGAAGAAATCAGAACTGGAAATACAAGAACAATTTCAGCTCCTCACGATCATAAACATATCGTAGGAACGTATCACTTAGCTGAAAAACAACATATCGAAAAAGCAATTGCCAACGCTCTTGAATCAAGAAAAGCATGGGCAAATATGGCATGGGAACAGCGTGCTGCTATTTTCTTAAAAGCTGCTGAACTTATTGCAGGACCTTACAGAGCCCGCATTAATGCTGCAACAATGATTGGTCAGTCTAAAAATATTCACCAGGCAGAAATTGACGCTGCTTGTGAGTTAATTGACTTTTTACGTTACAACGTAGAATTCATGACTCAGATTTACGGAGATCAGCCAAAATCAGATTCTACAACCTGGAATCGTTTAGAATACAGACCTCTTGAAGGTTTTGTTTATGCAATTACTCCTTTCAACTTTACTGCTATTGCTGCAAATCTTCCTGCAAGTGCTGCTATGATGGGTAACGTTGTGGTTTGGAAACCAAGTGACAGTCAGGTTTTCTCTGCAAAAATTATCATCGATATTTTCAAAGAAGCTGGTGTTCCTGATGGAGTTATCAATGTCGTTTTTGGTGATGCTTTAATGATTACTGATACTGTATTGGCAAGCCGCGATTTCGCAGGAGTTCACTTTACAGGATCAACTCATGTATTTAAAGATATCTGGGCTAAAATTGGTGCTAACATTCACCACTACAAAACATACCCAAGAATCGTTGGAGAAACTGGTGGTAAAGATTTTATCATTGCACACCCAAGCGCTAACGTAAAACAAGTGACTACAGGAATTGTTCGCGGTGCATTTGAATTTCAAGGACAAAAATGTTCTGCAGCTTCAAGAGCTTATATTCCACAAAGTTTATGGCCGGCTGTAAAAGAGCAATTAATCGCTGATGTGAAATCTTTTAAAATAGGTTCTCCTGAAGATTTCGGAAACTTCATTACAGCTGTTATTCACGAAGGTTCTTTTGATAAATTAGCAAGTTATATTGACCAGGCTAAAAAAGACGCTGATGCCGAAATCATCGTTGGAGGAAATTACGATAAGTCAGTTGGGTACTTTATTGAACCAACCGTTATTGTAACTACAAACCCAAAATACACTACAATGGAAACTGAATTATTCGGACCAGTAATTACTATTTATGTTTACGAAGATGCTAAATGGGAAGAAACTTTAGAATTAGTAGATACTACTTCTGAGTATGCTTTAACAGGAGCTGTATTTAGCCAGGATCGTTATGCTATTGAAGTAGCTACTGTGAAATTGCAAAATGCTGCGGGTAACTTCTACATCAACGACAAACCAACAGGAGCAGTTGTAGGAATGCAGCCTTTTGGTGGAGCAAGAGCTTCAGGAACTAACGATAAAGCAGGTTCTGCATTAAACTTATTGCGTTGGGCTTCTCCAAGAACGATCAAAGAAACTTTTGTAACTCCAGAAGATTACAGATACCCTTTCTTAGGTTAATTTGTTTCAAATTTCAAAGTTTCAAGTTAGAAACTTTGTCCTCATAAAAAAGCCGAATCTTTTCATTAAGATTCGGCTTTTGTTTTTACGGGATTTTTTATTTCCAGATTGGGATCTGTACAAAACTATCCGTGTACCATTTTACTTTTAGTGGCTCCTTCGCATCTTTAATCGTTTCATCACTAACCTCTTTTCCTGTTCCATAATTCAATTGCGCATATGGATTTTTATTCACATTGATCGTAACCAGTAATCGACTTCCTTTGCTCAACTGTTTACTAACCAAATGCGTATTCGAAAAAGGCATGATTTCGATCTGGTCCGGCTTCAATAAATTCCTTTTGGTACTATCTTTTACATAACTTGCCCGTGCTATGAAATAAGACAAATGAAAATATTCCCCGTTTGGCATAACCTCATATAAAGTAACACCAAAATCCATATCTTTTTTATTGATACTCGCTTTTATCTCGGCTAAAAATGACCCGTTAACCAGCATTGGCTCTTTCAAAGATTCACTAATAAAAGTAAATCCATTACTAGTCTCAATCTCTTTTCTGATTATCGGATCTGGATAGTAATCATTATTTTGGGCTTTTCTGTCTGCAAAATCAACTTCCTGATACAAATAGTTACTTTGAGTTGGCTTTTTCTCCTTTAGCACATAAAAATCACCTGATTTATTATCCGTCAAATACAACTTAACAAAACCATTAGCCATTTTATCCAAAGAAGGAGCGCTTCGCCATTCATTTGCTCCCATTACTTCATAGTTTATTTTGTCTTTCAGCATTTGTGGTTTTGTCCCGTTTTTCAGAATATAATCAAACCACTCATAAGTTATTTTCCTCACATTGATTATCGCTGTCGAATCGACTTTGTAATCATTCACGATACTTTCCCCTCCGGTCTGAGCACCAAAATGACCGTATGGCCCAATCACGACATAAACCGGTGTTTTTGGATTGTACTTTTGAAGCTCTCTTGCAAAATACAAACTTGAGTTCTGCGAATCATTATAATACCCATCAAAAATTAAAACAGGGATGTTGATGTGTGCAAAATCTTTTCCGTACGGCGCCATTTTCTGCCAGTAGGCATCAAAAGAAGGATGCGCCAGCCATCTCTGAAAAAACTTATTAGGAACACCATCAATACTGTCCATTTTTCTATAGGCAGCTCCTGTCTCCCACCATCTAAAAGTCATTCTTCTAAAACGCTGCCTGTCGTTTCCTGCCACCGTATCCAGGTATTTATTACTCCCTACATAAAACGCCCATTCGTAATTGGGGTTTATAAAAACATTATTTTCCATAGGTAGTCCCATTCCCGGTCGGCTGGCCGCATAAGGCACGATCGTTTTAAGTGCCGGATGCATTTTTTTACAGGCTGCCCATTGTGTAAAACCATTGTAACTGCCGCCATACATCCCTACTTTTCCATTACACCATTTTTGTTTACTGATCCAGTCAATAACATCATAGGTGTCTGTCGTCTCGTTTTCATACGGAGATATAGTATCAGGACTGAATCGTTTCCCTCGCGAATAGGCCATCACACCCACATAGTTATGATCCGCTGCGGTTTTTAAGGAGGCAAGATCTC
The DNA here is from genome assembly GCF_902804485.1 of Flavobacterium collinsii. Taxonomy (GTDB): domain Bacteria; phylum Bacteroidota; class Bacteroidia; order Flavobacteriales; family Flavobacteriaceae; genus Flavobacterium; species Flavobacterium collinsii. The sequence goes on along the minus strand of NZ_CADCST010000072.1, from coordinate 117,482 downwards.
TTCCTTTCTCTCTGACATAAATGGTATGTTGATAAATCACGGGCTGGGGAGCAGAAACTCCTTTTTTGCGTACCACCATAGCCGATAGTAAAGCCCCATCTCTGGTTTTAATCATTACACTGTCCTGAATGTCATAAGCACTTTCCAGATCCTTTGATCTTGTCACGCTTGTCTGCTGCGCATAGGTGTTGATTATCGAAAAAATAAAAAACACTAATTTTAGAATTAATTTCATTGAATTGTTCGGTTTAAATAGTTTTGTTTAAATTTTAAAAGAATCAGTGGCATCAAATCTGGGTTTTATTTTTCCGGAATTTTATTCCAAATTCAACACACTGCGTCCTGCTGATTTTAGCACCTCTAAAAACGGCTTCATTTTGTATAATCTCTTCTTTTGCTATAGCGATTTAAAAAGAATGAGCATTCCTTTTTTAATTAAATCCCATTTAGGTTTTTAAATTTCACGGCCTGACGGTTTGAAACCTCTAATAGTTCGCCCGTTTTTAACCTCACTTCCAGTCTACCACCAACGGTTCGGTTAAATTCCTGAATGTGGTTAATGTTTATAATTTCGGTTCTGTTTATTCTGAAAAAAATATTTTCATCCAGCATTTCTTCCCATTGGCGAAGGGAACGTCTTTGAAGCGCTTTTTTGTCCTGAAAAAAAAGTCTTGTATAATTTTCCAAAGATTCAATTAAATAAATTTCATCCAACTGAATAAAGAATCTTTTCTCTCCATCTTTGATGAAAATTTTTCGGTCTTTTGCTGCAACATCACTTAAAGAAGACTCTCCGGATAAAGCGTTTCTTATTTTATCAATTGCTTTTGCAAAACGTTCCTCTCTGATAGGTTTCATTAGATAATCTAAGGCATTTACTTCAAAAGCCTGCACAGCATATTCATTATAAGCTGTTGTAAATAATACCGCAGGTGCATTATCAAGCGACTCTAATAAATCAAAACCGGATTTCTCAGGCATCTGAATATCCAAAAAGATCAGATCAGGCATTTTTGCTTCAATCAAACTCTTTGCTTCATCGGCATTTCCAGCCTCTCCTATTAGAACAAAATCTTCGTATAATTCTAATGCTCTTTTTAGTTCTTCTCTGGACAGACGCTCATCGTCTACTATAATAACTTTTATCTTTTTCATCCTGATGGTAGTAAAATAGTTGTCAAAACTGTTTCGTCCTGCATTTCTCTAATTTCAAAAGAAGCTTTCCCTTTGTATTGCAACAGTAGTCTCTCTCTCAGATTACTCAATCCAATTCCGGAAAATTCTTTAATTTCTTTACTGAGCGTTCCCGAGTTTTGAACGTTGATTTTTATAAAATTACTCACCTGCTCTATTCTTACAGTAACAAACCCTCCTTTTTTTCTTTTTTCAATTCCGTGTTTTATAGCATTTTCTACCAGGGTCTGAATACTTAACGGCAAAACTAAATGTTCTGACAGCGCTGTGTCTGCTTCGATTTTCACTTGTAAACGCTCCTCAAATCGTATCTTTTCCAATTCCAGATAATCCCTGACTAAATTGATTTCATCGTTTAAGGTTACTAATTGCCCCATGTTATTACTCAAAGAATTCCGAAGCAAATCAGACAAAAGATCAATTGCCCGCCTTGCCGAATGCGGATTTTCTAACACCAAAAACTTAATACTATTTAAGGAATTAAAAAAGAAATGTGGATTAAGCTGTGCGCTCAAATTATTCAGCTGTGCTTCTTTTACGATAACAGACAATCGTGCATTTTCTTTCACCGTTTCAATCTCAAGCCTTGAATAATGATAAAGGTGATACGCCAACACCCAAATAGACATCAGTCTGGTCCCCGTAATAAAGACCTGCAACTGTGTTGATTTTAAAAACGCCATAAACGAAATCGAAGTACCTTTTAGAACAAACAATCGTACCAGATAAAGTTTTCCCACAATCAAAAACATATACAATAAAGAAAGCACCAAAACACTTAGTACCATTTTTGGAATCAGTTGTTTCAGGCTTAACTTATTCCAACCCTTTTTTAAAGCAAAGTTTCTATAAAGATGTGTCAATAAGATACCGATACAAACATCTAATACAAAATCGGCTATGCCAATCGTCCACATAAAAGTACTTCCAAAATAGGCTGAAACTCCCCAATACAAAGAAGTTGCCATCCATCCTGTGAGCTGAATTTTCCAATATGTTGGTAATTTTGTCATTATTCTCAAGCCAAAAGTTATTATGCTGTAGTAAAGATATCCCTCTAACAGAGACTGAGCAAATAAAAGTACATAAGCGAAAGATAACTGGGGACGAATGAAGTTCGATAAGAAATCATACCCCAAAGCACATAAAAAAGTCGAATCTTAAAAGAGCTTCGACTTTTTTTATTTAGGCAAAATTAGAAATGTTTTATTTTAAAAGTATTTACCTACACAAAATACATTAAATAGCGAAATAAACACGTTTTTTCTTTCAATATTATTTAGAACAATTATAAATTAAGCTTTTGTCTTATCGTGTTATTTATATGTCCTCCTTTGACATTAAAAAAGAAAAACTCAACATAAATTTGCCATATTGTTAAAAAATAGTACTAGAAATCTTAACTAAAAAAATAGAAATAAACTTCATAACCAATTACTAATAAGACCTAAAGCAAAAAAAGAAATCAACTAACAAATTCAAATTGACTTATGAAAAGCTTAAAAAATGCCCCGCAGATTATCTTAAATTCAAAACACATCGGACACCCGATTGACTTTACCTGGAGTAAAAAGAAGATGGAAAAATTCTTAGATCCGTTAGAAGGAAATGAAGATCTCGAAAACATATTGTCAAACATTAATCATAAGGCGACAGTGGGACTTACTGCTGCATTACTGGAATGGATATACTGGCGCTTTATCGGACAAAAGACGAGTATCAACGATACAGAAAAAAGAATTGAAGCGCTTTGGTGTTCGATTAAAGATCCGGAATTAACAACCCCTTTATTATTTGATACTAATTTTGACATCCCAGCTTCAGGAGCCATCGATGGCCCGTTATGGGTCGCTCATATGACGGTGAGAATGATTGATGTAAGATATAGAAAAGGATCTTACTTTTTACAAAATGAAGTTTTAGGACTTGTGTTACTTGCCCGACATGTAACACCTAAGAGAAAAGTTTTTGACAAATGGTTCAATACGACCTTAATACAATTAAACCACTTGTATCCTAGTGTTTACAGAGATGAAAACCTGGACGAGACAGATGAGAAAGTTTACGATTCATGTAGCGAACCTTTAATTTGCCGCGATTTTTTCTTTAATCCCAAGTTTCAGTATACGATTACAGCATCAGAAAAAGCAGCTCATAAATACATTCAAAACTTAGACCATAAAGCAAATCAATTTTTGCATTTATCCAGAAAAGTTTCCTGATTCTAGTACAAAACCCAATAATGTTACTTAAATAAGTAATTATTATTGGGTTATTCTCTTCAGCGATTAAACGGTAAACTTCAAAGGCAGGTGTACTACTTTTTTGGTTTCGAAAAATTCGTCTTCAAAAATAGTTGACAAATCGTATAATGTGGCTTTAGGGAAAGCGGACAATTCTTCTGTTAAGTCTCCTCCTTTTAAATACAGAATTCCATTTTTTAAAGTATGCTTATGCTGTTTTTTTATTTTGTCTTTTATCCATGAAACAAAATCAGGCATATTAGTTACGGCACGGCTTACAATAAAATCAAAATCGCCCTTTACCAGCTCAGCACGTTTTTGTTCTGCCTTTACATTTTTTAACTCTAATGCATCCACAACCCCTTGAACCACCTTAATTTTTTTTGCTATAACATCGATCAGATAAAAACGCGTTTCAGGAAAAAGAATCGCCAATGGGATCCCCGGAAATCCTCCTCCGGTACCAACATCCAGGACAGTTGCTCCCGGTTCAAACTTCATGATTTTTGCAATTCCAAGCGAATGCAAAATGTGTTTTGTATATAAGGCATCAATATCTTTTCTTGAAATCACATTGATTTTTTCATTCCAGTCGTGGTATAAAAAGTCTAATTTTTGAAATTGTTCGATTTGAAGATCGGTCAAATCCGGAAAATATTTCAATATCTCATCCATTGCTCTAATTTTTTAACAAAAGTACTACTTTACGATTGAAATATTTAACTCAATTTTGCAAATTGAAAATTTATAATAATTACCTTTGAAACCTATTTAAAATAATTATGAATAACACCGCGCCTACATTTGCTAAGCAAGACAATCTGAAGTTCTTCAGAACACTTAACTCACGAGTAAACAATTACTTCAAAGAGAACAATATTCAGAAAACAGGTAACTGGAAGCTGCATTTAAAAGCTGTTATTCTTTTTGCCGTTTTTCTAACACCGTACTTTTTAATTCTAACACTTAACATGCCTTTCTGGGCGCAATTGCTGCTAAACATCCTGATGGGAGTTGGAATGGCCGGAATTGGAATGAATGTGATGCACGATGGAAATCACGGCTCCTACTCTTCTAAATCATGGATCAACAAAATCATGGGGGGAAGTATTTATATTTTAGCAGGAAATGTGCACAACTGGCAGGTACAGCATAACGTATTGCACCATACTTATACCAATATTCACGGTCATGATGAAGATCTTGATGCCGGAAGAATCATTCGTTTTACACAAAATGCAGAATGGCACCGTTTTCACAAATTCCAACATTACTATTCTTTTTTCTTATACGGACTTTTGACTTTTAATTGGGCCCTAACAACCGATTTCAAGCAAATGAAAAATTACCTCAAAAGAAAACTATCCTACGGAGCACCACAAAGTCCAACCAAATTATGGACTGTTCTGGTAATCACAAAAATCATCTATGTTTTAATCTGGATGGCTTTACCAATGATTTTAGGTGTAATATGGTGGAAAGTAGTGATCGGATTTTTCGTGATGCATTATACTGCCGGACTAATTTTAAGTATCGTTTTTCAGTTGGCACACGTAGTTGAAGAAACTTCAAACCCGGTTCCGAATGAAGAAGGTGAAATGGAAAACACCTGGGCAATTCACCAATTGTATACCACTGCTAATTTCGCTCCAAAAAACAAAGTGATTAACTGGTTCACAGGAGGATTAAACCATCAAATTGAACACCACATTTTTCCAAACATCAGCCACATCCACTACGGAAAAATTGCTGAAATCGTAAAACAAACTGCCATCGAATGCAATTTGCCTTATCATGAATTCAAAACCATGAGAGGAGCTGTACTAGCGCATTACAAACATCTAAAAGATCTTGGTATGAAACCAAGTTTAGCATAAAATAAGAAACTATTAATCATTAACCATCCTTAATTAAGTTGAAATTAAGGACATTCAAAAATTTCATAATGAATCATATTCTTTCAGACAGAATCAACAACTTAGCGACATCACAAACCTTAGCAATGGCTGCTTTAGCACGTGAATTAAAAGCACAGGGAAAAGACATTATCAGTTTAAGTTTAGGTGAACCGGACTTTAATACACCAGACTTTATTAAAGAAGCCGTTAAAAAAGCAGTAGACGAAAACTATAGCACCTATTCTCCGGTGGAGGGTTATTTAGAATTGAGAGAAGCAATCTGCAAGAAATTCAAAAGAGATAACGGATTAGAGTACAAACCATCTCAAATCGTGGTTTCTACAGGAGCAAAACAATCCTTATACAATATTGCACAAGTAATGTTAAACGACGGTGACGAGGTTATTTTACCAGCACCATACTGGGTTTCTTACTTCGAAATCGTAAAACTTTCAGGCGGAGTACCGGTTGAAGTTCCTACTTCTGTAGATACTGATTTCAAAATTACACCAGCACAATTAGAAGCTGCCATCACACCAAAAACAAAAATGATGTGGTTCAGTTCTCCTTGTAACCCATCGGGATCTGTATACAGCCGCGAAGAGTTAACTGCTCTTGCAAAAGTATTGGAAAAACACCCAAACATATATGTAGTTGCTGACGAAATTTATGAGCACATCAATTTCTCAGGAACTTTCTGCAGCATCGGTTCAATCCCGGGAATGCTAGAAAAAACAATCACTGTAAACGGAGTTGCAAAAGCATTCGCCATGACAGGATACAGAATTGGTTATATCGGAGCTCCTGAATTCATCGCAAAAGCGTGTGTAAAAATTCAGGGACAAGTAACTTCCGGAGCAAACTCAGTAGCACAGCGTGCAACGATCACAGCAGTAGAAGCTGATCCAAGTGTATTAAACCACATGGTTAAAGCTTTCCATACCCGCAGAGATTTAGTAGTGGGATTGTTAAAAGAAATTCCGGGTGTAAAAATTAACGTTCCGGAAGGAGCTTTTTATGTTTTCCCTGACGTTTCTTCTTTCTTCGGAAAAACTCTAAGAGGAACTGAAATTAAAGATGCAAATGATCTTTCGATGTATCTTTTAGGAGAGGCCAACGTAGCAACTGTAACCGGTGATGCTTTTGGAAACCCAAATTGTATCCGTTTCTCATATGCCACAAGCGACGATATCTTAAAAGAAGCATTACGCAGAATCAAAGAAGCTTTGACTGCATAATACCATAAAATAACAATAACTAAAAGGGCATTTTCGAATGAAAATGCCCTTTTTTATTTAGTCAATTAAAAGCGAAGCAATCTCTCTTGTAATAGAGGTTGGAGAATTACAATCGCAATTACTCAAACCAACTACATAAATTTGTTCGGTCGGCTCATAAACACCCATCGATTTAAAACCAAAAATACTTCCTCCATGCTCGCGAACAATTTTATCTTTTACTTTTTCTAAATGCCAGCCGTATCCATAATCAATATTTGTCCCATTTTTTAACGTGTAATTTACAAATGCTTTTTCTGTAAAAGCGGGATTTAACAAGGTATTCGCATTTATTGCATATTGCCATTTCAGCAAATCATCAACAGTTGATAATATCGAACCCGAAGCATACGGAATAGAAAAACTAATATAGTTTCCATTTACATATCCCTCGCGGTCACGATAACCGGAAACTCTGTTTTTAATGATTTTATCATGACTCGCATAATACGTATTTTCCATTCCGATTTTCTTAAAAATATGCTGGGTTACAAACGCTTCATAAGTTTGTCCGGATACCTTTTCAATAATATAACCCAAAAGCACATATCCTGAATTACAATATTTGTATTGCTCACCAGGTTTAAAATCAGCGGGTTCATTCTTAAAAAAATCGACCAGTTCTTTTGGAGACAAGTCCCGTTTAGCAATATCTTTTATAGCCTTCATACTTGTGAAATCTTTAATTCCGGAAGTATGTGTTAGCAAATGATGCAAGGTAATCTTATTTCCATTGGTTGGATAATCAGGAATAAACTTCGTGATTTCATCATCAAGTTTAAGCTTTCCCTGTTCTGCCAGCATCAAAACAGCAACAGCCGTAAATTGCTTGGTCATCGACCCAATTTCAAAAACAAATTCGGGCTGCATTTGAATGCCCATTTCTAAATTGGCCATTCCAAAAGCTTTTCGATACACTGCTTTTCCTTTTTTAACCGCCAGAAAAACAGCTCCCGGGTTTTCAGGTTTAAACTTTGAGGCAATTAATTGATCCATTTTGGTTTCCAAACTCTGGGCCGACAGTCCCGAACAGCCCATTAGAAATAGAACAATAAACGATTTTAAGAAGATTTTCATTTTGTGATTATTTAGTCTGATTGATAAAAGCTTTGACGGCTTCTATCAGCTAAAGGTTACAGAAAGTATATTATTAGAATTTATAGGGGATTTCGCCGCGGCGAACCGGGCTATCCGCTGTATCTTTTGCTTTTTAAAGAAAAAAGCAAAAGGATGTCGCTCCTATCCCTAACCCAAAAAATAAGCTGCGGCAGAACAAATTACATTTTAGTATTCCCCTAATAACCCTGTATTTTTAAATCGTATTATTAGTATTTTTAACAAATCAATAAAAAAATTATTGGATCTGCCCTTTAAGAAGTTCACTTTCAAAACAATAAACATGAAAAATACAATTTCTACAATCGTATTACTGCTTACAATAGGAATGTTCGTAACATCCTGTACCGTAACTAAAAAAATAACCATAACCGAATCAAAACCCTACACACCTGTATCTAAAGAGCTATTTGATACCATTGTAAAAATGGACGGAGTTGTTTTTGAAGCTGCTAACAAAGGTGATTTAGAAAAATTAAAAACTTTATTCGCAGAAGACCTTGAATTCTTTCATGATACGGGAGGGCTGGACAACTATACAAAAACAATGGAAAACTTCCAGCGAATTTTTACCAATTATGGATATACGAGAAGAGTTCTGGTAGAAGGAAGCATTGAAGTTTACCCCATTAAAGATTATGGAGCCATACAAACCGGATTGCATAAATTCTGCCGACTTGAAAATGGAGAACTCATCAACTGTGGCACCTATAAATTTACTCATATCTGGAAAAACACCTCTACAGGCTGGAAAATTACCCGAGTCATTAGCTATGGGCATTAAAATTAAACAACAGCATAAAAGATAAATAATAAAAATTTAAAACCGTTGTTACTATAAAAACCATTTTAACACACAAACAATTAAATTCATCCAAAAAGAACTTTATTTTTATGTCAAAATATATAAAAACAAAATCCCAAATGAGAAAAATAATTTTAGATCTGGCAGTCACTTTAGATGGTTTTATTGAAGGTCCTAATGGCGAAACCGATTGGTGCATCATGGACGATGATATGGATTTTAACGATTTCCTATCCAGCATAGACACTATTTTTTATGGCAGAGTGAGCTATGATATGTGGGGAAATTACCAACCCGATGAAAATGCAAGTCCTGACGAAAAATCACTTTGGAAAGAAGTACACTCCAAAAATAAATACGTTTTCTCCAGTCAAAACAGAGAAGACAACAATGCCTCTTTTATCAATTCTGACATCATAAATAAGGCAACCGAAATCAAAAAACAATCAGGAAAAAATATCTGGCTATATGGCGGAGCAAGCCTTATTAAAACTTTTATTCAATTGAAGCTTATTGATACCTATAGAATATCTGTTCATCCTGTAGCTTTAGGAAACGGAAAACCACTATTTGAAGACTTAAAAGAAAGACTAGAATTAAAACTTGTTACCACTAACACTTTTAAATCTGGAGTAGTACAACTTATTTACGAACCCATTCGATAAAAACAAAAAATCATTTATCATCATCCCATGTAACCTCAACTATTCCTATAAAAAGATGGCCTCAAATACAAATAAGAAAGCAGTTTTAGTTTTAGCTTTCCCCCTAGCAGTCATCATATTCATACTTTTTACAAAATGGTGGATTGTTGATGTTATTGATGGGCCAGATTGCGTCATGTATGGATATCCATTAGTTTACAAATCTCCTGCATTTCATACTTCGATGGCTCAACAATATTTTATTATGGAATTATTAATTGATTTACTTGTATATTTTACAATTATATCATCAATTTTGTTTTTGATATCCGAATCTATATCTAAAATAAAATCACGAAAATTATTAGTAATTCTTTATGTAATTGCAGGAGGATTATTTGGTATTGAAATTTTATTTGCAACAGTTTTTGAAACAAGTTTTTCAATCCAACGAGATTTCGGTATAACAGTAAAACAAACTGGATTTAAATTTTATTTTTCTAATAATGAAAAAGACGAATTTAATACGATGCATCAATAAACAGAAATCTAAATCATCATCATTCCATATAAGTTAACAATTCTAAAAAAATCACCTCAGCATTAGCAAACTCGAAATATTTATAAGAACTTTGCAAACTTTTTTCCGTGAACACCACAAAAGCCTAAAGTACTTAAAATGAAGAAGAAGATTGAAATATTAGCTCCTGCCAGGGATTTAATTGGAGGAATGGCAGCCATTAATAGTGGTGCCGATGCTGTTTATATTGGTGCACCGCAATTTGGAGCACGCTCGAATGCCAACAATTCTATTGAAGATGTAGCTGCATTGGTACAATATGCGCACCTTTTTAATGCACAGGTTTTTGTGGTTATGAATACCATTTTGTACGATAACGAACTGGAAACCTGTCGCAAAATGATTTGGGAATTGTACGACATTGGTGTTGACGCCTTAATCATTCAGGATATGGCGATTATGGAAATGGACTTGCCTCCTATCGTACTTCATGCCAGTACACAAGCCAATAATCGTGATGCCGATAAAATAAAATTCTTAAAAGATGCCGGAATTAAACGTGTGGTTTTAGCCCGCGAATTGAACTTGCATCAAATTAAAACGATTTATGACGAAGCTGATGTTGAACTAGAATTTTTTGTAACCGGAGCTTTATGCGTTTCTTTCAGTGGAAACTGTTATATGAGTGTGGCCAACGGAGAACGAAGTGCCAATCGTGGTTCTTGCGCACAAAACTGTCGTTTACCATATAACTTAATAGACGGAAACGGAGAAACTTTAATCAAAAACAGTCACTTACTTTCTATAAAAGATTTAGACATCTCAGATCAGATCCCAAACTTAATTGAAGCAGGAATCGTTTCTTTCAAAATTGAAGGAAGACTGAAAGATGTCGTTTACGTAAAAAACAACGTTTCTTATTTACGCCAAAAATTAGACAGCTTTTTAGAAGGCGCAGGAAGTGATAAATATACCAAAGCTTCTTCCGGAAAATGCACCTATACCTTTGATTCTTCTTTAAACAGAACTTTCAACCGTGGTTATACGGATTATTTCGTAAACGAAAGACACAGCTCTATTGGTTCTTGGGAAAGCCCAAAATCAAAAGGTCAATATATTGGAAAATTAATCCGAACTATTGGAAACGCATACGAAATCGAAAACGGTGAACTACTGAATAATGGTGACGGACTTTGTTTTATCAACGAAAACAATGAAGCCGACGGAATCTATGTAAACAAAGCCGAAAACGGAAAAATTTATCCAAACGTTTTAAAAGAAGTAAAAGACGGAACTTTTATTTACCGTAACAACGACGCTGCTTTCATTAAAGTTGTAGAGAGAGAAGACAGTGCTATTCGAAAGCTAAGTACAACTTTATTGCTTACTGAAACTGAAACAGGCTTCGAATTAATCGCAACCGATGAAGACGGAAATGTAAGTATTGTTACCCTTGAGCATGCAAAAGAGCAAACTAAAACTGGCGAATCAATCGAAGAAAACATCAAAACACAATTGGCCAAAACAGGTTTTACACCTTATACCGCTGATGAAATTAATGTAATGTTTTCTCAAAACTGGTTCCTTCCTATTTCAAAAATTAACGAAATGAGAAGAACCGTTTACGATCAGTTAACAGCAATTCGTCTGGCAAATTACAAACGCGAAGAGCACCAGTTAGTTAAAACATCACATCCTTATCCGGAAACTAAATTGGATTTCATGTACAATGTTTCCAACAAAACGGCCCGTAAATTCTACGAACGTCATGGCGTTACCGAAATCGAAAAAGCATTTGAACTACAGTGGGATCCAGGAAAATCGCGTGTGATGACGACCAAATATTGCATCAAATACGAATTAAAAAAATGTCCGATACACCAAAAAGATATAGTTGGTGTTAAGGTAAAAGAACCATTAGTATTAAAGCAGGGTGAATTAGAGTACAAACTAAAATTCAATTGTAAACCTTGTGAAATGGAAATCTGGGAAAAAGATGCAGAATTCGAAATAGAAGAAGATCATTTTCATTAATAATATCTAACCGCAAAGTTCGCAAAGGACAACGCAAGGTTCGCAAAGATTTTTTTAAATCTTTGCGAACCTTTTCTTTTAACTGAACATCAAAAACTTTGCGTTCTTTGCGGTTAATATAAATTGCATAGGCATACAATACTTTGCGGTTCAACTCTTTTTTCGCTACTTTTACTTCTCCAACAACACAATTAATCCAAAATGAAAATACTACTCCTTGGTTCGGGTGAATTAGGCAAAGAATTTGTAATTGCCGCACAACGAATCGGACAAACCGTAATTGCTGTAGATAATTACGAAAACGCTCCGGCTATGCAGGTAGCACACGGTTTTGAGGTTATAAACATGCTCGATGGTGAAGCACTGGATCGAATAGTAGCCAAACACCAGCCGGACTTTATCGTTCCTGAAATAGAAGCCATCCGTACCGAACGCTTTTACGATTACGAAAAACAAGGTATTACCGTTGTTCCATCTGCAAAAGCAGCCAACTTTACCATGAATCGAAAAGCGATTCGCGACTTGGCCTCAAAAGAGCTAGGATTAAAAACGGCTAAATATCAATATGCTACTTCAGCAGAAGAACTTCAGAAAGCAGTTCAGGAAGTTGGAATTCCCTGCGTAGTAAAGCCATTAATGTCGTCTTCCGGAAAAGGACAATCCACCATAAAAACAACAACTGATATTGAGAAAGCCTGGCAATATGCTGTTGCAGGTTCACGTGGCGATGTCATTGAAGTTATTGTAGAAGCATTTGTTGATTTTCACTCAGAGATTACTCTTTTAACGATTACTCAAAATAACAATCCAACCCTGTTTTGTGCACCAATCGGACACCGTCAGGAACGTGGTGATTACCAGGAAAGCTGGCAGCCTGCAAAAATTTCTGAAGCCGATTTGTATGAAGCACAGGATATGGCCGAAAAAATTACCGAAGCACTGGGAGGCGCAGGGCTGTTTGGTGTCGAATTTTTCTTAACCAGCGATGGTGTTTACTTCTCTGAACTCTCCCCTCGCCCACACGATACCGGAATGGTAACTTTAGCAGGAACACAAAATTTCAATGAATTCGAATTGCATTTGAGAGCCATTCTAAGCCTCCCAATCTTCGAAATCACTCTTGAAAAAGCTGGCGCGAGTGCTGTTATCCTAGCTTCACAAGACTCCACAAATCCAACTTTTACCGGAATTGAAAAAATAGCAGCTTTACCCAAAACTGATTTCAGGATTTTTGGAAAACCTACTTCAAGACCTTACCGCCGAATGGGCGTTGTTTTAAGCTATGATACTCTTGCAACACCAATTGACGAAATTACAGAACGCGCCAAAACAACTTCAAAACTAATAACCGTAAACTCTTAAAAATGAAAAACGCATTATTTGCACTCTTCCTGTTTATAGGAATCACAGCTCAGGCTCAGGATAAAAAAACAGATGAAAAACCTCTAATTGTCGAAACAGCCTGTGGCGAATGCCAATTTGGAATGGAAGGCAAAAGTTGTGATTTAGCCGTTCGAATTGATGGAAAAACTTACTTTGTAGACGGAACAACAATTGACGAACATGGTGATGCACACGCTAAAGATGGTTTTTGTAATGCTGTCCGTAAAGCCAAGGTAACCGGAAAAGTAGAAAACAACCGTTTTAAAGCAAACTCTTTCACCTTGATAAAAGAAAAATAATGGCGTTAATTCTTGAAAATATAGCCAAACACGTTTCACTGACTCCTGAAGAACAAGCTCATTTTTTATCTAAAACGGAAACTCATTCTTACAAGGCCAAAACAATTTTACTGAGTGCCGGAGAAGTTTGCAAACATTCGTATTTTGTAAATTCAGGAATTCTAAGAAGCTTCAACATCAACGATAACATTGTCGAGCATGTTCTGGCTTTTTCGTGCGAAGGTTGGTGGATGAGCGACATGTACAGCTATTTTTCACAGAAACCCGGACAACTCTTTATAGAAGTTTTAGAAGACGCAGAAGTCGTTTCGCTGTCCAAAGAAAATCAGGAACAATTGTATCTTGACATCCCAAAGCTCGAACGTTTTTTCAGAATTCTAATCGAAAACTCTCTGGTTGCAAATCAACAACGCTTAATGGATAATTTAAGTTTGACAGCAGAAGAACGCTTTGAGAAATTTTGTGCTAAATATGGCACACTGGTCTATAAAGTTCCTCAAAAACAAATCGCTTCTTTTATTGGTGTCACACCTGAATTTTTCAGCAAAATGAAAGCCAGGCTTTTAAAAAAGTAAAATTAAACCATTAAGATATTAAGATACATTAAGCTAGACTTAATCTTTCTTATTTTTTAAGAACACAAAGCTTAACTTTCTTAATATCTTAATGGTAAAAATAAAGAATTAAAACTGCTCAACCTCTGTTGAATGTTTCATTGCTGTAGTTGAAGACCTTCCTATCGTTACCGTATTTTGAACCGCATCGAAATAAGAAGTCCCTACAAAAGCCTGATGTTTTACTGCTCTGAATCCATTTTGCTGCAAAGCAAATTCCCTTTCCTGTAATTCAGAATATCCTGCCATACCACGCTCTTTATACGCTTTAGACAATTCGAACATACTGGTATTCAAAGCATGGAATCCTGCCAGCGTAATGAACTGAAATTTATACCCCATAGCTGCCAGATCTTCTCTGAAAGTTTCCATTTCTGCTACTGATAATTTTGCAGCCCAATTGAAAGACGGAGAACAATTGTAAGCCAGCATTTTACCCGGAAACTCTTTTTTCATTGCATCCGCAAACTTCTTAGCATAAACCAAATCCGGATTACTGGTTTCCATCCAGATTAAATCAGCATAAGGTGCATAGCTCAATCCTCTTGCAATCCCCTGATCGATTCCGCTGTTTACATAGAAAAAGCCTTCATTGGTCTTTTCACCTGTAATAAATTTTGCATCTCTCGGATCGGCATCACTCGTTAACAAATTAGCTGCATCGGCATCAGTTCTGGCTACAATTAATGTCGAAACTCCCATAACATCAGCAGCCAAACGAGCAGCAATCAGTTTGTTGATCGCTTCCTGAGTAGGTACCAAAACTTTTCCGCCTAAATGCCCACACTTTTTAGCGGAGCTCAATTGATCTTCAAAATGAACACCTGAAGCACCTGCCTCAATCATCGATTTCATCAATTCGAACGCATTTAAATTTCCGCCAAAACCAGCTTCTGCATCCGCTACAATCGGAACCAGATAATCTTTTTTATCTTCAACCTGGTTTACCACCTGAATCTGATCAGCTCTCAACAAGGCACTATTAATTTTTTTAACTACCATCGGTACACTATTCACCGGGTAAAGCGATTGGTCAGGATACATTTCTCCTGCTAAATTTGCATCGGCCGCTACCTGCCAGCCGCTCAAATAAATCGCTTCTAAACCAGCATCGACTTCCTGAATCGCCTGATTTCCTGTTAAAGCACCTAAACCAGCAACATAATCCTGACTTTTTAACTTTCTCCATAATTTCTCCGCCCCCATTTTAGCAATAGAATGCTCGATATGATAAGAACCTTGAAGCGTAACCACCTCTGTAGCGGTATACGGACGTTCAACACCTTTCCATCTTGGGTTTGTGATCCAATCGTTAATCAATTCCTGAATTCTGTCTTCTGTTGTTTTCATAAGTAATATAGTTAAGTTGGTTAGTAAGTAAATAGTTTTCAGTCGCAGTTTTTAGTTTTCACTGAAACTCATATAAGGTTTATTTTTTTACGCAGATTTTTAATTATCAACGCAACGTTTCATAAATATTTGTAACACGGAAGGGTTAAAAAGTCAACGAAATCGGTATTTACTACTAATCTTTCCAAAACTTTTTCAGCTAATGGGAATTGGCGTTTTTCGTAATTTTCCTCTCCTAATTCATCTTTTATTTTTTTGAACTCGTCTAAAGCCAATTCGTGATAATACGCCAAATCTAATTTTCGTTCATTATCCAAAACCACTTTATTCTGGAGCCATTGCCACAATTGCGATCTCGAAATTTCGGCTGTAGCAGCATCTTCCATTAAGTTATGCAAAGCTGCAGCACCTTGTCCGTTCAGCCATGAAGCCAGATACAACACTCCAACATTGATGTTTTTACGAACACCATTTTCTGTTATAATCCCTATTGGCGGCTCTATCAAATCTGCTTCTGTTATTTTACGATATTCTCTTTTAACATGAATTTGATTTGGCGTTGGCATTCCGGCATCAAAAACATTCTTAGCCAGCGAAACCAGATCCGGATGCGCTACCCAGGTTCCATCATGACCATTTTTCACTTCACGTTCCTTGTCGGTTTTTACCTTTGCAAAAGCAACGGCATTTGCTTCCTCATTATTCTTAATCGGAATTTGAGCAGCCATTCCTCCAATTGCATGAATACCGCGTTTGTGACATCTTTGAATTACCAAATTCGAATAGGCGTTCATAAAAGGCGAAGTCATATTTACCTGATCGCGATCCGGAACAATAAACTTTGGATGCTTGCGGAATTTTTTAATGTAAGAGAAGATATAATCCCAACGTCCACAATTCAACCCTACGATATGTTCTTTCAATTCATAAATAATCTCATCCAGCTGAAAACTTGCCGTAATCGTTTCAATTAAAACCGTCACTTTTATCGTTCCTCTTTCTAACTTCAAATAATCTTCGGTGAAATCAATTACCGTATTCCACCAGCGTGCTTCCAGATAATGTTCCAATTTTGGAATATAGAAATAAGGTCCTGAGTTATTTTCTAAAAGTCTCTTATGATTATGAAAAACATACAAACCAAAGTCTACCAAAGAACCTGAAACCGCATTCCCATCAATCGAAAGATGTTTTTCCGGTAAATGCAATCCACGAGGGCGCACTATCAATGTCGCAATCTTTTCATTCAGGTGATACGATTTATGCTTAATCAAATCGGTATAAGAGATCGTTTTGTTAACCGCATCAATCAAATTCACTTGTCCGTCCATTAAATTTTGCCAGGTCGGAGAAGTACTGTCTTCAAAATCCGCCATAAAAGTTTTCGCTCCTGAGTTCAACGCATTGATAATCATTTTGCGATCAACCGGTCCCGTAATCTCAACTCTACGATCCTGTAAATCTTTTGGAATTTCTCCAGCCACCCAATTACTTTCTCTGACGGTTTTGGTTTCTGAAGGAAAAGACGGCATGACTCCCTGATCAAAAGCGGCTTGTTTTTGTTCGCGCTGCAACAACAATAATTTTCGTTGCGACTCGAATTTTCGATGTAAATCGGTTATAAAAACAATCGCTTCTTCTGTCCAGATCTTTGGATAGGAAAGCTTCTTTTCGGCCAAAAACTCCATTGCCGTTTCGGTAATCTCTAATTGGTTTTTCATAGCTACTGCTTTTAATTAGTTATCAATTGTTGATCGTCTTCTGTTAATACAAAACAGCTTTTACTATAACAATCTGACAGTTAATATTTTCTACACCACAATATTAGAAAAAAGTTTTTTACAAAACAAGCGAACGTTCGCTAAATTTGAAAAATATTTTTTTGGCGATTATTTTTAGATTACTTACATTTGATATTATGGATATCGAAAAAGACTATATAAAGCTGATTTTTGGGCTAAAACTCAAGCAGGTCCGCACCCAGAAAAACCTTTCTCTTTTTGGCCTGGCCAAATTGACCAATCTTTCAAAATCGTATTTAAACGAGATTGAGAAAGGAAAAAAATATCCCAAAACAGATAAAATTTTACTTTTATGCGAACATCTGGACGTTACTTACGACCAAATGGTTTCGCTAAAACTCGATAATAACCTCGCTCCGATTGGGGAAATCTTAAAATCCGGTATTTTAAAAGAGATTCCCCTTGAACTTTTTGGTATTCAGGAAGCAGATTTAATTGATATTATCGCCAATGCCCCCGCCAAGGTCAATGCGTTTATTAGTACCATTATCGAAATTGCACAGCATTATAATCTGAGCCGGGAGAGTTTTTTCTTAGCCGCTTTACGTTCCTATCAGGAAGCACACAGTAATTATTTTGAAGACTTAGAAGATAAAGTAATTGCTTTTTCTAAATCCTTTCAGATTAATTTAGATTCCAAGATTACGATTAAAGAACTGGAAGCGATTCTTAAAGAGGAATTTGATTATACTATAAAAGAAATTGCCTTTACCGATCAGGAAGCTTTAGAAGACCTACGTTCCATATACGTCCCAAAAAGCAAAACCCTGTTACTTTCAACCGAGATTGACGATCCGCAGAAAGCTTTCATTTTAGCCAAAGAAATTGCTTATAATTACCTGAATTTATCCGATCGCTTACTGACCTTCAGCTGGATTAAGTTTGAAAACTTCGACCAGGTGTTGCATAATTTCTACGCCTCTTACTTTGCAGGTGCTTTATTATTACCAAGACAATTGATCGTGGGTAAAATCAATGATTTTTTAAATAACGAAAAACCAAATCCGGAAGAATTTGTAACGCTGATCGAAAGCTTTGAAGTTTCGCCGGAATCTTTTTACCAAAGATTGACCAACTTGCTTCCTAAAGACTTCCATCTGAAGAACTTATTCTTTTTAAGAATGTCACATAAAATTGGTTCTGATTTTTATCAGATCAAAAAGGAGCTACACATTACCAATCAACAAGAACCGCATGCAAACGAAACCAACGAGCATTATTGCAGAAGATGGGTTTCGGTAAAAACTATAGACGAGGCCATCAAACAAAACAAACCACACTTTTTTGATGCTCAGATCTCAAGTTACGTGCATAGTGGAAATGAATATCTGGTTTTTTCGTCGGCCACAAAAGATCCTTTTATCAAAGACAACATACGCAGTATTTCAGTTGGCATTTTAATTAATCCAACCATGAAAAAGAAATTCAAATTTATAGAAGGAAAACCCCTTGTAAAACGAATAGTAGGCGTCACCTGTGAAACCTGTGATGTAAAAGACTGCCTTGAAAGAGCCGCACCGCCAATTGCGCTTGAAAAGAAGAAACGCCACGAAAACACAGATGCCGTTGTGCAACAGTTTATTTCGCAATACAGTTAGACTTCCTTAGACTTCTTAGAATGTTTAGATCATAAACACGAAGATCCAGCCAATCTCAGTCGCCGCAAAACCTCTGTACCTTTGTACCTCTGAGCCTCTGAACCTTAGCAACTCAGAACCTTAGAACCTTTTCTTAATCTACATTAAGTGCTTTTCATGCATGTTGATCGTAAATTTGTACTATAAAAATAACAAAACAATTAGCATCATGGAAAACATAATAATACACAAGGCAGAAACAAGAGGAAATGCAAATCACGGATGGCTTAATGCCTATCACAGTTTTAGCTTTGCTAGCTGGTACAATCCGGAAAGAATTCAGTTTGGAGCACTTCGCGTTTTGAACGATGACACTATTGCGGGCGGAATGGGTTTTGGAACACATCCCCACGATAATATGGAAATTATCACAATTCCGTTAGAAGGTGATTTAGCGCACAAAGACAGCATGGGAAATACTGAAATCATTAAAAATGGTGATATTCAGGTCATGAGTGCCGGAACCGGAATTCAACATAGCGAATTTAACCCAAATGCCGATCAGCAAACTAAGTTACTGCAAATCTGGCTGTTTCCTAACAAAAGAAATGTAACACCGCGCTACCAACAAATTACTTTGGATGTTGCCGACAGACACAATAAACTGTCTCAGGTTTTATCTCCAAACGCTGATGATGAAGGAGTTTGGATTCACCAGGACGCCTGGTTTCATATGGGAAATTTTGATGCCGGAATTGCGACAACTTACAAACTAAAAAAAGAAGGAAACGGAGTTTATGTTTTCATTTTAAAAGGAAATATAACGATTAACGGTCAGGAATTAGACACTCGTGACGCAATGGGAATCTCTGATTTTGAAACTTTAAATATCAAAGCAAATACAGATGCCGAATTTCTGTTGATGGAAGTTCCTATGAATTATTAATTCATAAAACACAACTTACACCTTTTTAAAAGAAGCGACAACAACACTGAACAACAGCCTGTTATCGCTTCTTTTTTTACTTAAATCTCTAATAAAGCCAAAAAGAAATAGTAATTTTACGGGAGAAAATTAGCCTGAATTTAAAAGAAAAATTAACTGCAAAAATTTTCAACCATGAATCCAAACAACCTTATCAAAGAATACACTAATGGAGAAGTTACCATTGTCTGGGAATCCGGAAAATGCATTCATTCTGCCAATTGCGTAAAAAACAATCCTGATGTTTTTCATCCAAAAGAAAAACCATGGATCCTTCCTGAACAGTCTACCACCGAAAAAATAATACAAACGGTTCAAAAATGTCCTTCGGGCGCTTTGACTTTTTACATGAACAACAAAAGCTAATTTTCTAGCCACAGATTATATAGATTAAAAAGATTTTTTCTGAATTGAAACATACTAATCAATGAAAATCCTTTAACCCGTGGCAAAAAAACAAGACTCTTCCCTCTAATCGGGAGCTCTCAAAGCAACAATAAAAGATGCGATACTCAAAAAAGTCATCGCATTTTTTGTTTCTTAATCTAGGTTAAGTCCCTTACTCTCACTACTGCCGTAACTTTGTCCTATCAAAATGAAATTAATTATTTAAAAAATAAAATTATGGCAACTACAAAATGGTCAATTGACCCAACACATTCAGAAATCGGTTTTAAAGTTAAACATATGATGTTTACAAATGTTTCAGGTAAATTCGGAACTTACAATGCAACAATCAATACAGATGGAGACAACTTCGAAAATGCTGCAATCGAATTTACAGGAGACATCACTTCTATCGATACTGCAAATGCAGATAGAGACAATCACTTAAGAAGCAGCGATTTCTTTGATGCCGAAAATCATCCAAAACTGACATTTAAAGGTTCTTCTTTCAAAAAAATCAATGATGGTGCTTATGAATTAACCGGAGACTTAAACATCAAAGGTGTTTCGAAATCAGTAACTTTTCCGGTAGAATTTAGCGGAATTATGACTGATCCATGGGGAAACACAAAAGCAGGATTAAGCATCGAAGGAAAAATTAATCGTAAAGATTGGGGCTTAAACTGGAACTCAGCCCTTGAAACAGGAGGCGTTTTGGTAGGCGAAGAAGTCCGTTTGAACATTGAACTACAGTTTGCAAAACAAGCTTAATTCTTCAAAAATAGATTTAATTTGATTGGTTATAAAATCCTGTGCTTTTCAAGTACAGGATTTTTTTGTTTACCACGAATTCACGAATTTTTATTACACAAAGCTTAAAAATAATCCGTGAATTCGTGGCAGAAAAAGCTTATCGCACAGTATTTCGAAATTCTGTAGGCGACATTCCGGTTTGTTTTTTGAAGAATCTAGAGAAATAAGAGTAATCTTCGTAACCCACTTTAAAGGCAACTTCATTAACTGCTAATTGCTTATCTATCAACATTCTTTTTATCTCCAAAATCACTCGATCCGTAATAACTTCTGTTGCGGTTTTTTGTAGAATTTCATTACAGATCCGATTTAGATGTTTTAAAGTGATACTTAGTTTCTCCGCATAAAAAGAGGGTAATTTTTCCTGTTTAAAATATTGTTCTAAAAGCATTTCGAACTTATCAATTTTTATATTATACGAATGCGCCTGATGCGAGTAAGTCTCATTGTACTTACGCGCAATTTCAATATGAATACAATCTAATAAATTCAGCATTTTATCGAGTTGATACCTGTTGTCCTGAACACTCTCCTGAATTAACAAATCAAAATAAAGCCTGATTTTAAGAATTCCTTTTTCTTCAAAAACCATTTCCGGCCGATTGTGAATCGAATGGTAAAAATTATACTCGTTAATATTTTTCTGTCCGAAATATAAATTATACAATTCCTGTGAAAAAATAATCACAAAGCCCTCAATATCTTCAGATAAGCTCCAATGGTGCATTTGTCCGGGCTGCAACACAAACAAGCTTCCTTTTTTGATTTCGAACTGATCAAAATCAACTTCATGCTGTCCCGAGCCTTTCGTAAAAAACACCATAAGATACGAATCATGCCGGTGCGGCTCCTCTACAAAACTGTGACTTTTTAAATGCTCTTTGAAGGTATTGACATAAAAATCACGATGAATATCATTGCAGCTAAAATTCTGAACACTATAAACCGGGTATTTTTTCATATCTGTAGAATTTATTTTTTATTGGTTACATATCCGATCGCCCAATCATGTTTTTCGTTTACAAATTCGTTTAAGGTAGGCGATGTCACAATAAATGTCTTTATTGTGCTATAAGTAGCGAAGATATAAAAAAGACTTTAATCCTACTCTGGATTACCTTTGTATAAATAAAAAACAACAAGATCATGTCAAGTGCATTAACTCATATTTTAAGCAACGAATGTCCTATTTGTCATAAAGGAAAAGTTTTTACAGATAAAAATATTTTTTTCACTTTTGGCCTTCCAAAGATGAACGAATTTTGCAGTCATTGTAATTACAAATTTCAAAAAGAACCTGGTTATTTCTTTGGCGCTATGTATGTAAACTACGGATTAACAGTCGCTCAGGGAATTGCAACGTATTGTATTGCACAATTTTTCTTCGAAAAAAACTTCGATTTAAGAATTATTCCAATTATCGCTATCGTCATTACCCTGCTCACTTCTTTTAATCTTCGATTTTCAAGATTAGCATGGATTTACATGTTTAAAGATTATACGAAATAAAAAAATGCTATTTTTGCCTTTCAATTGAAACTAATTTTCAATTCAAAAAATTCAATCTTTAAATTAGACAAATGAAAGCATACGTATTTCCGGGTCAGGGCGCACAATTTACAGGAATGGGCAAGGACCTATATGAAACATCGGCTTTAGCCAAAGAATTGTTCGAAAAAGCTAATGAAATTTTAGGTTTTAGAATTACAGATATCATGTTTGAAGGTACTGCCGAAGAACTAAAAGAAACTAAAGTTACACAACCGGCAGTATTTTTACATTCGGTTATTTTAGCAAAAACTTTAGGCGAAGATTTTAAACCTGAAATGGTTGCAGGACATTCTTTAGGAGAATTTTCAGCATTGGTTGCAAACGGAACTTTATCTTTTGAAGATGGTCTTAAATTAGTTTCTCAACGTGCTTTAGCTATGCAAAAAGCTTGCGAAATTACTCCATCAACAATGGCTGCGGTTTTAGGCTTGGCTGATAATATCGTTGAAGAGGTTTGTGCTTCTATTGACGGAATCGTTGTTGCAGCAAATTATAACTGCCCGGGACAATTGGTAATTTCAGGAGAAACTTCTGCAGTTGAAAAAGCTTGTGAAGCTATGAAAGCTGCCGGAGCAAAACGCGCTCTAATTTTACCTGTTGGAGGAGCATTCCACTCTCCGATGATGGAACCAGCAAGAGAAGAATTAGCTGCCGCAATTGAAGCAACTACATTCTCAACTCCTGTTTGTCCGGTTTACCAAAACGTAACCGCAAATGCTGTTTCTGATGCAAATGAAATCAAAAAGAACTTAATTATACAATTGACTGCTCCGGTAAGATGGACACAATCTGTTCAGCAAATGATCGCTGACGGCGCTACTTTATTTACTGAAGTTGGTCCAGGAAAAGTATTAGCAGGCTTGATCAACAAAATTGATAAAGAAGCGGTTACTGCGAATGCATAGTTAGTATTCAGTCTCCGTTTTTAGTGATCAGTTGAAAAACTATATCAATAAAAAATCCTCATGAACAAGATTGTTTATGAGGATTTTGTTTTTTATAACCCTTTTGCTTCTGCACTGTAATTATTTACAATTCCGGTTATCAAATAATTTTGATTTCTTTTTTCAAAGAAGATATACCAGATTGTTTTGGCATTGGGTTTGTAAAAAATATAATTTGAACCTAAATATTGGAGTATTTTTGGTGTTTTCTTGTGAGGAAAACTCGAAATATCTGAAATAATAAAAACAACTATCTTATCTACATAATTCTGAGCTGATTCAGGAAAACCAAAATACTCCTCTTTAAAAAGTGCAAAAACTAAATCATCAAAATAGTCAAGAACTTCTTTTTCAAAAATTACTTTTTCCACGGATAAGCTTGAATCCTCTTAAACATTTCAGCTTTAAATTCCTCTGGAGTCAGTCCTTTTGCAAACTCGGCATCAAAATCAAAAGTTTCCTGATCAATTCTTTTAAATTTAGATTTTTGAACTTCATATTCTACAGCAGGCTCTTCCACCTTGCTAGCTCTAACTTCTTCTTTTTTCCCCTTCATAATTCCTACAATTTATTCTTACAAATTTATAAAAATAAATTAAGCCAAAAATAAAACCCCCAAATAATTTTTAGATTATTTGGGGGTTTTCTTATATTTTATTTTCGTCTGAAAAAAATTAAGAACGAACTTTCTGTTCCCATTTCCAGGCACTTGCCATGGCTTCGTCTAAACTTAATTGTGCTTTCCAGCCCAAAACACTGTTTGCTTTATCTGTATTTGCGTAGGCTTCGGTAATATCTCCTTCGCGACGCGGCATAATTTTATAGGGTAATTTTTTATCGCTTACTTTTTCAAAACTATGAATCACTTCCAAAACCGAACTTCCTTTTCCAGTTCCTAAATTAAACGTTTCCACTTTCTGCAAGTTCTTTTTATTAAACAAACGCTGCAACGCAATTACGTGCGCTTTCGCTAAATCTACCACATGAATATAATCACGAACTGCTGTTCCGTCCTGAGTTGGATAATCATCTCCAAAAACCGATAATTCCTGACGTAATCCTACTCCTGTTTGCGTAATAAAAGGCACTAAGTTTTGAGGAACACCGATTGGCAATTCTCCAATTTCAGTTGTAGCATGAGCCCCAACCGGGTTAAAATAACGCAACAAAATAGCACTGATATTGGTAACTTTGGCCGTATCTGTAATAATCTCTTCCCCTATTTGTTTCGTATTTCCATAAGGAGAAATTGCCGCCTGTACCGGAGCATCCTCCGTAATTGGCATTTTTTCAGCCTGACCATAAACCGTACAAGATGAACTAAAAATAAAACTTGCCTCTGGTTTTTGTTGTAATTCCTGCAATAAATATACTAATGAAGCAATATTGTTTTCATAGTACAACAATGGATTCTCAACACTTTCTCCAACTGCTTTTGAAGCCGCAAAATGAATTACTCCTGTAACATCACTATGTTTTTTAAAAAACTCCCGAACAGCTGCTTTTTCCCTTAAATCTAATTTTTCAAATAAAGGTGTCTTACCTGTAATGGCTGTGATTCCTTTTAAAACATCTTCTGTAGAATTGGAAAGATTATCAATGATTACTACTTCAAATCCTTCGTTTTGCAATTCGACTACAGTATGAGAACCGATAAATCCCAATCCTCCTGTTACTAATACTTTCATTTTGTGGTTATTTTGTGTTGTTGTTTATTTGGTTTAATCTTTATTTATTTATTCAAAAATTCCAAAACAGAATCCGTTATAAATTTAATTTGCTCATCATCCAGTTCTGTATGCATTGGCAAAGCAATTACTTCTTTTACCAATTGGTTGGTTACCGGAAACTGCTCTTCTTTATAACGAGAATCTACATAAGCTTTTTGCGAATGCAATGGAATTGGATAATAAATAGCACAAGGAATTGCTTTATCCAATAAATGCTGCATCAAAGCATTACGATCTGCATCAATAATTCTCAATACATACTGATGGAAAACATGATCATTTTCGTTTGCATCAAATTCAGGTGTAATAATATGTGTATTTCCTGCAAAAGCCGCATTGTATTTTGTAGCCGCCAAACGACGCGCTGCATTGTACTCATCCAACAATGGCAATTTCGCATTCAAAACTCCTGCCTGAATACTATCCAAACGTGAATTCACACCTACAACATCATGATGATAACGCTCGTACATTCCGTGATTTACGATTCCACGGATAATGTGCGCTAATTTATCGTCATTAGTAAAAATTGCTCCTCCATCTCCATAACAACCTAAATTTTTAGATGGAAAAAAAGAAGTAGCCGCTACATGACCAATTACCCCAACTTTGCTTTTTACTCCCGATTTAGAAATATAATCTGCTCCTATTGCCTGCGCATTGTCTTCGATTACATATAAATTGTGCTCGGCAGCAATTTCCATAATGGCATCCATGTTCGCTGCACGTCCAAATAAATGTACTGGAACAATAGCTTTTGTTTTAGGTGTAATTGCTTTTTTAATTGCTTCGATATCGATGTTCATATTTACCACATCCACATCAACCAAAACAGGAGTTAATTGCAATAAAGCAATAACTTCAACTGTAGCTGCAAAAGTAAAATCGGCAGTAATCACCTCATCGCCCGGTTTTAAATCCAATCCCATCATGGCAATCTGCAAAGCATCTGTTCCATTTGCACACGGAATCACATGTTTTGCTCCCAGATAGTCTTCCAGATTTTTCTGGAACTGATGTACAAGAGGCCCATTAATATAAGTATTGGTATCCAAAACCTCCTGAATAGAGGCATCAACTGTAGTTTTTATTTTTTCGTATTGACTTTTTAGGTCAACCATTTGAATTTTTTTCATTTTCAATATATTTTAAAATTAAAGACTTGCATTTCATACAGCGTCTCTAAAAGGAGGAACAAAAATAGTTATTTAATACCTTCAAACCAATGAAAATAATCGAAAGAACCGTAATTTAGCCACAAAAACAAACAGATGCTTTTTCTCTATAATTTAGTTATTTCTATTGCTGGCTTTTTTCTGAAAATTGTAGCGCTTTTTAGTCCGAAAATTAAGCTTTTTATCGAGGGCCGCAAAAACGTTTTCAGTATTCTCGAAGAAAAAATAAAACCTTCAGACAAAACAATCTGGTTTCATTCTGCCTCCCTTGGCGAATATGAACAAGGCTTGCCAGTAATTGAAAAAATCAAAGAAAAATACCCCACTCACAAAATCATTATTACTTTTTTCTCTCCTTCCGGTTACGAAGTGCGCAAAAACAATACTATTGCAAATGTTACACTATACCTTCCTCTCGACACCAAAAGCAATGCAAAAAAATTTTTAAAACTAGCCCACCCCGAGCTGGCTTTTTTCATAAAATATGAATTCTGGCTGAACTATCTAAGCCAATTAGAAACGAGTCAGACTCCAACTTATTTGATTTCCGGAATTTTCAGAGACAATCAGATGTTCTTTAAATGGTATGGTGGTTTTTACAGAAAAGCTCTAAAAGCATTCACTTACTTTTTTGTTCAGAATAAAAGCTCAAAAGAAAAAATAGAACGTATCGGTTTTCAAAATGTTGTAGTTTCAGGCGACACCCGCTTTGATCGCGTAAATGCTATTCTAGAAAGAGACAATACACTGGATTTTATAGAACAATTCAAAAACAATACTCCGACCATAGTTATAGGAAGTTCATGGCCTAAAGACGAAGCATTACTAGCCGAATATATCAATCAGGCAGGCGAAGATATAAAATTCATCATTGCACCGCACAATATTAAAACCGATCAGATTGCAAGCCTAAAAGCGCAAATCACAAAATCGACTGTTTTATTCTCAGAAAAAAAAGACAAAGACCTATCCAGCTACAATGTCTTTATTATAGATACCATAGGATTACTGACTAAAATTTACAGTTATGGAACAATCGCCTATGTAGGAGGTGGTTTTGGAAACCCGGGAATCCACAACATTCTGGAACCCGCGACATTTGGAATTCCAATTGTGATTGGACCCAATTACTCCAATTTTGCCGAAGCTATTCAACTGGTCAAACTTGGAGGATGCCTGGTAATCTCTAATCCTCTTGAACTAAAACAGAATCTTGATCGCCTGCTTCATGATAAAGAATATTTAGAAGAAAAAAGTCAGATTTGCAAATCGTATATTCAGGACAACACAGGCGCTACCGACAGCATTATGAATATCGTTGCTTAACCGTTTTTTCAAATCATATGAAGTCTAACAACATTATTACACACAAAAGAGCTTAGATAAGCTCTTTTTGTTTTTCCCGATACAACTCCATAATGCGCAAAAAACAAAACAAACCGCAACTAAGAGAACAAAAACCCCCAATTCTCTTATGGAATCTTCAACAAAAAATAAACTAGGCAAAACATACAACAATTTAACATATTTTTATTATTTTGGCACATTATTTGATAAATAAGATAATCGTGAGCAATGAAAATATTTTAAAAAAAAATTAAAAAAATATTTTACATATTAAAAAATTTATATCTTTGCCACGAATTAATAATTAACCTTTTATAATAAAGTAAGATGAAAAAAGTATTTTTAAGTTTAGCTGTTGTTGCTGTTTTAACTGTTGTATCTTGTAAAAAAGCTGACGCTGCAGCTACTGAAGCTGTAGATTCTACTGCTGTTGCTGTTGATTCTGCTGCTGCTGTAGTTGATTCTGCTGCTGCAACTGTTGATTCTGCTGCTGCTAAAGTTGACTCTGCTGCTGCTAAAGTAGAAGAAGTAAAAAAATAATTAGAACCTAAGTTCTAAAAATTTTAAAACCATCCTTGTGATGGTTTTTTTTTATGCCAAAAATTTGACATAAAAAAAACCAATAAAAAAAATCCAAATTCCAACAATACATAGCGCATTATTGGAATTTGGATTTTTTTTATTGAAATTCCTTTTACCTACCCCTCCTCTTCCTCAAAAACCACCTCATCTTCAAAAATCGACTCACTCGACGAGAAGTCCAAAATTTCCGATTTCGAAGCATAAGTAACAATCTCCTTAATTCCTTTTTGCAAAAGCAATTCAGTAGTGTATTTTCGGCTCGTCGCGAAGTGAACCTCCCCCAACATCAACTTAAAAAAATACTTCCCTCCAGAACCTTTAAACTTTAAAAACCTGGCCATTTCAATATTCACCTTAAATTTCTCAACATCCTCCTCGCACTCAAACTTCAATTCATAACTCAGACTTGTAAATATCACTTTACCCTTCCTCGAAGTAAACACGAATTTATATTCATCATTAAACCGCTTACTAATTACAAAGGCACCCATATATTATTTTAGATTTTAGATTGTTGATTTCAGATTCTTAGATCCTTTAAAAGAAATTTACTTCACAAACCTCTTTTAAAGCGCGTGAGTTTACGCCATAAAAAAAGCCTCTTCAAAAGAAGAGGCTTTAGTACTCAGAGCGGGACTTGAACCCGCACGAACATTGCTGTTCACTGGATTTTAAGTCCAGCGTGTCTACCAATTTCACCATCCGAGCATTATTTGATATTGAGCGAAAAACGGGGCTCGAACCCGCGACCTCGACCTTGGCAAGGTCGCGCTCTACCAACTGAGCTATTTTCGCATTTCAAATTCTAATTAAGAACTACAATACTTGACTTGTTCTGTATTGCGAGTGCAAATTTAGGACATTTATTCAATTACACAAGCGTTTTTCAAAAAAAAAATCTACTTATTTTATAACTTTCTGATAACCTAAACTTTAAAAATGAAATTTATTTTCGAACCAACATCCTTTTAATCTCGTTCAGTTTCATCAGTGCTTCAACTGGTGTAATCGCATTGATATCAAGCCCCAGAATTTCTTCTTTTATCTCTTCCAACAAAGGATCGTCTAAATTAAAGAAACTCATCTGCATTTCATCATTTTCAGACTTTACGCCATTTAACGCTTCACTTGAGTGGTTTTTCTCCAGTTTTTTCAACATCTTTTGCGCCCTCAAAATTACAATCTGAGGCATTCCGGCCATTTTTGCTACATGAATTCCAAAACTATGAGCACTTCCTCCTTTTACCAGTTTACGAATAAAAAGCACATTGTCTTTTAACTCTTTTACCGCAACATTATAATTTTGAATTCTTGGCAACGATTCTGTCATTTCATTCAATTCATGATAATGCGTTGCAAACAAGGTTTTAGGTCTTCCCGGGTGTTCGTGTAAAAATTCGGCAATCGCCCAGGCAATCGAAATACCGTCATACGTACTGGTTCCTCGTCCTATTTCATCCAGAAGCACCAAACTGCGATC
This sequence comes from Flavobacterium collinsii, assembly GCF_902804485.1. GTDB lineage: Bacteria > Bacteroidota > Bacteroidia > Flavobacteriales > Flavobacteriaceae > Flavobacterium > Flavobacterium collinsii. The sequence goes on along the minus strand of NZ_CADCST010000072.1, from coordinate 87,732 downwards.
TGAGATGTTATTCAAAATAGAAGCCGTTTCATTCATCTCCACCATAAAAGTAGATTCTCCCATCGAAATATTATCCGACGCTCCTACTCTGGTAAAAATTTTATCCACGATCCCCATTCTAACACTATCAGCCGGAACAAAACTTCCCATTTGAGCCAACAATACAATTAAAGCAGTCTGTCTTAAAATAGCAGACTTACCCGACATGTTAGGACCAGTAATCATAATAAGCTGCTGGGTCTCCCTATCCAAATAAACATCATTCGCAATATAAGGAGTCCCAACCGGCAATTGTTTTTCAATAACAGGATGGCGTCCGTTTTTGATCTCCAGTTCAAAAGTCTCATCAATCTCCGGACACACATATTGATTCTCTATCGCCAATTGCGTAAATGAACACAAACAATCCAACTGCGCCACTAAATTGGCATTCATTTGAACAGGTTTGATATAAGTTGCAATCCAGGCGACCAATTGCTCAAAAAGTTCCGATTCTATTTTATAGATTTTCTCTTCAGCTCCCAGAATTTTGGTTTCGTATTCTTTTAACTCCTCTGTGATATAACGTTCTGCATTAACCAATGTCTGCTTACGAATCCACTCCACAGGAACTTTATCTTTATGTGTGTTTCTAACCTCAATATAATACCCGAAAACATTATTGAATGAAATTTTAAGTGAAGAGATTCCTGTACGTTCTGATTCTCTTTTTTCAATACCCTCCAGATATTCTTTTCCGGAAGTCGAAATAGCACGCAAATCATCCAGTTCTTCACTGATTCCTTTTGCTATGGCATTTCCTTTAGCCACAGCCACCGGCGCATCCTGATTTAAGGTGGTCCCTATTTTCTCTCTTAACAAATCGCAGGCATGCAAACTATCCCCAATTACCTTTACCGCTTCCTGCGGACTTTCGAGTGCCAATGTTTTTATTGGAATAATCGCATCCAGAGATTCCTTCAAATAAACAATCTCACGCGGCGAAACTTTCCCTGCTGCGATTTTAGAAATCAAACGCTCTAAATCCGAAATTTGCTTGATCTGGTATTGAATACTTTGCAAAACTTCAGAATTGGATTTTAAATATGAAACAACATCATGACGCCCTTTTATTTTATTACCATCCTTCAAAGGTAAAGCCAACCAGCGTTTCAACAAACGCCCTCCCATTGGCGAAAGCGTTCTGTCAATCACATCCAATAGGGTTACTGCATTTGGATTATAACTGTGATACAATTCTAAGTTTCTGATCGTAAAACGATCCATCCAGACATAAGCATCTTCAGCAATACGCTGAATAGCCGTAATATGCTGTACACGGTTGTGTTGTGTTTCCGACAGGTAATACAAAATTGCTCCGGAAGCAATGATTCCTTCTTTCAATTCTTCAACTCCGAAACCTTTTAAGGAAACAGTCTGAAAATGTTTCGTCAGGGTTTCTAAAGCATAATCTTCCTTATAAATCCAGTCTTCTAAATAAAAACTATGAAAATCATCTCCAAAAGCAGCTTTAAAATCGCCCTTATTGTTTTTCGGAACCAAAACCTCGCTCGGGTTAAAGTTCTGTAACAATTTATCGATATACTCGGCATTCCCCTGAGCCGTTAAAAACTCTCCCGTAGAAACATCCAGGAAGGAAACTCCGATACTTTTATTAGCAAAATAAATCGATGCTAAAAAGTTGTTTGATTTAGATTGTAAAACCTCATCGTTTAACGAAACTCCGGGAGTTACAAGTTCTGTTACACCACGTTTCACGATGGTTTTGGTCATTTTTGGATCTTCGAGCTGATCGCAGATAGCCACACGAAGTCCGGCTTTGACCAATTTTGGCAAATACGTATTAATAGAATGGTGCGGAAAACCAGCCAACGCAGTTTCTGTTTCAGAACCTGCACCTCTTTTGGTTAACGTTATTCCCAGAATTTTTGAGGCTCTAATAGCATCTTCTCCAAAGGTTTCATAAAAATCCCCTACTCTGAAAAGCAAACATGCATCAGGATATTTTCTCTTGATTTCATTGTATTGTTTCATTAAAGGTGTCTCTTTTACCACTTTCTCTTTCGCTGCCAAATTATTGTATTTTAAATGAAAAAATTAAGACAGCGAATTTATGATATTTTGGAGGAATATCGAAGTCGTTCAAAAATTAAAATATTTTAAGCTTTTTTTAAGTTGAGATATAAGAATTTTACATAGATTTGTCATAATTAAAAAAGACTCTAAAAGATGAAAAAAATAATTTTAATCGCTATGTTAGCTGTAGTTGGAATTACAGCTTCTAATGCTCAAAGCAGTAAAAAAGGTAAAGTTGCTAAAATTGAAGGTGCTGGAATGGCTTTCGAAACAGAAACTATTGATTATGGAACTATCGCTCACAATGCAGATGGAAAACGTGAGTTTGTTTTTGTAAACAACGGAACTAAACCATTAATCATCACAAATACAACAGGATCTTGCGGTTGTACTGTACCAACAACTCCAAAAGAGCCAATCGCTCCAGGTGCTAAAGGTATCATTGGTGTAAAATATGCTACTGACAGAGTTGGTGCTTTTACAAAAACTGTAACTGTTACTTCTAATGCTGAAGGACAACCAACAAAAGTTCTTACTATTAAAGGTACTGTTTTACCAGATCCGGTAAAAAGCTAATCTGAAAAACAAAATAAAATAATTAAAAAAGCTTCCTTATCTTTGGAGGCTTTTTTTATGACCTGAATACAATCAATATGAGAAAACTTGAAAATAGCGAACTGGATCGAAAATCAATCGAAGACTTTAAGAGATCAGACAAAACGCCCTTAATTTTAGTCTTAGATGACATCCGCAGTCTGCACAATATTGGATCTGTGTTTAGAACCGCTGACGCTTTTTTAATCGAAAAAATAATCCTGTGTGGCATTACTGCTACTCCACCCAATAAAGAAATTCACAAAACAGCTCTTGGTGCTACCGAAACTGTAGCTTGGGAACATCACGAGAACATTCTGGAGGTGATCGAAAATCTTAAAAAAGAAAACACGCTGACTCTTGCCATCGAACAGGTTGAAAGTGCTATTTTTCTTCAGGATTTTAAAACAGAGAAAAATCAAAAATACGCATTGGTTTTTGGCAATGAAGTTTACGGTGTTGCTCAGGAAGCCGTTGCACTTTGCGATGGCTGTATTGAAATTCCACAATTAGGCACCAAACACTCTTTAAACATTGCCGTAAGTGCCGGAATTGTTGTTTGGGATTTGTTTCAGAAATTAAACTGGCCGAAATAGACAATGAGTCAATTAGATAATGTGGTAATTAGAGAATTAGAAAATTGTTTATTGGCACATTATCCAATTATCTAATTGACACATTTACGAATTATCTAATCAAAATCTTCTTCTGGATTTCGTCCAAGATAAAAAGGTAATCTTTATGGTTTTTCACGAAATCGCGATCAGAAACATCAATAATCAGCACGTTCAGATCGGTTTGGGATTTAATGTATTCCAAATAACCGTTATTGATTTTATCCAGATAACCTGCCTCGATATTCTGCTCGTAATTCCGTCCCCGTTTCTTGATATTTTGCAGCAACCTTTCCGAGTTCTGATACAAATAAACATACAAATCAGGTTTTGGCATTTCTTTATAGATAATATCAAACAAATTTCGATACAAACGATATTCATCTTCTGCAAGGGTGATTTTAGCAAAAATCAAGGACTTAAAGATGTGATAATCGGCTACAATAAAATCTTTAAACAAATCAAACTGTGCCAAGTCATCTGATAACTGCTGATAGCGATCAGCCAGAAAAGACATTTCCAACGGAAAAGCATAGCGATTTTGGTCTTTGTAAAATTTAGGCAAAAAAGGATTGTCGGCAAAACGTTCTAAAACCATTTTTGCATTAAAGTCTTCGGCTATTTTTTGCACCAAAGTAGTTTTTCCTGCTCCAATATTCCCTTCAAAAGCAATGTAATTGAAGTTCTCCAACGCAATTTCGCGTATCGGATTTTTCAATTCCTGAACTACTTCACAAACACTATCGTCAGGCGAGACTGCAATTAATTCTGTAATCGATTTTTGAAAAACAGGATGTTCCCAGTCTACACCTAAATCCTGCATAGGAAGCAGAACAAACTTTCTGTTTTGCATTAACGGATGTGGAATCTGCAATTTTTCAGACTCAATAACTTCATCATCATAAGTAATCAGATCAATGTCGATAATTCGGGACTGATACCCTTGTTCCTCAGATCTGATTCGGCCTAATTTTTTTTCTAATTTCAGAACCTGACTTAATACTTTTTGAGCCGATAAATAGGTATGCAAAACCAATGCGCAATTATAAAAAGCATCACTTTCAAACCCCCAGGCAGGAGTTTCATACAGTTTTGAAACCCTGATTACAGTCCCCACTTCTTTATGTATCAAATCGATACACGTTTCGATGTTTGTTAACCTGTTTCCCTGATTGCTGCCTATTGATAAAACGATTTGATGCTGTGACTTCATAATTAATGCAAATTAACTAAAACTATTTTAGAATTAACTACATTATTTGATTCAAGACTTAGAAGTTTCCAACTATTTCAAACTCTTTCTTGTTCTCTTTGTTTTCTGAAACCCTCTTCAAAAATGCACTTAAATCGCTTGTTAAGGGTAGTTGGTTCTGGCTTTTCCAAAATTGCTCTGAGTAAGGAAATTTCACTTTAAAAATATCCTTATCCATCGATAAATTCGACTTTGCTTTTTCAGCAATAAAACTATTGGTTACAAAAAAATTGGTACTGTAATCATAAAAAGCTTTTATATTTTTTTCACTTACAAGTAATTCTACCCTAACATCCGATTTTGCGTTATTCAAATAATATTTATTGGTGCTGGCACTCTTCTTATAATTTGAAGTGGTTTTAAAACTGGTGGTTCGATATTCTACTTTGTCCTTTTTTTGAAATGGTACTTTTTCTCCATTATCATAAAGATCAAAATAGGTTTCTACAATAGCATAGTCATACTTATTAATTATAAAATAGCCACTGGTTTTTTGTTCAATTCTATTTTCTGACTTTTTGATAAAACTAATTTTAAAAAAATCACCTGCTACATTTTTTTCCTTGGTAAGTTCAAAATCTTCAATTTTAATAGAGATCATAGCATTTATATCAAATAACTTTTCGAAACTCTGAAATTCAAAATACACAAAATCAGCCTTATCTTTTATTCCGACTTTCCTCATATTCAAAATCTCAACTTCACATTTATTGTCCGGTTGTGTTTTTGATTTAAAGATGCTTTTTCTTGATACTTTACCATAAATATCCTGTAATCTTTCTAATTCATCATTTCGTTTCAAGGCACATCGCAAGAAGAAGTTTTCATTGTAAGGTTCGAAAATATAATTCTCTTTCATTTTGGCATATACTTTTTTCATTATAGCCATTTCTTCTCCCACTACTACTTCATCAAGTTCAATTGTTTTACTTTGCAAAAAGATCGTATCCTGTTTGTTTATTTCGGTAAAGCTGAGTTTCAGATTTTCATATCCAATCAAGCTAAAATTTAATTCATTTTGATCGGAAATAAAAGAAAAAACACCTTCCTCATTTGTTATCGAGTTGTCTTTTTGATTGTAAACATTTACTTTCTCTAAGGGAAGCCTTGTCAGTTTATCGACCACTACTTTTTTGGTTTGCATCTTTTGAGCTTCGGCATAAAAACCAAAGAAAAAGAAAAGAGTTAAAAAGATCACTTTATCTTTCATAGTACAACAATAGTTTTCATCAAATATAAAATATTCTAAGTTCAAACAATATTTATCTTACTAAATATCTTATCTTTAATTTAATGCCCCAAAACATGGCAGTTACAGATATTTCATCGAATCCTGTATTCGAATTAATTTGTTTTTAGTTTACTTTTGTAACAAACCAACGTTTTTCGATACTTATTAAAAAAATACACTTATGAAGTTTTTAGGAAATATAATAGCCACCGTTATTGGAATTTTTGTGTTTATTATCCTCTTCTTTTTTGGGGTAATTCTCCTTGGAGCAATTTTTGGAGGAGACGACGCCGTTTCTGTCAAAAGTGATTCTGTAATAGAATTAAACTTAAAACAAATTCAAAACGATTATGCGGGAAAATACAAAGACCCTTGGGTAACTGTTTTCTCGGATAAAAAAGGCATCGGCCTAACAGATGTGATTAATGCCATCGAAGCTGCAAAAACAGATGATAATATTAAGGGGATTTCTATTTTAAACGATGAATCTTCTTTAGGTCTGGCACAATATAAAGATTTGAGAAACGCGCTTGAAAGTTTCAAAAAATCAGGGAAATTTGTCTGGGCTTATGCCAATACCTACTCCCAAAAAGAATATTACCTGAATTCTGTAGCCAATACTATTTATTTGAATCCAGCAGGTGATTTAGACTTTAAAGGTCTTTCGTCTGAGGTGATGTTTTTCAAAGATTTTCAAGATAAATCAGGCATTCATATGGAAGTAATTCGTCACGGAAAGTATAAAAGTGCTGTTGAACCTTTTCTTGAAAATAAGATGAGTGATGCCAACAGAGAACAAGTAACCGCACTTTTAAACTCAATCTGGACTACTGTTTCGACTGATATTTCAAAAAGCAGAAATATTCCGCTCCCTAAACTAAATGAAATCGCCAATGGTTTATTAGCGAGAACTCCGGAAATGGCAAAAACCCAACATCTGGTAGATATTATTGCTTATGAGGACGTTTACCATAATGCAATCAAAAAAGCCCTTAAAGTTAAGGGAGATGACGATTACAACAAGATTTCTATTTTAGATTATACTCAAAATAACATTACAACTGCTTTGACCAATACCGCAACCGACCAGATTGCTATTATTTATGCTCAGGGCGAAATACAAGGCGGTGAAGGAGATGTTACTGTAATTGGTGAAGGTTCTATGAGACGTTCTTTGCAGGAAGCCCGTAAAAATGAAGATGTAAAGGCAATTGTTTTAAGAATCGACAGTCCAGGAGGAAGCGCCTTAACTTCTGATCTGATTTGGAGAGAAATTGAGATTACCAAAAAAGTAAAACCGATTGTTGTTTCTATGGGGAATTATGCTGCATCGGGTGGTTATTATATTGCCTGTAACGCTAACAAAATTTTTGCAGAAAGCAATACGATTACAGGTTCTATAGGTGTTTTTGGAATACTGCCAAATTTTAGTCCTTTAGCCAATAAACTGGGAATAAACACTGAGCAGGTAAAAACACATGAAAACTCAGCAAATTACAGTCCGTTTGTACCTGTTGACGAAAAATTTAAAGCCTTTACTTTAGAAGGTGTAGAACACATTTACAACACTTTTGTAACACATGTGGCGGAAGGCCGAAAAATGACGTTTGCTCAGGTAGATGCTATCGCACAAGGAAGAGTCTGGTCAGGGAGTGAAGCGTTAAAAATTGGATTAGTGGATCAAATCGGAGGTTTGAATGATGCGATTGCTGAAGCTGCGAAAATTGCCAAAATCAAAACGTATAGTACACAAAACTATCCTGAATACGAAAAAACATTCAACGACCTTCTTTCAAGTTTGCCTTTTGCACAATCAAAAGAAGCCTTTATTAAGGAAGAAATTGGAGAAGAAAACTATATGCTTATCGAGCAGGTAAAAAGGCTTCAGCAACAAAAAGGTGTTCAGGCGATGCTTCCTTTTGGAATAAATATTAAATAATTCCATTTTAAAAATGAAAAAATTATTTGTGCTTGCTGCTCTTTTGTTTTTGAGTTTTGTAGATGCTCAAAATAAAACGCAAGTTCCTTTTACAGAAACACCGATCGTTTTAAAAATCAACATCGATCAGCTTTTTGGCACGTTAACAATGCCTGATTTGAAAACAAAATGCCCGGTAGCCTTAATCATTTCGGGTTCGGGTCCTACGGATCGCAACGGAAATAATCCGATGATGAAAAACAATTCTTTGAAAATGCTGGCAGAAGCCCTGGCAAAAAACGGAATTGCCTCATTGCGATACGATAAAAGAGGAATTGGGGAAAGCAAACCATCAGCCATTTCAGAGCAAACTCTTGTATTTGAGAATTACACTGAAGATGCCAAAAGCTGGATCAATTTGTTAAAGCAAGACCTTCGCTTCTCTCAGATTATTGTAATCGGACACAGCGAAGGTTCCTTAATTGGAATGATTGCCGGAGCAAAAGCTAATAAATTTATCTCCATTGCAGGGGCGGGAGAATCTGCTGACAAGTTAATCAAAACACAAATCGCCTCTAAATCAAACAAACAAATAGAGGAAATGACTTTCCCTATTATTGATAGCCTAAAAAGTGGCCATACTGTGAACAAAGTAGATCCAATGCTGAATTCTCTTTTTAGACCAAGCATTCAGCCCTATTTAATTTCATGGTTTAAATACGATCCGAAAACCGAAATCAAAAAGTTAAACATTCCTATTTTAATCGTTCAGGGAAATCAGGATTTACAAGTAACCGTAAAAGATGCTGAGCTTCTATCACAGGCCAATAAAAATGCGGAACTCCTGATCATTGATAAAATGAATCATATCATGAAAATTGTCGACGGAGACCATCAGACCAATCTCGAAAGTTATAAAAATGAAAGTTTACCTGTCTCAGAAATCATGATCGATAAGATTATTTCTTTCATTAAAAAATAATTCCAATCATAAAAAGCTTAAAAAACCGTTTGAATATATAATTCAGACGGTTTTTTGTTTTTAAGAAACAGGAGTATACTCTTATGTTTTACAAAAACTTTATATACGAACTCCACCAAAAAAAACTATTTTTGCAGCAATCAGTTAGCAATTTAACCCCTCAATTTATTTATATGTTAAAGAAAGTTTTAAAAATAACAGCCATAGTTCTTGTGGTCCTAGTAGCGGCCTTATTTGCCATTCCGTATTTCTTTAAAGATCAAATAAAAGCCAAAATTTCAGAAGCTATTAACGAAAGCGTTGATGCGAAAGTAAGTTTTACAGATGCCGATTTAAGTTTGTTTAGAAACTTTCCGAACGCCACAGTGGGAATCGAAAAACTGGTGATTATCAACAAAGCTCCTTTCGAAGGAGACACTTTGGTTTCATTAGGCGAACTGAATTTAAAGATGAGTATTAAAGAGCTTTTTAAAGGAAAAGACGAACCTTTAAACATACAGGGAGTCAGTTCTACAAATGGTCTGATTAATATTATTTTTAACAAAGATGGTGTTGGCAATTTTGATATTGCCCTAAAAAACAAAGAAAAAGAAGTGAAAGACGACAAAAGTAAGCCGCTTTCGCTGAAAATTCAAAATTATAAAATTGAACAATTTACTTTCAGGTATATTGATCAGAGATCTAAAATAAAAATGGTGATTGACAGCTTAAACCATGAAGGAACAGGTGATTTTACCAACTCAAAATTAGATTTGACCACAAAGTCTACCGCCAACGTTTCTTTGGATATGGATAAAATCAATTACATGAAAAATGTAAAACTGACTTTAGACGCTGTCTTAGGAATTGACCTTGAAAAAAGCAAATATACCTTTAAAGAGAATAAAGCTTTAATCAATCAGCTGCCTTTAGAGTTTGACGGATTTATTCAGATGGCAGATGCCGGACAGATTTATGATCTAAAGTTTAAGACTCCCACTTCGGCTTTTACAAACTTCTTAGGACTGATCCCTTCGGCTTACGCCGCAAGTCTGGATGGTGTAAAGACTACTGGAGATTTTACAGTTGCCGGTTTTGCTAAAGGGGAACTGACAGATACTACGGTTCCTAAATTCAATATTGCGATTGCTTCAAATAATGCTTCGTTTCAATATCCAAACCTGCCAAAGTCGGTTCAGAATATTGTAATTGATACGAAAATCATTAACGAAACAGGGATTTTGAATGATACTTATGTAAATCTGGATAAACTCTCCTTCCGAATTGATCAGGATGTTTTTAACGCCAAAGCCAACATCAAAAACATAACACAAAATCCTATGGTGAACGCAGCTTTAAAAGGAACGATCAACCTGTCGAATCTTTCTAAAGCGTACCCTATTAAAATGGACAAACCTCTTGCAGGTATTTTAAAAGCCGATGTTAACACACAATTTGATATGGCTTCTGTTGAAAAAAGCCAATATCAGAATATTAAAAACTCTGGAACAATGAGTTTGTCAGGATTTAAATATACGGACGAGAACAACAAATCGATGAACATTAGCACGGCATTGGTTGAGTTTAATCCGAGTACCATAAACCTGAAGAAATTTGATGCTACGACCGGAAAAAGTGACTTAAGTATTAATGGTGTACTGGAAAACTTCTATGGTTTTATGTTCAAAAAACAAGAGCTGAGAGGAAATTTCAATATGAGTTCAAACCAGTTAGCAGTTGATGATTTTATGACTTCGGGAACGGCTGCAACAGAGAAAACGGCTGCAAAACCATCTGAGGCTATGAAGATTCCTGCTTTTTTAAATTGTACTTTAAATGCCAAAGCCACTACGGTTTTATACGACAATCTAAAACTAAAAGACGTTTCGGGCAAGTTGATTGTGAAGGATGAAAAAGCAACTTTGGAAAACTTTAAAACATCGATTTTTGGAGGAACAATTGGTCTTAACGGAGCTGTTTCTACCAAAACAAAGGTACCTACTTTTGATATGAATTTAGGTTTCAATCAGGTGGATATTGCGCAAACTTTTACGCAATTAGACATGATGAAAAAGATTGCTCCTTTGGCCGGAATCATTAACGGAAAACTAAATTCGACTATAAAATTAAACGGAAACTTAGACGACAAAGAGTTAACTCCGGACTTAAAATCGATTTCAGGAGATTTGATTGGTCAGTTGCTTTCGACTACTGTAAATTCTAAAAATTCAACGGTTTTAAATGCCTTAACTTCAAACCTGAAATTTATTGATCCTAATAAAATAAATCTGAATGATATTAAAGCAGCCTTAACGTTTGATAACGGAAAAGTGAGTGTAAAACCATTTGACATCAAATATCAGGACATTAAGATTACAGTTGGCGGTACACATGGTTTTGACCAAACGATGAATTACAATTTAAAATTAGACGTTCCTGCAAAATATTTAGGAAATGAAGCCAATGCTTTCCTGGCAAAAATGTCTCCTGCGGATGCTGCAAAACTGCAAAACATTCCGATAAATGCTATTGTTAGCGGTAATTTTTCGAATCCAAAAATAACAACGGATATGAAAAGTGCAGTGACGAGTCTGGCGACACAAGTTGCGAATCAACAAAGAGACAAACTGACTCAAAAAGGAACTTCGGCCCTTAATGATTTTATCAATAAAAATACAAAGGCAAAAGACACCACAAAAGCAGCTGCAACCGAAAAAGAGCAGAAAACTCAGGAAGTTACTAAAAAAGCCAGTGACTTAATCAATGGCTTATTTAAGAAGAAAAACTAAATAAAAAAAGGCATCTACGGATGCCTTTTTTGTTGTTCTTATATTTTTAAATTGCTTGTTGGATACCACTAACTTTCCCATTATTCAGTATGGAGTTTATGATTTTCACATAATCCTTTTTAGTGTGTAAATTAATATCTATTCCGATGCTGCAATTGTCGTAAGGTTCGTATTTTTTAAGGTTGGAGACCGAGAAAAGCCCAATCGTTGGAGTCTGCACTGCGCTGGCCAAATGCATAATTCCGCTATCAGCTCCAATAAACAAGTCGGCATTGGCAATTACAGATCCTATTTCGCGGATATCCTTGCTGTAAAATGTTGGGGCCTGAAATGCAATCTGCGAAACATTTTCTACTGGCAGAATTTCAATAATATTATAATCTTTATATTCTTCCTTTAGTTGTGCGTAGAAGTTCTCCCACCACTCCTCTGACAAGCATTTTGCGCCTGTTGCATAAGTAAAAATACAAATTGTTCTTTTACAGTTTTGTACTAAATCATTTAAGATTTTCTTTCCTTCGACAATTTCAGAAGAAGACAATCTAAGGTCAATCGGGGCTATTTTTTTATTGCTTTTTGCTAATCCAAGTTTCGTTAAATAATGTCGGAAGTTATAAACGGGATATTTCGCAATATGATCGTAGTCTTTTTTTACAAGTTGAGATTCATCGTTTGAATCTCCGTAAAATTTATATTTAGCATTAGAGAATTGGACTGCTAAACGTCCTGAAGAAGAGTTTTGATCTACGTTGATCGCAACATCGTATTTTTGTGTTTTTATTGAAATCCAGACATTCAGGTATTCCAATAAGCTTTTGAACGGTTTTTTAGGCAAACCAATTACCTTGTTGATGTTTTGATAATTTCCAAAAATTACCAGAGCTAAAGCTCCCTTAACAAACAAATCGACTTTACAATTTGGAAACATATCGTTGACTTCCTGAACAAGCGGCGTAATCAATAACAAGTTTCCGAGTCTGGCATTTGGCCTGCAAATCAGGACCCGCCTAATTTCTGTTTTATCCACTAAAACAATATGCTGCTCTGATCTTGGCTTTCCAATGTTCTTAGTGAGACGGTGCATTACGCTGCGCCTGACCACATTTATTCGTTTTAAAACACTCATCTTTATAATTCATTTATTAATTAAATATTTGTCCTTGGAAATTCAAAAAAAAACTTTCATTTCGCTTTTTGCTAAACTAGGTTCTCTTTAGATTTAAAATTAAAATCTTCTAATAAATAATTATTATAAAATTGTAATCAAATGTTTCAACATTCAAATTACAATTTTACTAAAACTGTATTATAAATATACTAAAACACTAATAAACAATTCCTTACAAAGTGTTTTTCTTCCTTTAAATGTTAAACTGCAATACTAACCACATAACCTTCCGAACCTCTTACATTAAAAACCGTTCCGTTCTCAAAGATTAAATACTGCCCCTTAATTCCAGTTAATTTACCCTGAAAAGTTGGGGTTTTATCCAGATTCAGACTTGTTACTTTGGTCGGATAATTTAAAACCGGATAGTGCAGTTCATACAAATCATTCTTTTGAGCATAAAAATATTCCTGTACTTCTGCCGGAATTAAGCTTTCCACTTTTGCTTTCTCGGCAAGCAGATCAAAACTTTCCCCTGTATTCTGAAGCATCTTTCTCCAGTTTGTTTTGTCGGTATAATGGTCTTTTAGTGCGACCTCTGTAATTCCTGCCAAATATCGGTTTGGAACTTCAACAATCGCAATGGCCTGAGTTGCTCCCTGATCGATCCAGCGTGTTGGCACCTGAGTTTTACGAGTTACCCCAACTTTTACCTCACTTGCCAAAGCCAGATAAACAACGTGAGGCTGAAGCTGTACTTTTTGTTCGTACTCCAAATCCCGGTCTGCAATTCCCAGATGCGCCGTACTCAGTTCCGGACGCATAATCCAATCACCAACCGCAGGACTCGAATAAAAACATTCGTAGCAAAACCCTTGTCGGTAGATCTTTTTCTTCTTATGGCAGTTCAGACATTCAAATCCCACAAAACTGATCTCAATTTCCTTGTTTAGTAATTGATTCATGTTTAGAAAACTGTCTTCGAAAACCAAATAATACTGAATTGGAGCCCCTATTTCAGTTTGCATTTTTGTAAGTACGCCTTGATATGTCATTAGAATTGAGATTGCTGATTGTAGATTTTAGATTTGCCTGCCTGAATTCTGAATTTTAAGAATTAAAATTCAGCTGAACCGGAATGTTTAATAAAAATAGAATGTTATTTTTTACAAAAAAACACTATTTTTGATACAACGGCAAAGTTAGTATTTGTCTTTCGATATTCAAATTTTAAGGTTCCTGATTTTACGCGAATTGTAAAATCTAAAATCTACAATCAGCAATCTAAAATATAAATTTCACTCATGCCCTTATCAATAATCAACTCTTTTGCTTCTTGGGTCCTAAAACAAAGGATACATCAAATAGAACTTTTTCTAAAATATCCGAATGAAGTTCAGGAAGAGCTGCTGCACAATTTATTGACAGCTTCAGAAAATACTATTATAGGGAAACAGTATGATTTTGAGTCGATCAATTCCTATCAAACTTTTGCCGAAAGGGTGCCGATTGCTACCTACGAAGAGCTTCAACCTTTGATTGAACGTACCCGACAAGGGGAACAAAATGTATTTTGGGAAACTCCTATAAAATGGTTTGCTAAATCGAGCGGAACTACAAATGCAAAAAGTAAATTTATTCCTGTGAGTAATGAGGCCCTAGAGGATTGTCATTATAAAGGGAGTAAAGATTTACTTTGTCTGTACCTCAACAACAATGAGGATTCGGAATTGTTTCTGGGCAAAAGTCTTCGTCTGGGTGGAAGTTCACAGATCTACGAAAACAACAATACTTTCTTTGGTGATTTATCTGCCATTTTGATTGAAAATATGCCTATTTGGGCTGAATTTAGCAGTACTCCAAGTAGTAAAACTTCGCTGATGAGCGAGTGGGAATCCAAAATTGCTGCGATTATAAATGAAACGAAAAACGAAAATGTAACCAGTTTTGCAGGCGTTCCGTCGTGGATGCTCGTTTTAATGAACAAAGTTTTAGAAAATACAGGAAAGGAAAGTCTTTTGGATATTTGGCCAAATCTGGAAGTTTATTTTCACGGAGGCGTAAGTTTTTCTCCGTATAAAGAACAATACAAAAAAATTCTACCAAGCAAAGATTTCAGGTACTACGAAATCTATAATGCGTCGGAAGGCTTTTTTGCTATTCAGGATTTAAACAATTCGAGCGATTTACTGTTGATGCTGGATTATGGTATTTTCTACGAATTCATATCAATGGATACATTCGGAACTCCGAATCAAAAAGTAATCCGTTTGGCCGATGTTGAATTGAATAAAAACTATGCGATTGTCATTACCACAAATTCCGGTTTATGGCGTTATTTGATTGGAGACACGGTTCGTTTTACTTCTCTAAACCCTTATAGAATCAGAGTAACAGGCAGAACCAAACATCATATTAACGTTTTTGGAGAAGAACTAATGGTCGAAAATACCGATCAGGCCATTGCCAAAGCCTGTCAACTGACGCACACCGAAGTGATCGATTATACCGTTGCGCCTATTTTTATGCAGGACAAGGAAAAAGGAGCTCACGAATGGATGATCGAATTCAAGAAAAAACCTGCTGATGTGGGGCTTTTTCAAAAAGTATTGGATGAAACACTACAAACTTTAAATTCTGATTACGAAGCCAAACGTCACAACAATATGACTTTAAATCCTTTGGTGATTAATGTGGCGCGTGAGAACTTGTTTTACGACTGGCTAAAAGAGCGTGACAAATTAGGCGGACAGCATAAGATTCCAAGGCTTTCGAATCAGAGGGATTATTTGGAGCAATTGAAAGAAATGTAGTTTTTTATAAAAACTTTAATGAAATACCACGTTAGTTAGAATGGAATCAACAGAAAAAATTCAGAATTTAATTCCAATAGGTTATCTGTTTCTTGTCGTGCTGGGAATTTTAAAAGAATGTGTTTTCTTTTTCCAATTGAAAATAAACATTCTGAAATATTCAACCATTATGGATATTCTTATCAGCCCCATTGCTGATCTAACTGCAAATCCGATTATCATTTTAAGTCTAATTGTTTTCGCCGTTCTTATCTTAGTTTTTCTGAGTTTGTGCTACAAGGATCGCAACAAAAGCTGGGCAAAAAAATTAATCGGCACTAAACCGGATGGCGATAAATTTTCAGACTTAGAGATCAAGAGCAAGCTGAAACATTTTTTTCTAGTTTCTATTGGAATTGGATTGCTTAGTTTTTTTCTTGGTTTGGGAATTGGCGAAGGTCATAAAATTGCAGAGAAAATCAGACTTAATAAACTGAAATACGAGCAAAAACTTACCTTTAATACAGGCGAAACCGAAGCCATTTTTTTGATAGATGTAAACAGCGCTTATTATTTTTATCTGACTCCGAAAAATAATGCGATCAAAATTGCTCCTCTCGGATCTATTAAAAATATTGAGTTAACAAACTTCAAATCTGCAAAATGAAAAGTTCACTTTTGATTTTACTGTTTATTCTCGTTTCCTGTACCAAAGAACAGCATTCAAAAATAATTGTTCTTCAACCTTTGGGGGATTTCAAAACAGAGCGGGCAAAAAATGTTTACCATAAAATACAAACGATTAACCCTAATGTTGTTTTAAGAACCAACATTCCCTTCCCGGAAAATGCATTTTACCCGGCCAGAAACAGGTATCGTGCCGACACTATTATTAAAACCATCAAAGATAATGTGGGTAAAGATTCTGTAATCGTGGGTTTATCCAACAGCGACATTAGCGTTACCAAAGGTAAAAACAAAGATTGGGGCGTTATGGGACTGGGCTATCATCCAGGCAAATCCTGCGTGGTTTCTGATTTTAGACTGAGCAAAAGAAACAAAGAAGCACAATTCTATAAGGTTGTTCTGCATGAGTTAGGTCACACCGAAGGTTTGCCTCATTGTTCTGTAAAAACATGTTTAATGAGAGATGCTGAAGGAAAAAATCATGTAGATAAAGAAAACGCCTTTTGCTTAAAATGTAAAAACTATTTAATTGAAAAAGGGTGGAACCTAAGTAATCTTACCACCTGATAACTCACCATACAAACTTCCGAATTAACCAAAAACCAAAATAAAATGAGCAACAAAAAATTTAGTGAAATGACTACTGAAGAGTTACGTAAAAGCGAAAAAATATCAAAATCAGCCGCGTATGCATTTGTCGTAATTTTTCTTTTATTACTTATCGCTAACATCTACCTTGTATTTTTAAAAGGATTTAGTGCTATTCAAATTGTTCCTATTGCCTTACTGCCACTACTTCTCTTAATTTTTAAGACTTCCAAAGACATTAAAACTGAATTAAAATCCAGAGAAAAATAAGACCCAATACTATTGCCGAATCGCATGAGGGATAGAAGTGAAAATCCTTTTGTGCTGGGGTTCGGCACAAAAGATTGAAGCGTATAGCCCGACCCGCTTTTTCAGCGGGACATGCCCATAAAAAAACCTTAGCTTTTATAAAAACTAAGGTTTTTTTGACTTATTTCAACTGTCGAGTAAAAGGACTTTGACTTCGCTCAGCCTGACGATAGGTTTACATCATATCGATGTACCTGTCGTGGTATCCTAATAAATATAAAACTCCGTCAAGACCCAGGCTTGAAATTGAGGTTGCAGCGTTTTCTTTTACTTTTGGTTTGGCGTGAAAAGCAATTCCCAAACCTGCTAAATTTAGCATTGGTAAGTCATTGGCACCGTCTCCGACCGCTATGGTCTGATTGATGTGAATTCCTTCTTTTTCGGCGATTGCTTTAAGGTATTCGGCTTTTTTCTGACCGTCTACAATATCGCCTATGTATTTACCGGTTAGCTTACCGTCTTTGATTTCCAATCGATTCGCATGAACATAATCGATACCCAATTCTTTCTGTAAATACTCTCCAAAATAGGTGAATCCCCCAGACAATATTGCCGTTTTATATCCGTAATATTTTAAGGCTTTCATCAAGCGATGCGCTCCTTTTGTAATGGGTAAATTGAGGGCAACATTTTGCAAAACATCTTCGCTTAACCCTTCGAGCAAAGCCATACGCTGTTTGAAACTTTCGTTGAAATCAATCTCGCCATTCATTGCCGATTCAGTGATGGCACGAACCTCATCTCCTACTCCGTTCAGCTCAGCCAGCTCATCAATTACTTCGGTCTGAATTAAAGTCGAGTCCATATCGAAGCAAACCAAACGTCTGTTTCTTCTGTAAATATTGTCTTCCTGAAATGAAATATCGACATCCAGAGTTCTGGAAATCTCCATGAAACTTGCCGTCATATGGATCTTATCTACAATTTCGCCGGTCACAGATAATTGTATGCAGGAACGCGGATATTCTTCTATTTCTACAATAGAGGTTCTCCCTGTTAATCTTATAATAGAATCAATGTTCAGATGCTGGTCTGACATTATTTTAGTCACTGCGGCTAGCTGAGAAGCGGTCAGTTTTTCTCCCAGTATATTGATAATGTAACGCTGTTTGGACTGTGATTTTACCCAGTTTTCGTAATCGTCAATAGAGATCGGAATAAATTTTACTTTAATTTCCAATTCATAAGCTTTGAACAGCAAGTCTTTTAAAACCGGGCCCGAGGAGGAACCAGCCTGAATTTCAAATAAAATCCCCAGAGAAAGTGTATCATGAATATCGGCCTGACCAATATCTAAAATATTAGCATCGTAAGTTGCCAATACAGCAGTCAAACCTGCCGTCACTCCTATTTTATCATGTCCTGAAACTTTTAATAAAATAATCTCTTTATCTTCTGTTACCATTTTATCTTTATTGATTTTTCGAAGTGACAAAAATCGACAATCTAAAGTTGATAAAAAAAGATATTGATTGTTTTTTAAAAAGAAAAAGCACCTAAGAATGTGCTTTTTGGAGTAATTTAACAATTATGTTCCGGGATCAAAATAACCTAACTTTTTTAATCTAAGATCTGTTTTTTTTTACCAAAGATTTCAAGGATCAGAATACTGAATCCTTGAAATCTTTTTGGTTGTGGATAAAATTAGAGATATCTATTAACCCTGCATATTTTCGTCAAAGTTTACCATCCAGCTTACACCGAATTTATCTTTAAACATTCCGAAATAAGCTCCCCAAAAGGTTTTCGCCATTGGCATAAAAACGGCTCCTCCTGCTGAGAGTCCGTTGAAAATTCGATCTCCTTCTGCTGCGCTGTCAACATTTATCGAGATTGAAAAATTCCCACCAAAAACTACATCTCCTGATTGTTCACTACTATCACTTCCCATTAAGATTGTATTACCAATTGGCAAAGAAACGTGCATGATTCGGTTGCCATCTTTTTCAGATACCGGACCACATCCTTCTTCACCTGCCGGCATTTCATTAAATCTTCCAAGAAACGGAAATTCTCCTCCAAAAACGGATTGATAAAATAGAAATGCTTCTTCACAATTTCCGTTAAAAATTAAATAAGGATTTACTGCTGTTGCCATGATATTTGTTTTTTTTGTTTGTTGTTTGTTTTTTATTGTTCTGAAAGTTCTTTGGCTGTTTCCAGTCCTTTAGGAAAGGCTTCTTTAAAATAATCGATGTATTTTTCGACTACATCTACCTGAGCAACTAAATCGGTAAATTCGTCATCGGCTGTTAATCGATACGTTTCCATGGCACCTGTCCACTTTTTGGTTTCTTCATCAAGAGGCAATTCTTGAAAGTCTTTGATTTCGCCTATATGTTTAAAAGCCATATACTCATTTGGAATTTTCGTTTCAATAACACTATTCATTCCTTCTCCATTTGGAGACAAGAAATGTATTTTATCCCCCTGATTCCATTCGCTTATTGCGTATGAACCTTCACAAAAAGATCCTGTCCACTTCCTATACGTTTCCTCATTCCATAAAACCGACCAGACTTTCTGTACCGGAGCTTTAATTCTAATTTTAAATTCTAAAGTTTCCATACTATGATAGTTTACTAAAATCCATAAATAATACGTTCCAACGATGACCGTCTAAATCCGCAAAACCGCAACCGTACATCCAGCCCTGACTTTCTGCTGCTGGAGCAAAAACAGTTCCTCCGGCCTCTTTAACTTTTTGAGCCAATTCATTGACCTCGGCAATACTTTCGGCATCAATCGAGATCAAAACTTCTGAACTTGTTTGGGTATCGGTAAGTTTATTTTGAGAAAAACTGGCAAACAATGCTTCTTCAAAAAGCATCACTACAAATTTTCCTTCTCCAACCACCATGCAAGTCGAACTTTCTGTATCGTGTTCTTCATTAAAAGAGAATCCTATTTTTGAAAAAAAAGCTTTTGATTTTGCCACCTCTTTTACTGGCAAATTCAGCCATATTTGCTTTGTCATTCTTACTGCTTTTAAAATTAAATTCTTTCTCTGTGATGTCAATCGGCGCCTTTGTCACTTTGTCACTTTGCCTCTTTGAACCTTAAAAAAACTAATTGCTCTCCGTATAACTTTTAAAATTATCCATGATCGCCTGCCAGCCACCGCGTTGCATTTCTTCCGGATTTTGCGTTTCAGGATCAAAACTTTCAATGACCTCTACCCCGTTTGCTGTTTCTTTAAAAGTAATTTCTACTTTTCTTCCATCTTCTAAAACATACTCAATTGCTTTATTTTTTTCTACTACAATGTATTCGCCTCCAAAATCAAAACTCATACTACCATCTTTTGCAGCCATAGTCGATGAAAATTTCCCTCCTACTCTCAGATCATTTTCAGCATGAGGTGTATGCCAGTCCGGAGAAGCAAAATTCCATTTTGTAATGTGTTCCGGTGCCGTCCAAAATTCCCAAACTTTGTCTACTGATGCATTAATCGTGTTTTGTACTGTTATCATTTTATTGCTTTTTTAGTTATACTTTTTAAATTGGTTCTTGTTCCGTTTTTTATTTAGTTATTTTCAACATAGTTTTTAAAACAGTCTATCACGGCCTGACACCATTGCTTTTGCATGTTTTCAGGATTTTCTGTTTCAGGTTGAAATTTTTCTGTAAGAATTACTTTTTCATCATTTTCTTCAAAATGAACACTTCCGATTCTGTTATCAGATAGTTGATACTCTATTTCTGAAAAAGTTTCTACCCTCGTATAAACTCCTTCAAAATCAAAAGTGGCAGTTCCGTCTTTCGCAGCCATCGTATATTTGAATTTACCTCCAACTCTCAAATCATTTTCAACATAAGTTGTATGCCAGTCTGGAGAACCAAAACTCCATTTTGTTATGTGTTTCGGCTTTGTCCAAAATTCCCAAGCTTTGTTTACAGTTGTATTAATGGTGCTTTGTACTGTTATCATTGTTTATTTATTAAAATCAAAGATGTTTCTTTATAAAATTACAAATTATTTAAAGCAAATTTAATTTTTTAAGATTAGCTTTAAGTTACATTAAAAGTCATTTTTAGGGTCATTTAAGACAAAATACTTACTTTTGTAGACTATCATTTTTCTAAAAACAAGTACTATCATGACTAAGAAAGTAGGATTAATTGTTCCGCACGACTATAAATTACTAAGTATAGCGGCCATTTTAGAAGTTTTTGAAACCGCTAATAAACTCTCTAAAGAAAACGAGAAGCCTTTTGAGATTATGGTATTTCAATCGACAGAACAAATCAATGAAGGACATTTGTTTGGGTATAAGGTTAATCCGATTGAAGATTCTAATACAATCCTCGAACTTATTTTGATCCCCGCTTTTACTACTGATAATATGAGCGAAATGATTGCAAAGAACAAAAACTTTATTCCCTGGCTGAAAAAACACCACCAGTCCGGAGCCGAACTGGCCAGTTTTTGTACCGGTGCCTTTTTGTTTGCAGCTTCGGGTTTGCTCAACGAAAAGTTAGCCACAACACACGTTGATGCCTGCAGCGCTTTTACCAAAGCATTCCCGCTAGTAAAATTAAAACCAGAGGAGACTTTAACCGCAGATGGCAGTTTATACACTAGCGGAGGCTCTACCTCAACCTTTCACTTACTGATTCTTCTAGTTCAAAAATACTGTGGAAATGAAATTGCGGTTCAAATTGCGAAGATTTTCTCGATCGACCTAAACCGATACAAGCAGAGTTATTTCAGCACCTTTAGACCCAACCATTTGCACAATGATACTTTAGTTGCCATGCTGCAGCAAAAAATAGAAAGCCAATACCATACAATCGAAAAACTAGAAGAAATTACAAAAGACATCCCTACGAGCACTCGTAACATGACTAGACGGTTCAAGCAAGTTACGGGTATCCCGCCAATTGAGTACTTGCAAAATATAAGAGTGGAAAGCTCTAAAAAATATCTGGAACAAACCCAACTTTCGATTTCTGAGATTATTGAGAAAACAGGCTACAATGATCCCAAAGCCTTTAGAAAAGTATTTTTTAAAATGGTGGGCATGAAACCTATTGAGTATCGGGAGAAGTTTAGGGTGCAGTAATCTTTTTCAGGAGCAGAAAAATCATTTTTCAAAACAACCCGTTGTCCCGCTCTACACTATATCTTTTACTGCGAACACCGCAGTAAAAGGATACCGTTTCGATCAGGGCTATTTTAACCATTTCAATTTCATTACAACCAAAAGACAAAATCTTTTGAAAGCTTAGGATTTAATAATCCACATCAAAACTTTTTTATTTGCTTTCAAAAGTCCATCAATTTCCTTCATATTCTCATTAGAGACAGCTGGACAACCCCAACCTTCGGGTGTTCCTTTCGGGTAAACTTCATGGCTTGAAATGGCATCCCAGGAATGCAAAACTATCGCCCGATTTCTGGCATTTGAATTTGACTTCTCTTTTCCCTGTAATATATAATTGACTTTAATTCCCCATTGACTTACTCCGCGATCTAAAATAACAAACTTACCTGTTGAAGAACAATGCGAGTCGAATTTATTGCTTATAACCGCATTATCTTTTGATGAAGTTCCTCCCCAGTTGTTATCACCGCAACCATGACTTACCATATATGATTGTACTATTTTATTTTTCTTAAAGTCATAAACAAAGAATCTCTTGAGACCGGAATGAACACCTAAATCTATTAAGAAAAATGTATCCTGATTTAGATTATTATGTTTGCAATATTGTTGTGCTTCTTTATAATAAGCACTGTAATTGATTTCTTTGGTTTCGCTGCGAAGTCTCTCTTTTTTATTAAAAGAAAACAAGACCAACATAATGACTAGGCACAATATTTTTTTCATGTCGCCAATTTACATAAAAATGAAAACAATTTCAAAAAAACAAAAAAACCTGTCCGAATTAACGAACAGGTTTTAATAAACTACTTTTGATCTAATTTTAGAAACTTACGAAGCGATTTCCATGCGTTTCAATAGATTTTTATTTAAAGTATGTTTTGCATAATCTTTGTCGATGCTTAAAACTTTATCATCTGAACTTGGCAATTCGTACATGGCATCGGTTAAAATTGCTTCGCATAACGAACGCAATCCACGTGCTCCTAATTTGTATTCTAATGCTTTGTCGACAATAAAATCTAATGCTTCGTCTGTGATTGTAAACTCAACATCATCCATTAAGAATAATTTTTGATATTGTTTTACTAAGGCATTCTTAGGCTGTGTCAGAATTGCACGCAATGTTTCTTTATCTAACGGATCCATATGCGTTAAAACCGGTAAACGCCCTATAATCTCAGGAATCAATCCAAAATCTTTAATATCTTTTGGAATGATGTATTGCAATAAATTGTCTTTATCAATGTTATCTACATTTTTAGAAGTCGAATATCCAACAGCCTGACGGTTCAAACGTTTAGAGATGATACGTTCAACACCATCAAAAGCACCACCTGCAATAAACAGGATGTTTTGTGTGTTTACTTCAACAAATTTTTGGTCCGGATGTTTACGTCCTCCTTTTGGTGGTACGTTTACAACGGTTCCTTCCAATAATTTCAATAAAGCCTGTTGCACTCCTTCACCGGAAACGTCACGCGTAATGGATGGATTATCGCTCTTACGGGCAATTTTATCAATCTCATCAATAAACACTATCCCTCTTTCGGCTTTGGTTACATCATAATCGGCGGCTTGTAGTAGACGTGTCAAAATACTTTCAACATCTTCTCCTACATACCCTGCTTCTGTAAGCACAGTTGCATCAACGATAGCCAAAGGAACATCTAACATTTTAGCGATCGTTTTCGCCACTAATGTTTTTCCTGTTCCGGTTTGTCCCACCATGATGATGTTACTTTTTTCAATCTCTACTTCGTCGTCTAATTGCTGTTGCATTAAACGTTTGTAGTGATTGTAAACAGCAACCGACATTACTTTTTTAGTCTGATCCTGGCCAATAACATATTGATCCAAGAAAGCTCTGATTTCTTTTGGTTTCTTTAAAATTAAGTCCCCAACAAGTTTTGCGCTTCCGCTTGATTTTAATTCTTCTAATACAATTCCATGTGCCTGTTCAATACACTTATCACAGATATGTGCATTAATACCTGCAATCAATAAATTGGTTTCTGGCTTTTTTCTTCCACAAAACGAACATTCTAATACTACTTTAGCCATTCTTTTTTAGTTACTAAGCTGCAAAGTTACTAAGTTTCTGAGATTTATTACTAAAACCTTAAAAACTTAGCAACCTCTTAACTTTTTATTTTTTTGTTTCAAGTGTAATTTTGTTTCAATTTTCAAAGTTTCAAGTTAATCTTAGAACCTTAGCAACTTTGAGTCTTAAAAAAATTATCCTCTTCTTAATACTTCATCAATCATTCCGTATTCTTTTGCTTCATCAGCAATCATCCAGTAATCACGTTCACTGTCTTTGTGTACTTTATCAAAAGTTTGTCCTGAATGTTGAGAAATAATGTTATACAATTCATCTTTCAGTTTCAACATTTCACGTAAATTGATTTCCATATCCGTTGCAACTCCCTGAGCTCCTCCTGATGGTTGGTGAATCATTACTCTTGAATGTGGTAAAGCCGAACGTTTACCTGCTGCTCCTGCACATAATAATACCGCTCCCATAGAAGCTGCCATACCGGTACAAATTGTTGCTACGTCTGGTTTAATATATTGCATGGTGTCATAAATTCCTAATCCTGCATAAACACTTCCTCCAGGAGAATTTAGATAAATTTGAATGTCTTTTGAAGCATCAGCACTTTCTAAAAATAATAATTGTGCCTGAACGATATTCGCAATCTGGTCGTCGATACCTGTTCCTAAAAAGATAATTCTGTCCATCATTAATCTCGAAAAAACGTCTAATTGAGAAATATTCAACTGACGCTCTTCAATAATGTATGGAGTCATATTAGTTGGGTTCATTGCAGCTATGATTTTATCATAGTACATCGCGTTTACTCCCTGGTGCTTTGTAGCAAATTTTTTAAATTCTTTACCGTAGTTCATATTTTTAGTTTAAAGTTTGAAAATCTAAAGTCAGAAAGTGACTTAAACGGATAAGACAAAGTTCATACCTTTTTACAAAGGATGCCAATTTGTCTTACTTTTTTGTTTCAGGTTTCAAGTTTCAGGTTATCTACCATTCGTTCCAACAAAAACCCGGAACGTGAAACAGAATAAACTTAAAACAAAAAAGAGCGTCAGAAAAACTCCTGACGCTCAAATATACTTATTTTTTAGAAATTATTCTCCGTATGAAGCGGCAATAAATTCTTCGTAAGTTACTTCTTTTGTTGTTGGATTTGCTTTTTCTTTAAACACTTCCAATAGTTTTTCAGCTACTACCTGCTCAGAAAGTCTTTTCACTTCTTCCTGGTTAGATAAAACTCTTGCAACAATTCCCTGAACTTCTTCGTCAGTTGGATTTGTTTGTCCAAATTGAGCCATTTGCTGTCTGATTGCGTTTGTTGTAAAAGCTTTCAAATCTTCAAATGTAATTTGGATATTGCTTTGAGCCATAGCTTTTCCTTCAATCAATTGAAAACGTAATCCTTTTTCAGATCTTGCGTATTCAACCTCAGCTTCTTCTGCAGAAAGTTTTTTCTCTCCAACAGTTTGCAACCATTTTTTAAGAAATTCAGCCGGTAAATCAAATTTTGTGCTTTCGATTAGGAAGTCCTGAACGTCTAACAATAATTTTTGGTCAGCTTGCTGTGCGAATTGAGCTTCAGCATCTTCTTTAATTTTAGATTTTAAATCTTCTAAAGAAGCTACTTTTCCTTCACCAAAAAGTTTATCAAATAATTCTTGGTTCAATTCTGCCAATTCAGCTCCGTTGATGGCACTGATAGTAAAGTTTACTTCGATATCTAAACCATGAACATCATCATGACCTACTTTTAAGTAATCCATTAATTGGTGATCGTCTTCGAATAAACCTTTTGTACTTACTGCTACAACATCACCTACTTTTTTACCAATGAATTTATCAGCAGTCGCTTTGTTGAATGTAGATAAAGCAATTGTAGTTGTATTGTCGATTCCTTTTTCTTCGTTAGAGAAAGTTCCTGTCAAATCAGAATCAGCAACTACCGCTTCTTGTGGAATTGCTTTTCCAAATTGTTTTTGGATACGCTCTACCTGACCGTCGATTAATTTATCGTCAGCAGTTACGATGTATTTTACGATATTGTTTTTAGCTTCTAAATCAATTTCGAAGTTTGGCACTAAACCAATTTCGTATTCAAAAGTTAATTCTTCAGCATCCCAATCAAAGTTTTCGTTTACTTTAGCAAGTGGAGTTCCTAAAAGATTTAATCTCTCAGATTGAACAAAACGCTCTAAAGCCAAATCAACTACTTTTTTAACTTCTTCTTGCTTAATAGCTTTTCCATATTGTTTTTCAACAAGGTCTTTAGGAACTTGTCCTTTTCTAAAACCTTTTACAGTAGCCAATGGCATTTTTTCGTTTATTCTTTTTGCTACCTGACCTTTATAATCCATGTGAACAACTGTCATTACAATTGTTTCATTCACAGCGTCTGTTGCTATTCTTTTAATATCCATCTTCTTCTTTAATTTACATAATAAAATTGGGTTGCAAAATTATAAAATTTTTGCAACCCAACCAAGTTTTTAATCTATTGTATTTGAATACGTTTTCATCACGCTCTCTCTATTTATTTTAATTGTCGTCTCCTACTATTTTGTAAGTAATAGACTGAAGGATAGACAAGATGACACTAAAGAACAATGCTGTCCAAAACGAATCAACAGCAAACCCCTTGACAATATTGGTACAAAACATAATAATAATCGCGTTTATAACCAACAAAAACAAACCTAAAGTAATAAGTGTAACAGGTAATGTTAAGATGATTAATATTGGTTTTATAAACAGATTCAACAATCCTAAAACAATCGCAACAATTATTGCTGTGCCAAAACTGGTAACAATTACGCCAGGTAGAAATTTAGCGATTAACAACACCAAGCCTGCGGTAACAAGGAGTCTAAGTAATAGTTTCATATTTTTATGATTTAAAATTTTATTTAAAAGTAGTAAAATTTAATAATATAAACCTTTAGTTAAAATTCCGCTGATGGCTTTTTTTTCGTGAGCCAGTAATTTCTCTTTTTCCTCATCAGGCATATCGTGTTGTACTCCTGCATATTCTATAGCATCAAATCCTAAAATTTCATCAAAAATAAGTTTCACCCTTTCCACATGATAGTCAGAAGTAATCACAACAATTGAATTTAAACCATGCTTTAACACTATTTCTTTTGACAGTACAGCATCTTCAACCGTATTAGCGGACAATGCCGGTTCTAAAAAATTTTCCAAACTAAGCCCGTTGTTTAGTAAATGCCTCATAGCATAATCAGCATGCGGACGGGGAGCATTATTAAAATGTTCTCCAAAACCGCCTGTACAAATAACACAATGCTCTTTAGTCTTAAAAATATCCAGACAATAACTTAGTCTGTCTAAAGCAATTTTACCTAAATCTCCATCTTCTGAATTTGGAGATCCTAATACAATTACAACTTTCATCATTTTTTAAATGAAACAGAATTTACAGCCTGAAATCAGAACCTACTCTTTCAAAAAGGTAGCTGTCAATTCAAAAAACAATTTCGGATTTTCGGCATGCAGCCAGTGTCCCGCGTTAGGAATGGTTTCGAATTTCGCATTTGGAAAATGCTTCCGTATGGCGTCAAAATCCGAATCTAAAATATAACCTGAATCTCCTCCTCTAATAAATAAGGTATCTTGATCAAAAACCAAACCATCAGCCAGTGCTTTTCCGATAGCATCCAGATTGTTATTAAAAACAGCCAGATTGAATCTAAAAGCCAACTGCCCCGGTGCTGCCCAATATAAATTTTTCAATAAAAACTGTCGGGTACCAAAATCAGGAACATATTGAGCAACGATTGCCTCAACATCATTACGGCTTGGCTTTACCGAAAAATCCACCGCATTTAAGCCTGCCAAAATATCCTGATGGTGTTGCTTGTAAAATCTTGGACCAATATCGGCTACAATTAATTTATCAACTATTTCAGGATATGTAGTCGCAAAAAGCATGGCTACTTTCCCCCCCATTGAATGTCCTAAAAGATCTATTTTATTCAAATGATTGGCCTGACAATATTCAAACACGTCCTGTACCATCACCTCATAAGACCATTCGTCTGAATGAAAACTGCGGCCGTGATTTCTTAAATCCAAAAGATGAACCTGAAAACCGGCATCGACATATTGTCCAGCAAGTGTTTTCCAGTTATCAGACATCCCTAAAAATCCGTGCATGATGACGAAAGGTTTTCCTTCCCCTTCTATTTTCGAATATAACATTTATTATGATTTTAAAAACTGCTCACAAAGGTAAAAAAAGTTTATGTAGCAATCCTTAAACTAATTAGGCTTCATAAGGCAGCTTTATCAGAAAAAAAACACCTTTCTAAGATCCGTGCCCAATTTTTAGATTCTAAAATTAACCACGGATTATTACTTCAATTACTTCAACTTATTCAGATACATATTTACTACGTTATCCAAACCAAGATAAAGTGCTTCCGAAATTAAAGCATGACCAATAGAAACTTCCAATAATCCCGGGATATTCTGTTTAAAGAACTGGATATTATCCAAACTCAGATCATGACCTGCATTAATTCCTAAATCCAGCTCATTCGCCAATTTTGCAGCTTCAATATAAGCATCAATTCCTTTTTTATTCCCTAAGCCATATTGATGCGCAAAAGCCTCTGTATACAATTCAATACGATCTGTTCCTGTTTTTTTTGCTCCTTCAATAACCTCCAGCACCGGATCAACAAAAATCGAAGTTCTGATTCCGTTGCGCTGAAACTCCTGAATAACTTCGGTTAAGTAGGATTGATTAGCTACAGTATCCCAGCCTGCCGACGAGGTAATGGCTCCAATAGCATCAGGAACCAAAGTTACCTGTGTTGGTTTACATTCTAAAACCAAATCGATAAAATTATGCTGCGGATTTCCTTCAATATTATATTCGGTATGTACAATTGCTTTTAAATCGCGTGCATCCTGATAACGAATATGACGCTCATCCGGACGCGGATGAATCGTGATTCCCTGCCCTCCAAAATTCTGAATATCGGTCGCAACTTTTAATAAATCAGGAACATTTCCGCCACGTGCATTTCGCAACGTTGCAATTTTATTGATATTTACACTTAACTTTGTCATATAAATAG
The DNA here is from genome assembly GCF_902804485.1 of Flavobacterium collinsii. GTDB lineage: Bacteria > Bacteroidota > Bacteroidia > Flavobacteriales > Flavobacteriaceae > Flavobacterium > Flavobacterium collinsii. The sequence goes on along the minus strand of NZ_CADCST010000072.1, from coordinate 58,550 downwards.
ATAATTAATTCTAGTAACACTATATTTGTTACGACAAAAATACAAAGTAAAACGTAGCGTTTTTTGCTATTTTTTGATTATTTTGCATGAAATATCTTCAATAGATCTATGACAGAAATTACAAACTATATCACCAATGATTTCAGAGCGATTGATAGTCAGGAAACGATAGCATCGGTTCAGGACTTTTTTGCTGATTTGAATTTTTCGCATTTTCCGGTTTTGGAAAACGGAATTTTTATTGGAAGTATTGCCGCTGATGATGTCGAAACTTTTGACACAGACAAAAAAGCAATTGACTACAAATACACTTTAGAACGTTATTTTGCCCGAAAATCGATGATATGGCTCGATGTTTTAGAAGTATTTGCAAAAAACCACACCAATACAGTTCCAGTGCTTGACGAAAACAATGCCTATATTGGTTATTATGAAATAGAGGACATCATGAAATTCTTTCATGAAACTCCATTCTTAAAAGAGCAAGGCGGTATTATTATCGTTCAAAAAGGACTTTTGGATTACTCAATGGGGCAAGTTACTCAAATTATAGAAAGCAATAATGGTAAGATCCTAGGTTGTTTTATCTCTGAAGCTGATTTAGAAAATGTTCAGATCACCATAAAAATTGGCATTGGACCGATGAATGAAATTATTCAGACGTTTAGACGATACAATTACGAAATCATCTCAGAACATCAGGAAGACGCCTATATCAACAGCTTAAAAGAACGTTCAGATTATCTGGACAAATACCTAAATATATAAAAGTATTACTGTGCCAATGAGCAAATTAGTTGATTTAATAATCTTTACATTGACTAATTATCTAATTAACACATTGACTCATTATCTAATTCCCTCATTATCTAATTACAAAGAATGAAAGTAGCCATTTACGGGCAGTATTACCAAAACAGTACAGAGCCTATTATTAAAGACATTTTTATTTTTTTCAATTCCAATAATGTCGAAATGGTAATTGAAGAAAACTTCCTGAAGATGCTTTACGAAAAAAACATCGTTAAAAAAGAATACAAAACCTTTTCTTCTACTACCTCGTTAGATCATAGTTTTGAAATGCTTATTAGTATTGGTGGTGACGGAACCATTTTAAGAGCTGCGACTCTGGTACGCAATTCAGGCCTTCCTATATTAGGTATCAACGCAGGAAGATTAGGATTTCTGGCAACCGTTCCAAAAGAAAGTATTGATAATTTTCTACAATTTATCATCGACAAAAACTACACCATCTCCGAAAGAACTTTATTAAGCTTAACTTGCGATCCTAAAAACGACGCCATAGAAGACGATTTAAACTTTGCAATGAACGAAGTCACAGTAAGCCGAAAAGACACCACGTCTATGATTACAGTTGAAACTTATTTAAACAATGAGTATTTAAATTCGTATTGGGCAGATGGCTTAATAATCTCAACACCTACAGGTTCAACAGGCTATTCCTTAAGTTGCGGAGGCCCTATTTTGACCCCAAATGTCGAAAGCTTAGTAATCACTCCTATTGCGCCTCATAATTTAAACGCCAGACCATTGGTAATCCCGGACAATACCGAAATCAAACTTCGCGTTACCGGAAGAGAAGATCAATATTTAGTCTCTTTAGATTCCAGAATCACTTCTATAAAAAATGAATCCGTTTTAAAAATCAAAAAGACCGATTTTAAAATAAAAATGGTAGAAATACCGGGCGAAACTTTCTTAAAAACCTTGAGGAACAAGCTGCTTTGGGGAGAAGACAAAAGAAATTAAACTGTTTTCTGAATTAGCACTATACGATAATGCTACATTTTCCCGTTCTTCATATAGCGAATCATCATTAAATAGCTCAAAATCATATTGTAAATTGAAAAAAAAGCACATTTATCTAAACAAACTTTGATTCGAATCGATAATTATTATATTTGCACGCAATTTTGAATTAAATGAAGAAAATTTTTAATTTATTGTTATGTTTTTTCCCCTTTATTACACTAAATGCTCAAATCAATGAGATTGGTGTTTTTTTAGGCGGAAGTAACTTTGTAGGAGATGTAGGCAAAACTACCTATATTGCACCGGAAAAACTGGCTTTTGGTGTCTTATACAAATGGAATAAAAGTCCGCGTCACTCCTATCGTTTCTCGTATACACAATCAACCGTTACAGGAAACGATTTCGATTCATCTGAAACAGGAAGAAACAGAAGAGGCTATAGCTTTAAAAATAATGTAAAAGAACTTTCAGCTGGTCTGGAATTCAATTTTTTCGACTTTAATCTGCATGATTATCACAGAAAAGTAACTCCGTATATCTTCTCCGGGCTTAACTTCTTTATGTACGACAAATTGTATCGCTTTACATCAAGTCCAACCGTAACACAATCTATAAGTTCAAGTTCGTTTGCCATACCTATTATATTAGGTATAAAATCAAACATAACTCCAAGTATTGTTCTGGCAGCTGAAGTTGGAGCACGATATACTTTTACAGATGCTATGGACTCCAGCAATCCAAATACAAAAAACACAAACATATTACAGTTTGGAAATTTAAATAATAATGATTGGTATGTCTTCTCTGGTATTACTTTAACTTATACCTTTGGAGAAAAACCTTGCTATTGCGCAGAATAATAAAAATGAATTTAATAGAATCAATAGATCAAACAAATTTACCTCAACATCTGGCCATAATTATGGACGGGAATGGCCGTTGGGCAAAACAACAAGGTTTTTTAAGAGCATTTGGTCACGAAAATGGAACAAAATCTGTAAAAAACACCATAAAAACATGTGCCAAACTTGGTATTGAATACCTGACACTATACGCTTTTTCGACAGAAAACTGGAATCGTCCGAAACTGGAAGTCGAAGCATTGATGAAAATTTTGATCAATTCATTAAAAAAAGAACTTGGAACCCTGCAGGAAAACAACATCAAACTTAATGCAATTGGGAATCTTGAGAAATTACCAAAATCAGCTCAAAAAGAGCTCTTGGATGTAATCGACAAAACAAAAAATAACACCCGTCTTACCTTAACCCTGGCTTTAAGTTACGGATCAAGAGAAGAATTGGTAAATGCCGTGAGAATCATCAGTGATAAAGTTAAAAATAATATAATTTCAATAGACGCTATTGACGATTCAATTATAAATGAGCATCTTTACACGCAAAATTTACCTGACGTAGATTTATTAATAAGAACAAGTGGAGAGCATAGAATAAGTAATTTTTTGCTATGGCAAATCGCCTATGCAGAACTATATTTTACTAATGTCTTATGGCCAGACTTTAAAGACCAAGATTTATATGAGGCTATTATTAGTTATCAAAAAAGAGAACGTAGATTTGGAAAAACCAGTGAACAAATTAAATAATATTTTAGTGTTGCAAAAAAGAATACAAATAGTCTTTACCCTGCTTCTTTTGGGTAGTTTTTCACAAATTAAAGCACAAGAAAGAGTTCCTTTTGATCAGGGAAAAAAATATATTCTTGCTAAAGTTTCTGTTGTTGGTAAAATAAGCTTTAACGAACAAACCGTTGTTACTTTCTCTGGCCTTCAAAAAGGACAAGAAATAGCAGTCCCGGGTGAAGAAATCAGTGGCGCTATTAAAAAATTAGGCAAACTTGGCCTTTTTGACGAAATCTCTTTTTATATTAACAAAATCGACAACGACAGTATCTATCTGGATCTGAACATTGTCGAACTTCCCAAACTAAATGAAGTCAAATTTGTTGGTATTAAGAAAAATAAAATCGAAGGATTAATTAAGGACAACAATTTGACCAAAAACAAAATTGTCAACGAAAACTTAATCACGACAACCAAAAATTATATTGAAAATAAATATAAAAAAGAAGGTTTTTATAACACCAAAGTTACCATTACCAATACTCCTGACAGTACTGCAGGTAATCATGTAAACATGCTTGTACGGATAGATAAAGGAGATAAGGTCAAAATTAGCAGTATCGATTTCACCGGAAATAAACAGCTTAGCGGAAATCAGTTGCGAGCTGCAATGAAAGATACCAAACAAAAAAACATACTCCGTATCTTAAAATCTTCCAAATTCATCCCTGAAAAATACAAAACTGACTTAGAAAAAGTCGTTGCTGCTTATAAAGAAAAAGGATATCGTGATGCCCGTATTATCTCTGATTCTGTTAAATACGACAAGAAGAAAAATATGCTGGCCATCAAAATTAATGTGGAAGAAGGAAACAAATACTACTTCGGAAACATCAAATTCTTAGGAAATACTGTTTACTCTGATCAATTATTAAACCGTTATTTAGGAATCAAAAAAGGAGAAACCTACAATGGTGTTTTATTGGAAAAACGTATCGCCGACAAGACAAAACCTGATGCAGAAGACATCACAAACTTATATCAAAACAACGGTTACCTGTTCTCTAACATCAACGCTGTAGAGGTAAAAACAGTTAACGATACTATCGATTTTGAAATTAGAGTTACAGAAGGTCCTATCGCCTACTTCAACAAAATATCGGTTGTAGGAAATGATAAAACAAACGATCACGTTATTTATCGCGAATTAAGAACTAAACCGGGAGAAAAATACAGTAAAGAACAATTAGTACGAACAATTCGTGAAATTGGACAATTAGGATTCTTTGATCCTGAAGCCATTGATCCAAAATTCAAAAATGTTGATGCTTCAGCAGGAACTGTTGACATTGAATACCATGTTGTAGAAAAAGGATCCAGCCAGGTCGAACTTCAAGGAGGTTATGGCGGTGGAGGTTTCATCGGAACACTGGGATTATCATTTAACAACTTCTCAGCAAGAAACCTTTTCAACAAAGAATCGTACAAACCATTACCAATGGGAGACGGTCAAAAAGTAGCACTTCGTTTACAAGGAAGTACTTACTTTCAAACTTATAGTGTATCGTTCTCGGAGCCATGGTTTGGAGGAAAAAAACCTGTACAATTTAGTTCTTCTATTTCATATAGTAAGCAATTCCTAAACAATTTCGCTACCAGAAGCGTAGATAAAAGCAAAAGTTTTAACATCTTAACTTTACAAGTTGGTTTAGCTAAAAGACTTACTGTGCCGGACGATTACTTCGTATTGTCACAATCTGTAAGTTACCAACACTATGATTTGAACAATTATAATACAGGATTGTTTACCTTTGGTAACGGAGCGTCAAGAAACTTAGCATATACTATTGGACTATCGAGAAGTAATAAAGGGGTTAACCCAATATTCCCAACCTATGGTTCAGACTTTAGTATTTCTGCAAAAATAACCCCTCCTTATTCGTTGTTTAACGGAATTGATTACGGTGATTTAAAAAATCAAAAAGAATACAAAACACAATATACTGGAGCCCCAACTTCTGGTGCAGACGGAAGACCTTTGAACACCGGAGATTACACCAAAACAGAAACAGTAAACGGACAACCGGGAATGGTCAGTGTAGGTTCTGATTATGCAAGTGCAGATACTGACCAGGGTAAAGTGGATCAAAAAAGATACAATTGGCTTGAATATTATAAAATTAAATTTAAAGGAGAATGGTATACCAAACTTTATGGTAAATTAGTAATGCGAACTTTAACAGAGTTTGGATTCTTGGGAGCATACAATCAGGCAAGAGGTGTTGTACCTTTTGAACGTTTCTACTTAGGAGGAAGTGGGCAGCAGAACTATTCAATGGACGGTAGAGAAAATGTTGGATTAAGAGGCTACGACGACAACTCTCTAACTCCGGTAAATGCAAATGGAGATCAGATTGGAGCTACAATCTATAACAAGTTCTCTATGGAATTGCGTTATCCGATTACATTAAAAGCTTCTGCATCGATCTATGCATTAGCATTTTTAGAAGCGGGTTCATCATACCCAACTTTTAAAGCTTACAACCCATTTGATCTGAACCGTTCTGCGGGTGTTGGTTTACGTGTATTCATGCCGGCCTTTGGATTATTGGGTATTGACTGGGGTTACGGTTTCGATCCTCAACCGGGAGAGACTAAGGCGCATGGTAAAGAAATTCACTTTATTATCGGACAACAATTTTAAAAAAAAACAATAGTTGGTTAAAAATTTTCAAATAAAGTAATGTTATGAGAAAACAATTTTTATTTATATTTTTAGCCCTGATTGTAGCAAATACAAGTCAGGCTCAAACAAGAACGACAAGGATTGGCTACATCGATATGGAGTATATTTTGGAAAATGTTTCTGATTACAAAGAAGCAAAAGCACAATTAGAGCTAAAGGCTCAAAAGTGGAAACAAGAAATAGAAACAAAAAAAATAGACATCAATAATCTTAAAGAAAGTCTTAAAGCCGAAAGAGCTTTACTGACAAAAGAGCTTATTGACGAAAAAGAAACAGAGATTAAATTTCTCGAAACTGAAATGATGGATTACCAGCAAAAGCAATTTGGTTCTGACGGTAATTTAATGCATCAGAAAGCAGGATTAGCAAAGCCTATACAAGATCAGGTTTTTACAGCCGTGCAGGATATTGCCGAAGCAAAAAATTACGATTTTATATTTGACAAATCATCTGATTTAACAATGCTCTTTAGCAATAAAAAGTACGACATTAGCGATCAGGTTATTCGTATTTTGAACCGAACTGAAAAACGCGAACAGCTGTCTAAAAAACAATTGAAAGATCAGGAAACTAAAGAAAAACTGGAAAACGCAATTGATGAGAATCCAGAGATGGCTAACCGCCAAAAAACGTTGGATGATAAAAAAGCTGCCAGATTAAAATTGCTTGAAGACAGAAGACTTGAGCAGGAAGCCAAGAAAAAAGAATACGATGACAGGAGAAAAGCATTAGCAGCTGAAAGAGATGCCAAAAAAAATGGCACGGTTTCTGAACCTGCGAAAACAGAACCAGTCAAAACAGAAGGTACAACAGCTAAACCTGCTACTACCACTGTCACACCAACTGAAGGAACAACACCGGCTCAACCGGCAGTGAATAAAGCTGAAGAAAGACAAAAACTTTACGAACAACGTAAAAAAGAATTAGAAGACAGAAGAAAGAAAATTTTAGAAGAAAGAGAAGCGGCCAAAAAAGCAAAAGAAGCCGAAATGCAAAAATCAAATACGACCAATAATTAATTAATATTTTTAAAAATGATGAAACAAATCAAAACTTTACTAATTGCTGCAATACTAGTTTTAGGAGCAAGTAACACAATGAATGCGCAAGCTAAGGTAGCTCACGTTGATGTTAGCGAGATTATGTCGAAAATGCCTGCAATGCTAGATGCTCAAAATCAACTACAAAAATTAAGTGGTACATATGATGCTGAATACAAAAAAATGGTTGACGAATATCAAGTAAAAATCAAAAAATACGAAGGAGAAGCTGCAACTGTAACTGACGCTGTAAACGGAGAACGTTCTAAAGAAGTTCAGGACATGCAAAAAAGAATTGTTGACTACAGAGACAACGCTCAAAAAGAATTACAACAAAAAGAAACTGACATCGTAAAACCATTAATGGAAAAAGTAAGAGCTTCTATCCAAAAAGTTGGAAAAGCAAAAGGTTTCCAATACGTATTAGACGGTTCTACTTTATTATTAGCTGATGGTCCAAACATCACTGCTGATGTAAAAAAAGATTTAGGATTCTAATAAACGAATTCTTTACATAAAAAACGGTCCGTACACTTAAAGTACGGACCGTTTTTTTATACAATCTACTCCAACCGTAAAAAACCTGCAGATCTAGGCACGTTTTACACAGTGAGCTATATTAAGCCGAAAAAACTACCATCCTTCATAATGTATCTTACGGCACAAAAACGAACAAAAGTTTAGTCCCTACGGGACATTTGTGCAAGTAGACTATAATCCCTGGCCACCAACATATAATCTCTCCGAGATACCCCCTATACTCTACTCTTTTAGGAGTCAAATATCGGTAACCAAAAAACAAAAATGTCCCATAGGAACTAAACCTTACTACAAGAAAATGTAGCAAGGCAAACCCAATCTAATCCCTTCAGAACATCCACATTAGACAGACTTGTTTAAGAACATGTAATCTCTCCGAGATATATCCCATACTCTACTCCTTTAGGAGTCAAATATCGGTAACCAAAAAACAAAAATGCCCCATAGGGACTAAACCATACTACAAGAAAATGTAGTAAGGCAAACCCAATCTAATCCCTTCAGAACATCCATATTAGACAGACTTGTTCACAAACATGTAATCTCTCCAAGATATATCCCATACCCTACTCCTTTAGGAGTCAAATATCGGTAACCAAAAAACTCAAAAAACAAAAATGTCCCATAGGAACTAAACCTTACTACAAGAAAATGTAGCAAGGCAAACCAAATCTAATCCCTTCAGAACATCCATATTAGACAGACTTGTTCACAAACATGTAATCTCTCCGATATATATCCCATACTCTACTCCTTTAGGAGTCAAATATCGGTAACTCAAAAAACAAAAATGTCCCATAGGGACTAAACATACTACAAGAAAATGTAGTAAGGCAAACCCAATCTAAGCCCTTCAGAACATCCATATTAGACAGACTTGTTCACAAACATGTAATCTCTCCGATATATCCCCCTTCATACTCTACTCCTTTAGGAGTCAAATATCGGTAACTCAAAAAACAAAAATGTCCCATAGCAACTAAACCATACTACAAGAAAATGTAGTAAGGCAAACCCAATCTAATCCCTTCAGAACCCCCACATTAGACAGACTTGTTCACAAACATGTAATCTCTCCGAGATATATCCCATACTCTACTCCTTTAGGAGTCAAATATCGGTAACCAAAAAACTCAAACAAAACAAAGATGTCCCATAGGGACTAAACCATACCGCAGTAAAAACCTCATCAGCACTACCACAAAAAACAAATTTTGCGTCTTGGTGTCTTTGCGAGTAAAAAAACAAAACATCCTAAGATTTCCTTTTAATTGACATCCGCATTTATTTCAAAAAACATTAAATTTGTACTATGACAAACAACAATCCTATAGGCGTTTTTGATTCTGGTATTGGAGGAACTTCCATCTGGAACGCCATTCATGAGTTACTTCCAAACGAAAAGACCATTTATTTAGCCGACAGTAAAAATGCTCCTTACGGTCAAAGAACAAAAGAAGAGATTGTTGCTTTAAGTAAAAAAAATGTTGATTTTTTACTGGAACAAAACTGTAAACTAATTGTTGTAGCCTGTAATACGGCAACAACCAATGCAATTCGTGAGCTTCGCGCTGATTATGATATTCCCTTTATCGGAATTGAACCGGCTATTAAACCGGCTGCCACCAATTCGAAAACACAGGTCATCGGAATATTAGCGACCAAAGGAACCTTAAACAGTGAATTGTTTAATAAAACTGCCGAAATGTTCCAACATACTACTATTATTGAGCAAGTGGGCTACGGACTCGTTCAGCTTATTGAAGACGGGAACTTATATTCTCCGGAAATGACTCAATTACTGGAATCCTACCTACAACCTATGATTGATGCCAATATCGATTATCTTGTTCTGGGCTGCAGTCATTATCCCTATTTGATTCCGCAAATCAAAAAAATTCTTCCTGAACACATCCGCATCATTGATTCGGGAGAAGCTGTTGCAAGACAAACGCAAAATATCCTGCGTGAGACAGTTGGTTTTACCACCAACCCAAAAAGTGAACCTGTATTTTACGTCAATTCAAATCCTGAAGTTTTAAAATCGATTTTAGAATACAAATATCCCGTGATCGAAAAGGATTTTTAAAGCCTTATTCAAATTTTCGTTTGACGAACCAAATTCCGTCCAAAGATAAATTAAGAGATATTTTATGATAGTTTTCTTTGATTAGATTATCCGAAATCCTTCCCCTTTGTCCGTACGAATAAGAAATATTTAAAGATGAATTTGTATTTTCGATGGGTAAAGTAAGCCCTATCGAAATTGCGGCATTGTTGATTCTTTTTCCGTCGATTTCCAGATAACCGGTATCAAAGTTTGCTCCCGCAGCATACTGAACCCTATCCCAGTATTTACGGATATTTTTTCTCCCACTGTAGGTAAATCCCAAAGCAAATCGATCCTGGTTTACAAAATTACCGTACAATTCCGATTGATTGGTATTACCCCACAGGCTTTTTTCATAATCCAGCGTCATGTTTAAATTGCTCCTAAAACGCTTACTGATTCCGATACCCATTTCTAAAGGCATATAATAATCATCTGTATCCGAAACTACATTAGACTCTATTGTTGTCACTACATCATCGGCAATGGTCTGAACGGTTTGTACTTTGGACGCCTTTATCTGGCTTGGCACTTTAAAAGTTGTTGCAACGGTAAAAGTAGAATCAATTTGGTACTGAGCACCTAATGTTGCACGCAGACCATTGTAATTTGTTTTTTTTTGAATGCTTGTGACGGAATTCATGATTAAAAAACTTCTGTTGTCGGTTGTATTTCCAAACAGCACAGATGCCGAAGCTCCAACGGATAATTTCTTACCGAATCGGTAGCCATAAGACAAATCTAAATTATTTAATCCGCCGGAACCTGCCGCAGTTAAATAATAAAAATCCTGACTGTTTCCTATTGGTAATTTTAAGTTCGAAATTTTAAAAGCCGCACTCGAGTATGGACGTATCGCGATAGTAAATCCTGAATTTTTAGTTACCGGAAAAGCAAACGCCAAATGTGAAAATTGAAAATTATTACGACTTTCGCTTCGTGAACTGCCTTGATAAGTGGTCGAAATGGCTTTTCCTCCAATATCAAACATAAAATGGTACTGTGGCAGATACCCTAAGGAAGCTGGATTTAGATTATTGATAAAAGTAGCAGACGGTAAAGCAATTCCCGAAGATCCAATAGACGGAATATCTCCAAAATCGGAGTCATACACACTTCCTAGACCATATAACGAATAAGGAGAACTTGAAATACTTTGAGAAAACGAAGTAAGCGACATCAAAATGAGACAGCTTAAACAGATAATTTTAGTTTTCATTTAATAAGAGATGTAATAAATTTTAAGCTGAAGTTTATTGTTCAAATGTTTTTGATCACCTAAAACAATCCGATTCACTGTTTTGGAAATTCCGGGTAAGGTGAGAATAAGAGAGGACCTGATATTAGATTGTTTCAACATTTCTTTCTGCAGGAAATAACCAATCGGAATCGAATAACCAACATTTTCATTAAACTCATCACTCTTCTTATTCAAAAGACCAAATACTGCAGTTCCGGCTGAATTGACCAATGAAGTACTAATTCGGTTTAAGTTGTCGCTTACATAAATTTTTAAAGAATCTGCCAGTGGGTATTTTTCTGAGTAGGTATTGTTAACCGCTTTTAGAACCAATTGCGCATCAACAATTGCCCCATTAGCCGAAATATTCTTCAATTGTTTAATGTTTGGAAAATCAATCCTACAAGCGACTCCGGTACCAGCTTGAATAAACCCCTGTCGATTGGTCAATGAACTTGATAATTTACTATTCGAGGCCGGCAAATTTTGAATTATTGTCCCGGTTTTATCCGAAGAAATAGAATTAAATTGCTTTTGTGCATCTGAAATTTCAAAATCAATGATGTACGGAATTTCCTCAGTATTTGCCTGATATTTTGAATAATACAGCCGCACTTTACTCGTCGCCACATGAAAGCCAATAACACTTCCTGAATTTGAAGTAGACGGAACAAGAACTAGCCCTTTTAAATATTCATTAAAACTATCAAAATCTGTGATTTCTCTCTTCTTGAGTTTCTGAAAAAGTGCGGCTCCAAAAGCACTGCTCATCTTAATATTAACAGAATCCTTCTCAACTGGTCTGGGTTTGAATGAAATAGCGCCCAGACTTTCATCACTATAACTTAAAACCGAATTGTTATAAAAATTGTAATTCTCAGTATTGGGTTTTACTTTCTGAATCAGTCGATGAATATGAAATGTTTGCACTCTGGTGGTATCCCCATAATAGTACTTATCGTATTTAAGAATCATCGAAATGGAATCAAAAACATAGTTGGTAGTTTCCGTATCAGATCCGTCATTTTTTAAAGTATAAGAATCTGAAGCCAGTTGAAAATAACTGTTCGATTTTACTTTTCCATAAATCGGGTCTTCATAATTCCCAACCAAAATCCGCTTTTGATTGGAAGTAACCAAAGAGTCAAAGTTTATTGTTGACACCTCTACACTCATGGTATCAATCAAAATAACCTTATTACCTACAGCCAGATAATCGGATCCAACCACAAACTCGCCTGCATCCGAATCGGTTCCGCATGAAAACAGGCCGATCGCTAAAAACAACATCAATATATACTTGTGCATAATCTAATTTTTTGAACAAATATAAACGCCCCTCTTTCGCGCTGCATCATAACATATACAGTCCTGCTTTTTTGCACTATAAACAGCCATAAATCATCTATAACAGATCAATCACCAGTCAATACCCTATTCAGCCGTAAAAACGGCTGTTTAGTCTATCAAAAATAGCCATACATATATCTTCTTTTTTTTAAAACTATTAGCCTCCTACTTTTGAACCAATAAATAAACAATGAAAATAAGAATCCTAATTAGTTCGATTCTGTTGATTTCGTTTTTTAGTATGAAAGCTCAGGAGCAAATTGAAATTAACCTTAGTTTAAAAACGGAACCAACAAATAAAATTGATTTCACCCAAAGCAGTATTGACATTTTCTACAGCAATAAATTGGATGGTAAAACCAAAATAACAAACACATTAGAATATTCGAATCTGAGTGCGAATTATGAATTAGAGAGTTACAAAACGAGAGAAGATGAAGAACAATTCAATCAAATTCAAAACAAATTTGAGATTTCACATGATCTTTCAAATACAATGAATTTGAATTTTTTGATTACCCCAACGCTAAATTTTCAAAGTAATGCGGATCTGAGCGATCTTTCTCTTTTGGGAAGTTTAGAAATGAGTCAACAGTTCAATTCACGAGCAAGCCTTAAGATTGGAATTGCGAGATCGACTGCACTGGGCAATGCTAAGTTCTTACCTATAGTGTCTTTCCTCTATACATTTAACAATGAAAACAGTTTGCAAATTGGTTTTCCGGATTCAAAGATTACCTACTCGAATACTGTCCGCAACAAATTTAGACTGACCAATAGTTTTAATGGTAGTTTTTATCATTTAAATGCCACAAATCAATCGATTAACAATGCTGTAAAAACTACTTTATCACAAATGACTACAGCATTTGAATATGAAAGAAATGTAGACGAAAACTGGTTTCTCAATTTTAAAGCCGGATATGATTTTAACAAAAAATACAACCTGATTGACAGAGACAATCATAAAGTCTACGATTTTAATCCTGGTAACGGATATGTCTTGGGAATTGGCATCAAATACAAACACTAAATAAACTTAATACATTATGAATAATTTTAAAAAAGGAATAGTATTCGCAGCGTTGTTTTCAAGCCTCTTTTTCATAGGCTGCAGCAACGATAGCGACGAAGATTTAATAGGAAACTGGATTAAAAAGTCCGCATTTGACGGACCTGCCAGATCCAGTGCAACTAGTTTTGTAATTGGCGATTATGCTTATGTAACAACAGGTTATACCGGAGATGTCTATTTAAAAGATTTATGGTCTTACAATTCGACCGGAGATTACTGGGAACAAAAAGCTGATTTCCCAGGCATCGGAAGAAGTTCTGCCTCGGCTTTTGCTCTAAATCAAAAAGGTTATATTGGTTTGGGCTATGACGGAACGAATAAATTAAAAGACTTTTATCAGTACAATCCCACCAACAATACCTGGACTCAAAAAACTGATTTCGCCGGAACGGGCCGTTACGCAGCAGTAGGTTTTCAGGCCGGTGGAAAAGCTTATTTTGGGACTGGTTATGACGGAAATTATCTGAAAGATTTCTATCAATACAACGACCAGACCAATGCCTGGACTCTTGTAAATGGTTTTAGCGGAAATAAAAGACGTAACGCAACTGCTTTTGTAATTGCCGATAAAGTTTATCTTGGAACAGGAAGTAATAACGGTGTTTATCAGGAAGACTTTTGGGAATTTAATCCCGCAACCGATGTGTGGACCAGAAAACGCGACATCGATAAAGATACCGATGATGACAACTCTTACAATGACGATTATGCTATTGTTCGCTCAAATGCCTCAAGTTTTACAATGAACGGTTTAGGATATGTTGTAGGCGGTGAAAACATCAAAACGATCTGGGAGTATAATCCAACTACCGATTTATGGGCAGAAAAAACACCCATGGAAGGCGCCAGCCGAACAGATGCTGTAGGTTTTGCGATCAACAATCGTGGTTTTTATATGTTGGGAAGAACAGGCTCCACTTATTTTGACGATGCCTGGGAATTTAAACCTTTAGAGGAGCAAACAAGTGATGACAACTAAAATAAAAATGCAGTTCTTCTGGAGTAAAATCTGGAAGAATGTATTACTTATGATACTCATTTTACAATTTTTAGCCTGTGCGAAAAATGAAACTTTTAAAATCGAAGCCTTCAAAACTACGTCAGGTTGGGGTTATTCGATTGCTTTAAAGAACAAAATCATTATCAAGCAGGCTATTATTCCCGTCATTAACGACTCTAAAAGTTTTGTAACAGAAAGTGATGCTTTAAAAGTGGCAAATTTAGTCGTAATCAGGCTCAATCAAAATAGATCGCCAACAGTAACCAAAAATGATTTAATTTTATTAAAAATAAAATTATAAATGAAACTCGATACAATCAGAAATACAAGTTCAAACAAAATTTTGCTTCATGCTATCATCTGGGTTTTCTTTATTCTGACTTCATTAATTCAATTTTATGAAAGTCCGTTTAAAGTCAGTACTGATTTTTATGTGCAGTGGAGTACGGGAATTGTTTTGTTTTATCTGAACTATTTTTATCTGGTTCCTGTTTTACTTCTAGAGAAAAAATACTGGCTCTATTTTGTGTTTGTATTTGTCCTGATTTTGCTTTTTATGATTATCAGAATCAATTATTTTATTCCTGATTTTAGTCAGGCAAGACCTCTAAAAAATTTACCTCCTCCTGGAGATCTTAAATTAATGTACAGAGGAACAAGAGTAAGAGCGGTCTTAGCGACAAGACAGCCTTTGTTTTTTAAAATTGGCCCCTCTTTTTTTTATATTTTAATCATCACCATCAGTGCTATTATCAGAACACTGACAGAATTTTACAACAATCAGCAAAACAAATTAATTGCCGAAACCCATCGAACAAATACAGAATTAATTTATTTGCGCAAACAAACCAATCCGCATTTTTTATTCAATTCTTTAAATAGTATTTATTCTCTGGCACACAAAAAATCTGATTTAGTTCCTGATGCCATCGTTACCTTATCTGAACTAATGCGGTATATGCTGTATGAAACCGATAATAAAACAGTTGATTTAGAAAAAGAAATCAATTATATCCAAAACTACATTGAACTACAAAAACTAAGATTAAACAATATTGAAGACATCGTTATCAATGTTCATGGAGACACCAGAAACAAGTTTATTGAGCCCCTGTTATTGATTTCGTTTGTCGAAAATGCATTCAAATACGGAACAGATTATAAAGGTGCAGCCCATGTTAAAATTAAGATATTCATTCTGAACAGCAGTCTGGATTTCTGGATCGAAAATACAATTGAAAACTATATTAAAGATCCCGGAAATTCAGGTATCGGATTAGTGAATATCCAAAACCGCCTGGATTTACTCTATCCCAATGCGCACAAACTTGATATAACGCAGGATGACAAATATTTTCGTGTGCATTTGAATCTGGAATTAGATAAAATTCAAACTGCAATTAATTGAATATGATGAATTACAATTTCATAAAAAATTCCCTCATAACAAGACCCCGAAGACAGAAGAGGCATTTAAAATATGGCCCGTATTTTATGATAATTTTAAAACTTATTTTACTGGTTTAAAAGTACTTTTGGCTCTAAACAAAATTTTTAAAATTAAAACTTCAGCAGATGAAATGTGTAATTATAGACGATGAACCTTTAGCGGTTGAGTTACTGGAAGATTTTGTTCGAAAAGTAGATTCTCTGGAATTAGTCCATACTTTTAACAATGCTATTGATGCTGTTTCTTTTATCAATCAAAACAATGTTGATTTGATTTTTCTGGACATACAGATGCCCCATTTCTCCGGAATTGATTTTTTAAATACGATTGAAAAGAAACCCTTGGTTATTTTTACAACCGCTTTTTCTGATTATGCTGTAGAAGGTTTTAATCTGGGTGCAGTAGATTATCTGGTAAAACCCATTCCGTTCCATCGTTTTCTAAAATCGGTCGTACGGGCACAGCAGGTTTTACACCCGGCCACAACGGTTCAGGCTATTTCTGAAAACACTGCCGGAGCTGAAACAGAACAGGATTTTATGTTCGTAAGAGCAGAATACGAAAATGTAAAAATGAATTTTTCTGATATACTATTTATCGAAGGACTTAAAGATTACGTAAAAATATATACTATTGATAATAAATTTACACTTACCCTAATTAGTTTAATCAAACTTGAAAACCTGCTTTCAAACAAAGGTTTTTCGCGAATTCACCGCTCTTATATCATCAATATAAAACATGTAAAATCCATTCAAAAAAATAAAGTTTTGATTAGTGACAAACGAATTCCAATTAGCGAAAGTTATAAAACAGCTTTTTTCGAAAGGATAAATTTATAATTTATTAAATTCCAAAAATAGAAATTCCAAATTCCAAAAGTGTCAAACCTTGAAATTTGGAATTTCTATTTTTTTGATTATTTTTTTTATTCTTCATTTTTAAACCAACCGGAATACATTACGTAATTGTTTGAAATACGTTCAATTTCACCTGCAAAATCTGACTGATCGATGTCCTTGACTTTTTTAGCCGGAACACCCGCATAAATACTTCCTGAAGTAATTACTGTATTTTGGGTAACAACAGCACCAGCCGCAATAATTGAGTTGCTTTCGACAACACAATTGTCCATAACGATAGCACCCATCCCGATCAAAACATTATCGTGAATCGTACAGCCATGAACAATAGCATTATGTCCTATCGAGACATTATTTCCTATAATAGTAGGGTGTTTTTGATAAGTACAATGAATAACAGCCCCATCCTGAATATTCACCTTATTTCCAATTGTAATAAAGTTAACATCACCGCGAATAACGGCGTTAAACCAAACACTGCAAGAAGCTCCAAAAGTAACTTCACCCACAATTGTAGCATTTTCAGCAACATAACAATCCTCTGGAATCAAAGGTGTTTTTCCATTTACAGATTTAATTAGCATACTATTTTTTTAGTTAATTGCAGGACAATTACAGTCGTAACGTTCCTTTTTACAAAATAAATTGATTCCCAGCGTAATTTGGTGATAACCACCTGTATCAAATTTCACATCGCCTGTAACTTGCGAATAAGTGTAGGCAAACATAAAATTTTTATAGTTTACACCAATGATCGGTGTAATATATTGCAGCTTTTGTGCAGCTACTCCACTTGTACTGCTGTATTGCGTACCGTTAAAACTTTTTCGGTAAGACAAGGCAGCCCATAAACTTCCAAAGTCCATATTTTTGTATGCTTTAAGATTTACGTCAATAGATTTTTCTTTGGTTTTATCGAACACCTGAAACAATACCGAAGGTTCCCAGGTTACTTTACTTTTTTTTCCAAAAACATATCCTGCGCTTAACAGAAATTTTCTCAGATTATTACTCTCATATTCTGTATATAATTCTCTTCTAGTTTCCAGCAGCCCCTGAACCGTTGCATGAGCATAAAAATCAAGATAATTGTACGATGCTCCAATATCAACATTAAAGTACGAATCTTTTTGAATGGAACCGAAAACGATTGGATCAAAAGTACTTCCAAATTTAGTTTCATCCAATTGACTCTGAATCACTCCTCCACTAATACCAAATGACAACTGATTTAAATCAAATTCATCCCTTGAAAACATAATATGATGCGCATAGGTAAGTTTTATCCCTTTTTGAGAATGGTAACCGTTTTTATCATTAAAAACAATAATCCCGGCACCAGATCGTTCTCCTATCCTGCCATTAAAAGTCAAAGTTTGCAAAGATGGAGCATCTTCCTGACCAAACCATTGTTTCCTGGCGGTCAGCCTTATTTTGGCACAATTTGCCGCTCCTACCATCGACGGATGAATCAAATAATAATTATCTGACAAATAATCAGAGTAAACCGGTATTCCTTCTTGTGAATAAGAATAGGCTGATGCAATTAGAAAAAACAATAAAACCCTGATTCTAAATTTCATAAAGACAATATTGACCGAATATATTTTACACTCTTCTAATTTAATACGATTAATTTGAAAAGAGTCTTAATTATTTTATTAAAAAATCAAATATAGGTATTAGTAGAAAATAACTTTAGTAAATTTGTGAAAAATTACAAATCATGACAAAAATCACCATAAAAGAAACTCAGAATCCTACGATATTAAAATTCGAATTTGAGGATTTCATTACTCAGAATCAAAGTTTTGAATTCAAAAATATTGACGAAGCACAAGCATCTCCTTTAGCACAACAATTATTCTATTTACCGTTCGTAAAAACCGTTTATATTTCAGGAAACTTTATCGCAATCAAAAGATATAGTATTGTAGAATGGGACGATGTAAAAGACGCTGTTGCGGAACAAATTACATCATTTGTAGACAAGGGAGGCGTAATCATTAAAGTTGAAGAAACCCAAGCCAAAAAGCAACCTATTACGGTTTATGGAGAAACAACTCCAAATCCTGCAGCTCTAAAATTTGTGGTGAGCAGAATGCTGACCAGAAATGCTGTTGAGTATAAAAACATCGATCAGACTGCTTCTTCTCCATTAGCCAAAGAATTATTCAAATTTCCGTATGTGAAAGAAGTTTTTATTGATGAAAACTACATTTCGGTAACCAAATACGACATCAACGACTGGCAGGAAATTACGCTTGAAGTAAGAACTTTTATTAAGCAGTTTATTGAAAATGGAGGAACTGTTTTAGACGAAAGCCTTATTGAAGTAGCCACTAAAAATGATATTACAAAAGACGAAGCTTTTGATAAATTAGATGTTACCTCACAACAAATCATAAACATTCTAGAGGAGTATGTAAAACCTGCAGTTGCTGCTGACGGTGGAAATATTGCTTTTGACTCTTATAATGAAGAGGATAAAACAGTAAAGGTAATTCTACAAGGAGCTTGTAGTGGTTGCCCATCTTCTACTTTCACTTTAAAAAGTGGAATCGAAAATATGCTGAAAAGCATGTTAAACGATGAAGGGATTAAAGTAGAAGCTTTAAATGCTTAATTTTTTTATACGATAAAAAGAACAAAAAGCGTCTGTCAATGGTAGGCGCTTTTTTTATAAAAAAACATATCTCACTTATTATCAACAAATTATTACTGTAAAAATGTTGTAATTCTTTAAAAATAGTTAATATTGTATTCTAAACTAATCAATATCAAAACTATGGGATTATCTTCATTCTTTAAGAATTTGTTTGGCACAGCCAAAGATTCTGCTACTGATTTGGCACACCAGGCCGAAACTACTTTTGAACAGGCCAAAGAAGCTGCTGCTCCCTATATTGATAAAGCAGAGACCTTTGCCGAAGAAACTTTCACAAAAGCCAAAGAAGCATCAGAGCCACTGATTGAAACGGCAACGGAGTATGCGCACCAGGCGAAAGACATTGTTAGCGAATATGTTGAGAAAGCGTCCGACTCTATAGGCGATGTAATCGATACCGTAAAAGAAAAAACAAGTGAACTTACCGGGGAAACCAAGACAATTGTTTCAGAAACTGTAGCCGATATCAGCGAAAAAGCAGTCACTAAAGCAGATGAAGTTATTGACGAAGCTCCTAAGAAGGAATAAAACTCCTTTTTCTTATACCGGGAAATATCTTTATATTTGCAAAACTAATATACCTTCTCTTTGGGAAGGTTTTTTTATTCTAAAAATATGTACAATTCAGAACAGATTAGCAATTATGCTACTAAATTTATTAACGTATTAATTGATTATTCTCCAAAATTAATCTCGGCATTCATCATTTTATTTGTCGGAATCTATGCCATCAGATTAATAAACAGAATCATTACAAAAATAATGGTGCAAAGAAATTTGGATCCTACTTTAACCCGATTCCTTTCTGACATCTTAATTTGGGCACTCCGAATTTTATTGTTTGTGACTTTTATTTCAAAATTGGGTATAGAAACGTCATCCTTTGTTGCCATATTAGGAGCCATGGGACTTGCGGTAGGTTTGTCTTTGCAAGGGTCACTTTCAAACTTTGCAGGAGGAATGCTAATTATTGTTTTCAAACCTTTCAAAGTTGGCGATACAATCGAAACCTCGGGTGGAATTATTGCGACAGTGGTAGAAATTCAGATTTTTGTAACCAAGATGTTAACAGCCAACAATCAAACAGTTTTTGTGCCTAATGGGGCTTTATCAAACGGAACGATTATCAATTATTCGATGCAGGGGGAACGTAGAGCAGATCTTACTTTTGCCGTTTCTTATGATTCTGATATCAAAAAGGCAAAAGACATTCTGCTGAACGTTTTAAACAACAATCCGAAAGTGCTTAAAAAGCCTGCCGCAGAAGTTTTTGTTAAAAACCTAACAGCCAGTTCAGTAGAGTTCGCAGTACGTCCATGGGCAAAAAATGCTAATTACGGAGCTGTCTTTTCTGAGACTTTAGAAAATTGCAAAGCAGCTTTAGATGAAGCCGGAATTTCAGTTCAGCCGTATACACTTCAAAAATAAAAAGGTTTTAGCCTTTTTTTGATGGAGGCGCCATCATAAAATCTTTTAAATAGTAAGGTTCAAAATAAGCGACATCAACAGTGTCGCTTTTTTGATATTTATCATAACTGATTTTACTCATTGCAGCAGCAGAAGGATATCTGATCTCTTCTAAAAAAACAAAATTCGGCTGGGTTAAAACTGTTTTACATTTATCGGCGCAATCTCCCACAAAATAAACAGCCTCTGTATACTCTTTAAAAGAGTCTTCAGTAATAACTTCAGCCTGAATCGTTCTTTCTACTTTTAAATCCGCTGTAAACACTTCACTATAAACTTCCATTCTTCTGGCATCGAGCATCGGAATAATTTTTCCTTCGGCAACTTTGGCCTGTGACGCCAAGGTTTGTAAAGTATCAACCGCAATCAACGGAATGTTTAAAGCAAAACATAATCCTTTGGCTGCCGAAACACCAATGCGCAGGCCGGTATAAGAACCTGGTCCCTGGCTCACAGCAACAGCCACCAAATCCTCAACTGCGATACCCGCTTCAGCAATTACTTCTTCGATAAAAACATGTAGTTTTTCGGCGTGCGAATAACCTTCTTCGGCTATTTCCCTGCATATAATTGTTTCTCCATTTTTAGCAATGGATACGGAGCAATTTTTAGTAGCTGTTTCAATATTGAGAATAAAAGACAATGTGTGTATTTTTAAAATTGATAGTAATATAAATTATTTCTTAGGAGCATCTGCTGTTTTAAGCTTTACTTTATCTCCAGAATTTAAATCTTTAGAAACGGTAGTATAGGGCCCTGTGATCACAACATCTCCCGATTTTAGTCCTGACATTACCTCGATATTAGTATCGTCCTGAATACCCGTTTTAATAACTCTTATTTTAGCCTTATCTCTTACTCTTACAAAAACACACTCAAACTTCTTATCGCTTTTCGGAGCTGCTTTTTTGTCTTCGTTCGGATCATCTACTTTAAAGTCTTTTACGGCAGTAGTATCTGATTTCACAACAACTGAACTAATAGGCACTGCCAAAACATTCTTTTTAGTTTTGGTAATAATATCGACTGTAGCGGTCATTCCGGGTCTGAAAGGTGAATAGGTATTGGGTTGTCCTTCCAGTAAGTCTTGATAAGATTCTTTCAGGATACGCACTTTCACTTTAAAGTTCGTCACCTGATCTGAAGTTAACGCTGTACTCGCAGAATTAGAAATACTAGTTACAGTACCTTTAAATTTCTTTTTTAAATAGGCATCAACTTCAACGTTTGCTTCATCGCCAATTTTTACTTTAACGATATCATTTTCGTTTACATCCACTTCTACTTCCATATTGTTAAGGTTCGCCACACGCAAAAGCTCTGTTCCTGCCATTTGCTGCGTTCCCAAAACACGCTCTCCCAATTCAACATTTAAAACTGAAATTGTTCCATCAGCAGGAGCATAAATTAAAGTACGTCCTAAATTGTCTCTGGCTTCTGTTACTGATGCCGAAGCGCTCTTAACATTATAATACGCATTTTGTTGGGTCGCCTTGGCTACTTCATAAGTCGAAATTGCTTTATCCCAATCCGATTTTGAGATTACTCCCTTTTCATATAGCGTTTTATTACGATCGTAACTTGCCTTTGCTTCTTTAAAACTAGCCTGGGACTGTGTTAAACCAGCCTTAGTACCAGACAAGTTAGCAACAGAACGTTCTAAACCTGAGGTATACAAATCAGGGTTTATTTTTACCAATAAATCTCCTTTTTTAACCACCTGACCTTCTTTTACGTTTAACGCAATAATTTCACCCGAAACCATTGACGATAATTTAACTTCTATCTCAGGTTGGATTTTACCCGTGGCAGAAACTGTTTCAACAATTGTTGAAGCTACTACTTTTGAAATTTCTACTTCTGTTCCTTCATCCTTATTCCCAATAACTCCTGCTTTCGAAAGACCAACTAAAACTGCTATAAGCACTACTGCGCCACCTACTAAAAGATAAATCGTTTTTTTAGACATAATAAATTATTTTGTAACAATTGGAACAATTGGAATTCCAAAGTAGAATTCTAATATTTTTATTTTAAATATGTAATCGTATTTTGTTCGGATCACATCGGACTGCGCATTTGTTAACAATGTTTGTGCCTGAGTAAAATCAAAAGAATTCATTAAACCTACATCATACTTTTCTTTCGCATAGTTATAGGCCTGCTGTCTTGCTTCTAATGTTACGGTAGACGATTCGTAAGTATTTAAAGCTCCTTTCGCATTTGTAAAAGCTGTATAAACATTACGTTGCAAATCTAAACTTTTTTGCTCTAAATCTATTTTAGATTTTTCTAAACTTACTTTACTGCGCTCTACATTATTTCGAATTGAAAAACCATTAAAAATTGGCACATCTAAACGAAAACCAAAATTATGTCCTTTATTATCACTGAACTGTTTAAATATTGGATCCGGCCCTACAGAATAGGGTTTATTATTTTCATCCAGTCTGGTTCGGTCACTGTAACTCGCTCTGGTATCGAATCCATAGAATCCTCTTAATGTTGGCTGATAAGCTCCTTTTGCAATAGTAACACTTTTCTGTGCAATTTCAAGATTGGTTTGCGCCAGTTTTAGTTCAGTTCTTGTTTCTTTTGCTTTGTTGTAAATCTCATCCGGAGTTTGAGCCATAATGTTATTTTCATCTTTTGCGTTAGTATCATCTACCACATCAAAATCTGTAAATTCTTTTAGTTGTAAAAGTTGGGCCAAACTCAATTTTGAGATTAAGAAATTATTTTCTGAAACGGTGATATTTTGTTTGTCAGTTGCCACAGTTGCTTTTAAATCAAACAAATCACCTCTGGGAATAGTCCCGGCATTAACCATTTCTTCAGAACGTGCCAAACGTTTTTCATCAATGGTTAGCTGTTCTTGTTTTATTTTTAAATCTTCTTTATTCGAAAGGATCTGAAGGAAGGCATTGGCCACATTCAGTGAAATATCTTCCTGAATTTTCAGCAATTGATATTGTGAAGCTATGATGGCAAGTTTTGTTCTTCTATACGTATTTTGAATTTGCAAACCTTTATAAATATCAACTCCCGCACTTAAACCTACAGAAGAGTACTGTGTCGTTTGATTACGCAAAAGACCGGTTGTAAGATCCTGATTCAAACCAATGTTCCAGGAATGTGATGCATTACCACTTACTGACGGAAGATAACTTCCAAAGGCAGCCCTTTTGTCAATCGCTGCATTTTGAACATCCAGTTCTGACAACTTTATCGTAATATTATTTTCTAATGCATAACGAACACATTCTTCCAAGGTCCATTTCTTTGCCTGCGCCTGGCCAGATAAGCCAAACCCAAATAACATCGCAAAAACCAGACTATTATATTTATTTATTTTCATATATTTTGAATGAAAGCATAGTAACCCTACTACGCAAATTTAACATTTTTTTAAAAACCAAAAACTCTTTATTTGTCCCAATTATTTCTTTTCTGTTTCAGTAATCAATCCCTGATTCCAGATTTTAATTTTATCCGAAGCTTTAATTCCGCTTTTCACCTGAACATAAATTCCGTCACTAACTCCTAAAACCAAATCTTTTCTTTGAAATTTTTGAGGAGTAGTTTCAATCTCAACGTATGGCTTTTGCGTTTTTTTATCAAATTGCACCAATGATTCTTTGATTGCCAAAACTTTATCTGCTTTTTCTAAGATAATCGAAGCATTAGCACTTAAACCTGCTCTGATAAAAGTCGCATCTCTATTCTCTAAAGCCGCTTTAATTTCAAACTGGATTGCTCCGTTTTCCACAACTCCCTTAGGAGCTATATCGGTCAGAACTGCATCAAACTTCTTGTTTTCGATAGCTCCAACTGTGATCTCAATTGGCATTCTTTCTTTGATCTTTCCTACTTCAGATTCATCAATTTTTCCAATGAAAATCATTCTTCCTACATCTGCAACACTTGCAATAGTAGTTCCTTCATTAAAATTATTACTTTCAATAACCTGATTTCCTACTTTAACCGGAACCGCCAATACCATTCCATTTACCGTTGAACGAATTAAAGTGTTGGCATAATTTCCTAGTGATGTTGTTGTTCCTGTTTTTACAATATCCAAACTTTGTTTGGCAGCAAGATAGTTTTGTTTTGCCTGTTTGTATGCCAATTGTGCAGCATCAAAATCATTTGCAGAAATTACATCTTTGTCAAATAATATTTTTTGTCTTTGGTAAATTTTCTCCTGATTGTCTAAAGCAATTTTACTTGTCTGTACCTGATTTTGGGTACTACTAACATTAGAAACATTGGCTACAACTCTGATTTTTGCGATCATATCGCCTGCCTTAATTTTCTCTCCTGCTTTGATATACACTTCTTCGATAATACCTGAGATGTTTGGTTTGATTAAGACCTCTTCATTAGGCTGAATATTACCCGTTGCAATTGTATTCTTCACGATCGTTTTAATCTCTGCTTTCTCCGTTTTAAAAACAATCGGAGATTCTTGGTTCTTAGCGTACAAGTAATATAGTGCGCCAAAAAAAACTATAGCAATAAAGATTAAAATGGTTACGGTTACTCCTTTTTTCATTGTGTTTTCAGTTTAATTCGATTATATTCTGATTGATAATTTATTCTGTTCGCAAAGCATCTACCGGCTTTACATTAATTGCGGTCTGTGCCGGAATAAATCCCGCTAGCAAACCAGATCCTACTAATATGATTAAAGCCACAAATACAACTCCTAAATCGACGCTTGGATTAGCAAACATCATATTGCTTTCCGGAGGCATCGAATCTAAAACCATGTTTAGAATTGCTATAATTCCGGTTGCCACTGCAATACCCAGCATACCTGAAATGATCGTCAAAAATATAGATTCAGCTAAAATTTGCCCTCGAATAGCAGCAGGGGTAGCCCCTAAAGCCCGGCGAATACCTATTTCTTTGGTACGTTCTTTAACTACAATAAGCATAATATTTGAAATACCAATTACTCCCGAAATCAAAACCAATGTTCCCACAAAATAAGCAATGATTTTCAAGATATTAAACAAACTTTGCACTTTATTAAACTGCTCGTACAAATCAAAATTACCTACAGCACGCTCATCTGTAGGATTTACAGAATGAAGTGCTTTAATGATTTCCAGAATTTTTGGCTTTAAATCGGTAATCGAAGTTTCATCTTTTGCAGTAAGTGCCATCCAGCCAACTTTATCCCCATAATTAAAGGCTTGTTGAAAAGCGGTAAAGGGAATAAATATATTTTTCTGTTCCTGTTCTGCATTTCCTCCTTGTTGTTTTGAATTATAAACTCCTACAACCATAAAATTGATTCCGTTGATTTTCACATATGTCCCAATTGCTTCCTCTCCTTTTCCATAAAGCTCACTGATAACACCTTTACCAATTACTGCAACTTTTCGTCTCTCAAGAATATCCTGTTGATTAACAAATCGTCCTTTGATAATATCCATCGGTTGCTGTTTGATCAACTCCGGGTAATCCCCGTAAATGGTAAATGCCGAAGTTTTTGTACCGCGAACCACATTATTACTCCCGTTAAAATCCCCCAGCTGATTTCGTGGTGACACATATAACAAATCCGGCAAGGCTGCTTTTAAAGCACCAACATCACTATTTCTAAAATCATAACGACGTGTTTTAGGCAAACCTTTGTAAGCTTTTGATGTTGTTTGACTCCACATAAACATGGTATTTGTCGCAATTCCGTCAAAATCTTTTTTCACACCATTCTCCAAACCATTTCCAGCTGCCAGTAAAATGACCAAAATAAAGATCCCCCAGAACACCCCAAAAGCAGTTAGAATCGTTCTGAAAACGTTGGCCGTCAAAGCCTGTAAAATCTCGTCCCAATTATCTTTTTTAAACATAATTATTCGTCTCTAAGTGCTACAATAGGTTTAATTTTGGCTGCTCGGTATGCCGGGAAAAATCCCGCCATAGCGCCGGCAAATACAAGCAAAGCAAGCGTGGTTAAAGCTACACTAAAATCGACTTCAGGATCTCTAAAATACTCACTTTGTACCATTGGCCCCACAAATTCCAGTAAAGCCAAGCTGGCCAATAAACCAACAAAACCAGCAATAGTGGTTATAAAAATAGATTCATGAAGTATCATCGAAATGATTGAAAACGGAGAAGCTCCAAGTGCTTTTCGTATTCCGATTTCCTTTGTTCTTTCCTTTACAATAATCAACATGATATTACTTACCCCAACAACTCCGGCAATGATGGTACAAATACCTACCCACCAGAAGAATAATCGTATGTATAAATTTAAATCATAAAATTGCTTTGCATCTTTCACTGAATTGTAGACTCCAACTCCACTATCGTCATTGGGAGCGATTACATTTTTACTTTTTAAAAGGTTCTTTAAATCTTGTGTAAATTTTTCAGACTGCGCCAAAGCTTCATCGTAATCATTCGTTTTCTTTAAAGTAAAAAACAGGTTACTAATTTTATCCCCACCACCATACGCTCTCTGAACTGTCGTTTTTGGCAGGTAAGCTCTGGTTTCTTCTCTTTCTCCTCCCGGATCAGTAAAGACTCCGACTACTTTAAAATTAATATTGTTAATCGCGATCTCTTTCCCCAGAGCATCTTTGTCTTTAAACAAATCTGTTTTGAGTTTCATCCCAATACAGGCTACTTTTTCATTATTGGCTAAATCACTACTGTTTATGTATCGTCCCTGAACAACAGTAAGATTCTCTATTCCTGAATAATCCGGATCTACTCCTCTGTATTGATAACTTCCGGATTCTTTACCATAGGTAAATGTCCCTCCCCAATAATTTTGCGTTGCCGCCTTCAACTCCAGTTTATCATTAAATTTCTGAACAGACTGAGAATAATCACTGTTTCTAAACTGAATTTGTCTTCCCGGATTTAAACCTTTGTACTCTTTTGTTGTGGTTCCTGACCAAACTTCAATAATTCCGGCAGCATCACGCTCGAATTGCTTCTCAATTCCGTTCTGAAGCCCTTTACCCGCTCCAAGCAAAATCACTAAAATAAAAATCCCTGACGCTACAGAAACTCCGGTAAGGAACGTTCTTAATCGATTTTTAGAGATTGCCTCAAATATTTCCTGCCAACGCTCAATATTAAACATAAGATGAAGCTCTAACTTGTTCTACCTTTTTATCATCGATAATTAATCCGTCTTTCAGGACCACATTTCTTTTGCACATTGCGGCAATATCAGGTTCATGAGTTACAATAAGGATCGTTTTTCCTTCATCGTTAATTCCCTGAATCAATTCCATAACTTCATAGGACGTTTTGGTATCCAAAGCTCCTGTGGGCTCATCCGCCAATAAAACTTTTGGATTTGAAGCCAAAGCTCTGGCAATAGCAACACGTTGT
This sequence comes from Flavobacterium collinsii, assembly GCF_902804485.1. Taxonomy (GTDB): domain Bacteria; phylum Bacteroidota; class Bacteroidia; order Flavobacteriales; family Flavobacteriaceae; genus Flavobacterium; species Flavobacterium collinsii. The sequence continues at coordinate 30,284 of NZ_CADCST010000072.1, read as the reverse complement.
TTCTGACCTCCGGAAAGCTCATTAGGTAAATGGTGAGAATGTGAACCTAGCCCAACTTTCTCCAAATATTTCATCGCAATGTCATAACGCTCTTTTCTTTTGATTCCCTGATAATACAAAGGCATTGCAACATTATCGAGAGCCGTTTTATAGTTGATTAGATTGAAAGATTGAAACACAAATCCCAAAAACTTATTACGATATTTAGACGCTATTGTTTCGTTTAATTTCTTAATAGGCGTTTTATCTAAAATATAACTACCAGAATCGGCCTCATCCAGAATTCCTAATATATTTAAAAGTGTTGATTTTCCGGACCCTGATGATCCCATAATTGCAACCAACTCACCTTCTTCAATATTAAAATTAATTCCTTTTAACACATGCAACTCCGAATTGCCCATTTTATAGGACTTGTGCAAATCTTTGATCTCGATCATGGTGATATTTGTTAAATTTTAAAACAATAATAACATTTTTCTTAACCTTTTTATGGTAAGAAAACGTTAATAATTAGCCTTTGTTCTTGGAATAAGACTCGCTTTCTTGCTAATTGTTACACATTTTCACTATAATATAATTGTTTTCTTAATTTTGTCAGACAAAAAAAAATCTTAACGATGAAGTTTTCTTCCATTATCTCTTTATTCTCACTAGTTGCAGCACTTACAAGCTGCTCTACAGCTCAAAAACTGGAAACCTTAAAACCGGAACCGGATGATGCTAGTCCATTAGTTTATGAAGCAAACCCTTCCTTTATCAATTTGCCTATCACGGTAAAGCTTACCGACATTGAAAATCAAACAAACTCCCTTCTAAATGGATTGATTTACGAAGACAATACGATCGACGATGACGATATCGAGATGAAAATCTGGAAGCAAGCCCCCATAAGAATCCAAAATGATCCCGCAAGCCCGGACAAAAAGATAAAAACAATTTTGCCACTAAAAGCGACAATTAAATATCGTATTGGCACCAAGAAGTTAGGCGTTGACTTATACGATACCAGGGAATTCAACCTCAATGGCGTTATTACCCTTTCTAGTGAAGTGGCATTGACGAACTGGAAATTAAATACAAAAACAGAGTTTAAATCTTTAGACTGGAGCGAAAGTCCAACCATGCTAATCTTTGGAAAAAGCATGCCTATTACTTATCTCGTAAATCCAGCGATTTCTATTTTTAAATCTAAGATTGAAAAGAAAATTGATGAAGCCATCGAGAAATCCATGGATTTTAAACCAAATGTTTTAGCGGCATTAGAAAAGATATGCACGCCATTTCAACTAAGTGACACATATGAAAGCTGGCTCAGAATTGTTCCCGTAGAAGTTTATTCAACAAATGCCAAACTAAAAAACGATCAGTTTGTGCTGGATATGGGAATGAAATGTAATATGGAAACTATAGTAGGCAAACAACCCGAATCTAAATTCAGCGTCAACAAAATTGTATTAAAACCTGTCGCTAAAATCCCAAATCAGATTTCGGCAAACATAGCAGCCATATCTACTTATATCGATGCCTCAAAAATTATGACAAAGAATTTTGCCGGCCAGGAGTTTGGTTCCGGCACTAAAAAAGTGACGGTAAAAAATGTATCGATCTGGCATAAAAACGGAAAGATGGTAATTGCACTTGATGTTTTAGGATCGATAAACGGAACTCTTTATTTAAACGGATTCCCTCAATACAATCCTCAGACGAAAGAAATTTACTTTGAAAAACTCGACTATGTTTTAGATACAAAAAGCAAATTAATGCGTACGGCAAGCTGGCTAGGACAAGGCTTTATTTTAAGAAAAATGGAAGCAAGCTGCCGTTATTCAATACAACCCAATTTAGAGGAGGGCAAAAAAAACATGGCTGCCTATCTTAAAAACTATTCTCCAATGCCGGGTGTTTTTGTCAATGGAAAAATGGAAGATATTCAGTTTGATAAAATTCAACTGACCAATCAAGCCATTATTGCTTTTATCAAAATAAACGGAACGGTGAATGTATCGGTTAACGGATTAAAATAATAGTCAAATAAAATGTGTCAATTAGTCAATTCGATAATTAACTAATTGACACATTATCTAATTATCGAATTGACTAATTGTCTGACTTTTTCTTTTTTGACTGGTACATTCTGTAAATCAGAACACCTATTACCGCCACCAGTAAATACGGGATAACCATTAAATAAACAATTCCATTGTTTACTGCTTCCGCTTTTTTGATATTCGAATCTCCTGCAAGCGCTGCACGACACATTGCGCATTGGGCATTTACACTAAGAGAAAAGAAAATAGACAAAAGAACATAGAAGTATTTGGTTGAAAAAAAATTCACTACTCTACTTTTATTTGCCCTTCTATTTTCTGTATTCTTTATTCTATTTTCCATTTTAAGCATAATAAGGAGAAATCATTAGGTAAACTATAACACCAGTAACCGCAACATACAACCAAAGCGGAAAGGTTATTTTAGCAATTCTTTTATGTCTGTCAAAACGCTTTGAAAGTGCCCTAACATAAGTAACCAAAACGAAAGGAATAATTACAACTGATAAAACGATATGTGTAAGTAAAATAAAAACATACAAATATCTAACAGCACCGACTTTTGCTTTTTCAACCGCATCAACAATCCCATCATGATTTAAGTCGCCTAATTTAGTAGAATCAGCCGTCATATGATATGCAACATACATCACCAAAAAAGCCAAAGACAAAGCAATTGCCGAAGTCATTAATCGTTCATGAAGTTTTTGCTTTCCATTTTTAATTGCAATAACTCCCAAAACCAAAGCAATTGCTGTTAAACCATTCGTAGTAGCATATATTGGCGGCAAAAACGATAGAGGCTCAACATTGATTCCAAAATCTTTTAATTTAATTACAAATAAAATACCCACTACAACTGGTATTAAGATTGAAACCGCAATAATGTATTTATTGTATTTTTTTTCTAATGAATGATCTTCCATTTCTATTCTTCTAATAATATCTTAATATCTTCCTGTATGTCTCTAACGCCTTTTTTATCTAATCCGTCATAATAGATGTTTGGATTTCCAAATTCATCTTTTCTGCAACGGATATTTCCGTCTTTATCAATTAAAGCGAACAGGCCAGAATGTTCAAAACCACCGCTTACTTTTTCATTCTCTCCGGCATACAAATTAAAGCCTTTGTTAGACAGTTCCATGATAGTCGTTTTATCTCCCGTTAAGAAATTCCAGGTAGATGATTTTACTCCTAACAACTTCGCATGTTCTTTTAAAACTTGCGGTGTATCGTGTTTTGGATCGATTGTAATGGATACGATTCCGAAATTTGGATTTCCGAAGAACGTTTTCTCAATTTCCAACATGCTCAAATTCATTTTAGGGCATATTGACGGACAGGTTGTAAAGAAAAACTCCAAAACATACACTTTCCCTTTATAAGTCTCATTCGAAACTTTACTATTGTCCTGATTGGTTAATTCGAATTTTGGAGCAGGTCCAATCTTCATTAATTTACCATCAGACTTTGATGTTTTCGCTCCAACATTGTCCAAACGATTTCCTTTTACAATCTCACCATTTTTAACTCTGTCAACGATTTTAGGAACGGCATAAATTCCAAATATTAAAATGATAAATGAAATACCGATATATGATTTATTTTTAAACATAATAAAAGGATTAAAGTTGCTTAGTTGCGTTGTGGTTCTTTTTTAGAGCAGCACGATATTCATATAAAATGATTTTAAAGTCATCCAGCATCTCATTGCTTAGCTCCGAAGGATGAAAAGTGTCATACCCTTCTTTATACTCAGCTGCATCTTTTCTTCCTCTTAGATTTCGTTCTTTGTCGATAATATAAACATTTGGAGTTCCAAGATTCTGATCTAATTTTCCTTTTAAATGCAACTGCTCGTAAAATGATTGAATTTCCTGAGGTGAAGCAAAAACAAAATTCCAGCCTTTCACATCCGTAAACGGCTTAAGAGCATCTAATACCTTCTGTGCATCAGCTTCTGTTCCTAACGGGCAAAGCACTACAAACTGAAGATCTTCAAAACCATTGTAACGTTTGTAGATTTTTTCGTTTAAGTTAAAATAATTCCCTCGATTACTTAAAATCTCAGATCCTGAAAACCCCAAAACCGTGATCTTTTTATCTAATGAAACTCTCTTACCGCTGAGGGATTTCCAATTACCAAAATCAGTAATTTTAGGCGTTATAACGGGAAGCGTAGTGAAGCTGTTAACACCGGAAGCAAAAAACAAATAGGCTACAATTGGCAAAACAAAAAGTACAAAGAGAACTATATTTTTTTTCATTATATGTGCAGAAGTTATTGAGGTACAAAAATAAAAAAAGCTCCGTTAAACGGAGCCTCTTTTCGAATTAATATCATGTTAAAAATTCCATTTAATAGTAGAATCTTTAAAAACCCCATAAATATAATGTCCTTCTGTCAATAGAATAAACAATAAATATAAAACTAGGAAAATAACTGGTGCTACAACAGACCATCTAAGACTGCTTTTTTCACCTTCCATGTGCATAAATGCCCATACTATATAATATGCTTTGAATATTGTCAGAATATAAAATATCCAGTTCAACAAATTCAAACCTACAAAATGATTAAACTCTAATACTCCAGGTTTGTAAATACCAAGGATAACTTCTACTGTAGTTACTACTGATAGTAATGCAAAAACAAACCAGATTCTTTTTGTATTTGATACGTGCTCGTGTGACATAATAATTAAAATCTAAAATTAAACTAAGTAGAAAACTGTAAATACAAATACCCAAACTAAATCGACAAAGTGCCAGTATAAACCAACTTTCTCTACCATTTCGTAGCTTCTTCTTTTTTCATAAGTACCCAATAATACATTAAAGAAAATAATGATATTAATGATAACTCCTGAAAATACGTGAAATCCGTGGAATCCTGTGATGAAGAAAAAGAAATCAGCAAATAATTTATTTCCGTATTCGTTTCTAATCAAATTAGCACCTTCTACAACATATTTAGCGCTTGCTAAACGAGCTTCAGATTCTTCTCTTGATAAAACTGTTTTTTTCTTTTTATCCGTTAGTTGTTCTGTTCTGATCAAAACTTCCGGATGAGCTTTAAAACCTGCCTGAATTTCTGCAACTGTATAGGTTGGTTGTGCCTGAGCATCTTCCATAAACCAAGTTGAATGACTTCTTGTTAAAGCTTCTCTTTGTTCCGGTAATTTAACTGCAAAATCAGCAAGAGCAACTCTTTTACCATCTTTATCAACAAACTGCAATAAACTTCCGCCCGCTGTTTCTACTGCTCCGTACTCACCTTTAATGAAGTTTTTCCATTCCCAGGCTTGAGAACCCACGAAAATAAAACCTCCAATAATCGTTAAGAACATGTAAATTGCAACTTTTGTTTTTTTCAATTGGTGACCTGCGTCAACAGCCAAAACCATTGTTACAGATGAGAAAATCAAAATAAAAGTCATTAAGGCCACATAATACATTGGTGCCGCAACGCCATGCATAAATGGAAAGTGAGTAAACACTTCATCAGCCAAAGGCCAGGTTTCAATAAATTTAAATCTAGAAAAGCCATAAGCGGCAAGGAATCCAGAGAATGTTAAGGCATCCGATACGATAAAAAACCACATCATCATTTTACCATAACTTGATCCTAGTGGCTGAATCTCATGACCGCCTCCCCAAGTTTTTTCGTCGTTGTTTGCAGTAGTAACTGTCGCTCCCATAAAAGATATTCGTTAAAAAGTTCCCAAATTTACGTTTTTTTCTTATTTAAAGAAATATAAAAATAAAAATAAATACAACCATAATAAATCCAAAAAGTGCCAATACATCGCACCTAGTTCTATACCAAGAGTTTGAGTCGAATTGTATTTTTGTTTAAAATGATTATAAATTATAATTAAAAGTGAAATTAACCCTCCGGCCAAGTGTAACAAGTGTGTCACGGTTACTACATACAAAAATGTTGTAGTAATTGAACTACCTTCTCCAGTGAAATAATACCCGCTTTCTACGATTTGTCCGAAACCTGCAAATTGCAGCACAACGAATAAAATCCCCAAAGCCAAAGTTCCCAAAAGCAATGCCGTAGTAGCGCTTCTATTGTCTTTCTGAATAGCTTTTTTAGCCAGGTAAAAAGTGACACTGCATGCTATAATAACTGCCGTACTGTAATAAAATGCTGTTGGCAATTCAAAGTTTTTCAACCAGTCAGCTCTTGATTTACTTACTACAAAAGCACTTGTAAGTCCGGCAAACATCATGGTCATACTTACCATTGCGAATAACAGGATAAGTTTCGCCGATTTGGCTTTCCTTAGCTTTTCTTCACCAGCCGTTTCTGTTTTTGTTATTGTCATTTCCATAACTATCTTAAAAATTTATCTACTATAAATACGATTTGCAGCAACGATATATACGAAACACTTACAAGCATTAAGGTTCTCGCAGCTTTTGCCGTTCTTAACTGATACAAACGCACCGCGTAAAACAACATCCACAATCCTAACAAAAACACTAAAATTGCTGCTATTGGTGTAATAAATAATTGCCCTGTATACCCTAAAACCGGCAGTAACGAAGCAATAACTAACCAAACTGTATATAAAATAATCTGCAAAGCGGTTCCTTTATCTTTTTTTCCGGTTGGCAGCATAAAGATCCCAGCCTTCTCATAGTCTTCATACAAAAACCATCCAATAGCCCAAAAATGAGGAAATTGCCAAAAAAACTGAATCAAAAACAACGTTCCGGCTTCGATCCCAAATTCCCCTGTAGCAGCAACCCATCCTAACATGAAAGGAATTGCCCCGGGAAAAGCACCCACAAAAACAGATAACGAGGTTACCGTTTTCAAAGGGGTATAAATACTGGTATATAAAAATATAGAGATCGCAGCGAACATTGCTGACTTCGCATTTATGGTGTAAAGCAAAGCAATACCCACAATAGTAAGCAAACTCGCTACAAACAAAGCCATTTTCGGAGACATGCGCCCTGAGGGAACCGGACGATTTTTAGTTCGGTCCATTAAAGCATCGATATCTTTTTCGATCACCTGATTGAAAGCATTTGAAGCTCCAACCATGCAATAACCTCCAATTGCCAAAACTGCCAAAACACTCCATTTAAAAGGATGTTCCTCATTAACTCCCAATAAATATCCGGCAACAGAAGAGAACAATACACTGATCGCCAAACCAGCTTTAGTAATCTCTTTGAAATCGGTAAATATTGATTTTATTGAAAATGTATTTTTAGTAGCGTTCAATACGGTAATTGTTTGTATGTTTTTTTTGAGTGGTGCAAATGTACAAATTAGATTGTAGAATCCAGACCTATAAAATTAGATTTTTTTCAATAAAACCTTTACAAAATAAGGACTTGCAAATCTTTAACACAATTATTTCGAAAAATCTTATTAAAAACCCTAGTAATCAAAATACCAATTAAAGATATCAGAACGCAATCCGATAGAAAACCAAGTCGTACTTTGCTTAAAAGTTGTCGCCGTATCTTTTGTAGGATCAAAGTTTCGGTATAAGAAACTTCCAAATAGTTTCAAATTACTCATCGGGTTTATCAGATAACCTCCTTGTATGTCAGCAATAAAAACGCTTGTTTTGTTTCCCTGCCCTACTTTTACCTCGCTATCGTACGGACGTTTGTCATCATAACTTTTGTAAATATTACCTCCGTAGTTAAAACCATCCTCGGCAGTATCAAAGTCCAGCCCTCTTGTTCCAATGGTAAACTTGGCATCTGCAAAATAACGCCCTCTATGGTAACGTCCGATCGCCACTAGTTCTTTAAAATTTCCGCCCCATTGGTGCCCGACACTCTGATTGTTATGCCCATAGTTGGTAATTACCGCACTGTGTGAGTATACGTATGGACGCACATGGTTGTATTCCAGTTGCAACAACAGATCTTTCACTTTAAAAGCATTGAAATATTTCGCTCCAATCTGGTATCCAAATTTATTTTTCCAGCTATTGTTTCCGCTTTTAATATCTCCTAATGAAAATTCATCCAATAAAAACTGAGCATATAAATTAACACTATTGTTCCATTTGTACTTAGAGGTCAACCCCAATAATGCATTTCCACTTCTTGACGATGAAGCAAATTCAACGGAACGATAGAAAATAATTGGGTTCACAAAATTAATATCAAAGCCTCTGTTATTTGTATCTGTCCAGACTACTGATTCAAAAAAACCTAAATTCAGTTTGTTCGAAACGTTCCAACTTAAATAATGATTGGCCATGAATTTTGTCGCATAGGTTTTTTCCAATGTAACATCCGGACGAACATCTTTAAGCCACATATAGGTATTTGTGTATTTTATTTTCCAGAAAGTGGTATTGATTTTAAAATACGGATACGGACTTGCTCCGTCACTTTCCAGCAAAGAACGATATCCGTCACCAATAAAATTTCTTCCGTAACCCAATTGCAGATCAAAGATTTTACTTGGCGCAAAGGTTATGTTTGCTTCTGCTAAAGGAAAATCATAAGCGTCAGTTTTAAATCGTTTGGCAATTCCCATTCCCGGAATAATTGCCGGATTTCCTCCAGACGGTTTTAATGTTTCGGCAAAATCATTATAATAACCTGCAAATCTTCCCTGGCTTTCAAAGATGGTTGTCGTAAAATTAATTTGCTTTCCCAATCCTCCTCTAAAATTCAAGGCACGTGTATTTACGTAGGTGTATGAAGCATCCAAATCCGATGCTTTACCCATTTGCAAGTCCAGAATTGGATTTAGGGACAGCCAATAATCTTCCCCCTGAATCTGAACCATGTTTTCATTCCAAAATTTTCTTCCCAGCCAGGTAGAAACATTTTTTTGAAGCGATTGATTTACCGCTTTTAAATTGTAGTATTTCGAAACTTCGGTATACGTATAAGGCTTAGACGCAGTGTGATTGTTGCTCCCTACCTGATTCATCGCTCCATCAAACTGCGCATAATAGCTGTGTGAAAACGGGATATTTAGATGACTTTCAAACTCCGGATTGTTGTATTTTTTGTACACAATACTATCCAGTTCAGTCATTGGTTTCTCAAGAGGTTTTAAAATTTGAGCTGCTGCCAATGCTTCCTCAGCAAGCTGATTTGCGCTTTTTAATGGAATATCTATTGAAATGGTGTATTTGGAATAGGTTGGCTTTCCGTTATATGTTGAAGGTTTTATTTTAGGGAATTTTTTAAAAACACGTTTAGCTTCTTCTGATAAAGCATCATTTACTGCATTTACATAAATTACTTTGAATTCACCATTTGCATCTACTTCGAAAAGCACTTTTACTTCTCCTTTATAATTCGCCTGTTTTAGATTTGCGGGCACCTGATAATTCTGAAACACAAAATCCTGCACTTCTTTATAAAAACAATTTTCCAGTTGTTTCGACTGAAGATTTTCGCAATTTGGGAAAACCGGAAATTGTTCTGCGGTAAAACCGGGCTTAATAGAGGTATTTGTACTTTCCTGCGAAAAAGCAAACAAAGTAGCTAAGGTTAAAACACAAGACAGGAAAATCTTATTCACGTAAATTGGGGTTTTCATTTAATATTGATTTGGGGTATTTCCTCCATCTGCAATTGTTTTTGCGGCAGAGGTTCCTATTCGTTTTACTCCTAAACGAATCATTTCTATAGCATCTTCATAAGACCGGACTCCTCCGGCCGCTTTAACTGGTAAAGGCGATGCATTTTCTAACATCATTATAATTGTTGACAGCGTTGCTCCGTTTGGCAAATTATTTTCGGTTTTATAAAAGCCGGTAGACGATTTCACAAAAACCGAAGCATAGTTTTCTTCTTTAAAATGCGACATGACTACATTTTTAATCAGTGCCGAAAGCTGAATTATTTGCGTATCATTTAAGGCCGCAACCTCAATAATCCATTTTACTGTTTTGTTATTTGCAAGACCAATTTGTGTTCCCACCAGGATCTCTTGTTTTACCAAATCGATATCACCTTCTTTAAAAGCAGTGTAGTTGCAAACAAAATCCAGATCATCTGCTCCGTCTTCAATTCCTTTGTTTGCTTCTTTTAATTTAGATTCTAAATCTGAGCTACCTTCAGGAAAGTCAATAACGGTGCCCACCAGCAAAGTCGAATTGGCTTTATGAATCATTTCTTTAGCCAAAGTTACATGTTCCGGCCGAATCATGATTAATTTAAAACCTTCGCGAATTGCCTCTTCAATAGCATCTTTAACCACAAGGGTGTTTTCTGCTTCCGACAATCCCGCTTGCGAAGCGGTTTTTAAATAAGTAGAGTCCAAATATTGCTTAACATTCATGATTTGTGGGTGTTCTGAGAATTGTGACAAAAATACATTTTAAATTAAAATTAACAGTCATGGCCGCGAAGATTTACATAAAGTCGACACTGGTTTCTTTTAAAACAAAACAACATTAAAAATAATCTGACAGCGTCCTACCATTAAATTAATGGATTTTTGAATGAAGATTAACAATTACTGTTTTTTTTGATCTAATCTTTCCCAATAGTTTAATCCTCGTTTTTTACCAACTCAAACATCTGAAATCAAAACTTGCTAATCTAATTTTTTTTATCCACTTTTTCCTAACTAAATAACATTGCTCACAGACTCGCGAAGCCGCAAAGTTTTGACCAACCTGGAAAGCGTTAAAATTAGAGCACAAAAAAACCCACCGAAGTGGGTTTCTATATTTCTAAATTCTATCTATTTGTTTTTTAAAAACTATTGCGGCAAAAATACCAAAAATAGCTCCAAGTGCATTGGCTAAAACATCTGTTACATCTGATGCTCGTGTAACCGTTAAAACACCTTGCAGAATTTCGATTGTAATTCCGAAAAAAACAGAAAATATAAATGAAATTAAATAGGCTTTGTAATCGTCTGGTGCTTTCCCTTTCAGCTCTTTTTTGAAAAACAAAATCCAGGAAATTGTAAATCCAAAATGAAAACAAAAATGGACAATCTTATCTATACTCGGAAAATTTATTGCCGGAATATTACTTGAATCCGTCAAACAAAAATAGGTAATAATTCCTGAACAGATAATTGCCCAGATTAAGAGCAATTGTTTAGGCACCTATAAGTTCTTTATAAGCGTCAGCAGATAATAATGAATCTATTTCTGATGCATCTGCAATTTTAATTTTAATCATCCAACCATCTCCATAAGGATCAGAATTAACGGTTTCAGGTGCACTTTCAAGACTGTCATTAAACGCAATGATTTCTCCTGTTAATGGTAAAAACAAATCTGATACTGTTTTTACAGCCTCAACTGTTCCAAAAACTTCGTCTTTGTCAAGTGTCTGATCTAAAGTTTCTACTTCAACATACACGATATCTCCTAACTCTTTTTGTGCAAAATGAGTGATTCCTACTGTTGCAACATCTCCTTCGATGCTAATCCATTCGTGATCTTTTGTGTACTTTAAATTTGCTGGTATGCTCATAATAGTTGTGTTTGAAAATTGGTAATTTAATAATTGAGGCACAAATGTAATAATCTTCTAATAAAATCCCCTTTAGAAACCAAAAATTAATTTCCAAAATTATAGCGAAGTGTAAATCCTGATCTAATGTTGGTTAAAGGAAATGATGTCGAGATTACAGCTTTTGAAAAGGAGTGATCGTAATAGAATATTGCGGTCAGGTTTTTACTGAAAGCATAATCCGCCGTAAGTTTTAACGACCAAATATTTTGTCCCGCTGCCAACTGATTATTATCGTAATCTAAATAACGCACTAATGTTTCGTTATTTCTATACGAGAAATCAGCCTTAATATTGATATCACTTTTAATAATTCCAGTTGGAGTATCTGCAAGTCTCGAGGAGAAGATAACATCTCTAAAACGATAACCCAGACCAATAACATATTCCATTCCTTTTACTTCTGTCAATAAATTATTGTCAAAACTCATAGACAATGCTCTGTCTTTTTTAATCTCTGTAAGTACACGCAATGAACTTTTCAATTCAAAATCCATTCGGATTAACGGACTGAACTGCTCCACCAGGTTAATGTTTGACATGATCGTTTTGTTAAAGAAATTGGTGTTCACATCTTGCCCGTTAGGTTTTTCATTATAGTCAAAGTTTGATCGGAACTGATTGATCGTATACGACGCCCTGTAGTTATGCTGTAAAGAGAAACGCTTGAATTTGTCTTTAAAATATTTATAACGCATCAAACCATTGTATTTAACACTCCAGTTTGGAATAGGGAAACTTCTGAAAATATCTGTCGAACTGCTTGACGCATTACCTCCGGAATATGCCGCTAAGAATGCTGGCAATAAAACAGCCTGATTGCTTTTGGTAAACCCTATTGGATACCCTTCATTAGCAACATATACTTTATAATTAGGATCTGTTGGTGCCGGAATCGGGTTATTAGCATCTCCATATCTCGGAATTGCAGCTCCTGCACCATAACGGTCCTCCGCCAGACGGTTTGCTATAATCAAACGGTTGTTTCTGAAATCATCAAATGCAGCGGACTCTGTTGCACTACTGGTTGAGAATGCTGTTTTGATAAGCACTGTTGAAATAGAGAACATCCCATAATTATACGGCGACAAAGCCTTATAATCTAAATCTCCTGTAAGATTATTTTTAACAACACTATACTGCTCTGAATTATTTTCAGAATAAGCGCGATCCATATTCAGATCAATTTTTAAATCCGGCAGTAAATCGATATTCGCAGTCACTTTCAAGAGCTTATTTGTTACCTGCGTAAAACTTTGATTGAAATCCTGATAAGTGGTCAACCACCCTCTTTTCGCAGCTTCAAAACGAACATCATCCTGACTTCCGAAAACAAATCCTAAAGTAGGCCTTGACGTTCCGAAGAAACCAACACCAGGAGTATAACCCGGTAAAACCGTTCCGCTATTTTTAGTATAATTAACCTGAATGTTTTTTACACTTGTCAGAATACCAATCATGCCATCGTAAAACGGACTGCTGCTGGTTACCGGTTTTGCTGTATTCACAATTTTTTCTCCAGGTTTTGGAGGTGCAACTGCTTTAGGTTTTGCTCCTGCTTTTGCTCCGGGAGTTAATCCTAAATACTTGTACAGCATATTCATGTTAAGTGTTGTCGTAAGCGTATTTGAGTTGGCATTCTGGATGGTATTCCCTAAATCAAACTCGTTTCCATTATTATCAACATATTGAGAAAATGCTGTCGAAGCACGCTGCCAGCTGTAATCGGCGGTATAGGAATAGGTCGCTTTTACGAAGCTTAAAACCGGAATTTTATTGATTGGAATATCATAGTTCAGTACTAATTGCTGTAAGTGCTGATTTGGTGTTCCGATATCAAAATAGTCGTCCCAGATATTAAAATCCTGTTTTGGCGTATTATCATCGTTTAGAAAATTCCTTACGATGTTATTGGATGCCGCCGTGTAATTAATTTTCAGGGATTTTGTCAGATTAAAACCAAATCCGTACTGATAATTAAATGCAAAATTTCGTCGGTACAAAGGATCCAGACCGATTCCCTGTACTTCAACTTCTCTAAATTGCTGGCGGTTGCTTTGTCTTAAAACATTTGTATTAAAAGAAATATTAGAGGGTAAATAATTAAAATTAAAATCACTTAACATTTTCCAGTACTCACTTTTCTTCATGAATTTCGTCTGCTTGAAAGGCACTACTTCTTTAGGCTGAAAGGTGTAAGCATAATTCACAGCTGTATTAGATTGTTCGTCTACATAGTCTGCTACTTCATAATCGTGACGTTCTACCTGATTATACGATTGCGAGAAAGTCAAATTCTCTACATCATAAACATGCGGCTTCTGTTCCGGCGCTCTGTCTTTTCTCACTCCGATAAAATTGATACTTCTTCGTTTTGTATAATCAATAGCTCTGGTTCTGATGTTGTCTTTCTCTGCCGGATCAGTAGTTTCTCTGATCAACTGATCTAGTTTGATATCCTGATTGAACGGATCGTATTCCGGCGTGATTACTTCTTCTCCAATGGCATAATTAAACGGTAGGTTAATCCCCCATTTTTGCGGTAATAATTTACCCAAATTCAAATTGGTCACAATATTATACTGCTGAATATCTTCACGACTTCTTTCGTTTGCTCCTTGTTCTAAAGATCCGAAACCAATTGTACTTTTCTTACCCGTAGCAGATACAGTAGCAAAATCGGCCATATTGGTATCGATATTTAAGATGGCTGCCATACCGCCCTTATTTTCCAAATCAGACATTCGAAGTTCATTGAACCAAACCTCTCCTTTTATCGCTTTATGATCTGCCCTACTCTTAACCCCTACCATTAAATTTCTAACTAATCCAAAATTAGGATTTCCTTTTATTCCCAATCTTAACCTACCGTCTCCGTCACCTCCATTGATACTTAAATCATCATCCGGATAATAAATTCCGTTGACATCTCTTTTGTCAGAATTAATATCGATACTCATGGCCTTAATTTTCATTCTGGTCAATAATTCCAGTGCCAAATCAATATTATTTTCTTCCAGCCAAACCTGATCCGGACTTATAGCACAAGACCCTCCTGTTCTTGTAACTTTTAACGGAACTTCGACCTGATAGAAGTTTTGAGTATAATCATTTCCAAAACGAATAAAACCAATCATTTCATCGTCTAATAAAGTATTCTCGTTTGGTAATGATTCTGCGTGTAAAAACATTTTTAGTTTTTTATACTGACGCATGTCTACACTTACATTTTTAAAAACTCCTCTTGCGTCTGTATATTGCAAACCAGACCCTCCTACGCGCAATGCCAAAGCTTGCTCATTTTGATTGATAATTGTATTGTTATTATACAGTTGCTCTCTCTGAACACCTGGCGGCACTACATAATTCACAGGACACTTTGTACCATTCTCCTGAATGTTTACGGCCGAAACATCAAATTCTGTTCCGTCATCAGCTGGATTAGTGTCGTTGGCATCTAGTGAACCGGTGTATCTTCTCCACTCTCCTCTAACTAAATCTAAGGCTCCAAAACGAACGGTCATTTGATTACTAAAACCTGTCATGAACATACGCATGAAACGAATCGATCTGAAGTCGGTGATGTTTCCAATGGTATTTTTCGGTTGAGAAACCGGAATTTTAAACTGAATCCATCTTGCTGTTGTAGTTGATCCGTTTGGCAATTCAACATTACTAACTTCACGAATATCTGTAACGAAATTTTGTCCTACCTGCATTCCCGGCTTTACATCAATACTGTATTCATAATAGGCATTGATCGTACTCATGGTGTTGTCACGGTTAATGTCTTCCACATCCGGCAATGTTGTTGATCCACGGTTAGGAGAATCTATACTTACAGGCGAGTTCCCCTCAGTACCATTATAATTTTTGTAGCGCTCTAAAACGCCTCCATCTGTATTTAAATAATAGGTATAATCGTCTGCAGCGGGATCTTCTTCTCCTCCGTAATTTGTATATACCGAAGCTTCTTTTCCATTTGGCAAACCGTCTAAACCAACGTCCTGATTGCTACGATTACCCGCATTATTATCAAAGGCATAAATTAAAGATTGCGATGCCGGAACGTCTCCCCATAATGGTCGCGGGTTCACCATGATCTGATCCGGACCTAATCCGTTTTCATATTGTTTTCTTCCGTCTTTTAATACGTCTTCTGAAACTTCTCCTAAGTTAAAATAAATTTTTCCGGTATTGTTAACCGCCGCTTGTCCATTACCTACATAAGGATCCATTACCCAAAACTGAATGTATTCGACATTTCCCTGCTCAAAATTGGTCGAGTTCAACGCACGCATGATTCCTCCAAAATTAGAACTGGCAGGGCTTGTAGCAAAGTTTGGATTGTTATTATAAGGTCCACGATCAGACGGATAATACGTTAAATCTAATGTGTTAACCACCTGAATCTGTCCTTGAGCAATGTCTGTATTTGGATATAATTCTCTGCTATAAATACGTCTGGTGGTATTTAATGACAAGTCATCATTTGAAATACCGGATGGTTTTGAAGCATAAAAAACAGGGTCAATTGTATACCAGGCTAATTTTGCACGTTTGAAACCATATTCTAATGTATTGGAATTGGCATTAAAAGTATTGTCGTTTATAGAATTTACAAATGGTGTCGAAGCCAGACTCCATGCATATGCTGATCGCATATCAATGGTAGACTGTGATCCTTCAAAATCATCTACATAAATAGTAGCTTCTCCTTCAAAATCACTGGCTTTTGGAGCATCCGGTTTTAAGAAAGCTACTTCTCCTCTTATCGAAAGATTTGAAGGAACATCCGTATCGATGTTCGGTAATTTATTTACTAATCGGGTGAAGAAAGGAACTTCGGTGGAGTAATTTCCATTGAATCCAAAAATAGCATTGTTTACAGATTCCTGGCCATAACTTGATTTTTGAGTAAATGGTTTTTCACTCATTTTCAAATAGGTTCCTCCAACGATAAATTTATCTGAAATTTTATGCTCAACATTAAAACCAATGAATCTTCGGGTTTGCTGTCCGAAAATTGAATTATTCTCCAGCGATACCTCGATTGGTGTATTCGAAGCCTGAAGCGAAGGATCCAGAATCTGAACGCGACCTAATTGATAATCGACGCTATAATCAATCCCTTCTACCAGTCTTCTTCCGGCAGCCATCACGACAACAGATCCCTGAGGAACGTTAAACGCTCCTATTGGAATACCGTTACTTCCGGATGATTTGTATTTTCCTCTTAATAAAAATTTATTTTTATCACTGTCCTGTAAAGCTCCGGATTGTGTGTTACGATACATGTTCCTAAAAACGTATCTTTTCTGGTTGGCATTATAGGAATTTGGATCGTCATAATTTTCTCCTGTACCTGTATTTAACTTTCTAAACAATAGTTCTCCAAAAGGCTCTTTTGTGGTGAAAATAATTCGTGCGTTCTGGACATCTACTGTAACTCCAGGGATATAGTCAAAGAAACCATCACCCCCGGTTTGCGGATCATTGTTGTAATTCAATCGGTCCAAATTAAAGACATTCAATAATGGTGTCTGGTCTACTTTATTATCTGCGGTTGGGTTTGCAGGGAAAGTGGTTCCAGGAACTGGTGTAATGTAGTTAATTGGAGAAGGATCTGTGTAAAGTATATTTAATCTAAAATCGTCTTGTTTGATTTGATAAGCCTGAGGGATTTGATAAACGTTTTTCATCATCAGATTCCAAACCGGATTCTGAACATTTGTCAAATTACTTTTCAGCATTTTTAATACTAAACTTTGTGTGATGATCGCTTTATTTGCGTTGTTATTTCCGGTAACTACTGTCCCGTCAACTCCGTCACTACCAAATTCTCCAACCTGATAAATTTTCCCTCCAACTGTATATTCAAATGCTACGGCCAAAATTTCGTCATTAGCCAAACGCTGCTGCAAAGAGATGTATCCTAATTGTGCATTGAAAGTAAATTCGTTTGCGGTTAACTTTCTGGCATTTTCCAATACAGAATAATCTGTTCCTTCACTGGTATTGGCATTATTGAATCCAGATTTCGCAGTTACGATTTCTCTAATATTAGAGTTTAGGTAGGCTCCGGGTTTTCCAATAGTAGCCGGATCGTATTTATTGTTGGTGTTGTTTGTTGGTGTATCGATAGGGTTATTAAAAAATCCAACCGGATTGCTTATCACCACCACCTGATTGTCCGGAACTCCCGTAACCTGTGCTTCTCCTAAATCCTGAAGCGCGATAATGTTACGTAAGTTATTGTTGTTGGTTGCTACCCTGTTTTGTTTGTTGGTTACCCAAACTTCTATTCTTGTCACCTGAACTCGGCTTTCGATAAAAGGATATTTTTTTAAAGAGGCGTCGTATTTGTTTCTGAAATACTGCGATAAGAAGAAGTGTCTGTCATTATCATAGTCCAGCGCATACAAATCAAAATTCTGAACTGTACCGCCACCTTCTGCAACTATACTCTTGGTTTGCGACTTCTGTTCTGAGAAAACACCGGTAACGGTTGTCTTACCAAATTGCAACACGGTTTTAACCCCAAACAAACTTTGAGCCCCACGAATAAGTGTACTGTTTAAAGGCATACTCACATTACCTACTTCAACTTTTTGAACAATATCATCTTCTGAAGGGGTGTATGCAAGCTTAAATAAGTTTTGAAAAGCAAAGGTTGACTGCGTATCATAATTAGCATTTACTTCTAATCTGGTTCCTACTTTCCCCAGTAAACTCATGCTGATTCGCTGATCAAAATCAAAGGTAAGACTCGATCTGTTTCGAGGTGAAAAAGCGGGATTATCTTGTTTGGTATATCGAACCCCTAAATCCATTTCTACTGACCCTGTTGGCTTTACGTCTATCGTATTGCTACCGAAGATGCTTTCAAAAAGTCCTGAATTAATATAATATCGGGGCAGCAAATCTTTTTTCTTAGCTTCACTTCCTGTTTTTTTACCGTCTATAGCATCTGATTTTTTTCTGAAATAATCTCTTCTGGATTCTTTCAAAACTAAATCTTCATACTCTTTAGGAGTTAATACAATAGGATAATTGATTGAAAATCCATCTACCGAACTGGTATAAATATATCGGTCTGTTATGGGATCGTACCGATACGCTGAAAGGATGCTTGGCGGATTTCCTAACTCTACTTTACCAACTGAGAATTGTGTTTTAGTTGTATCTTGAACTGTTGGGGTTACTTGCGCACGCAAAACATTACCGCAAAATAAAAACAGTAAAAAAATACAAATTTTACGCATACTCTTGGTTTAAATAAATTGGTTTTATAGGCTTTTTAATGCTTTTTTGATGATGGTTTCCACCGTAGCTTCGGGATCTTCTTTTACGATTTTCTCAACTACTTTTTCAGAAGTTTTACGAACAAAACCTAAAACCTCCAAAGCAGATAACGCTTCATCTCGATTTGTATTGTTTTGAACGACTGAAACTTCGTCCAAATCGTACAATTTTAACACTTTTTCTTTTAAATCAAGTATAACTCTTTGTGCTGTTTTGTTTCCAATTCCTTTTATGGACTGGATTACGCCTACATCTCCCGAGGCAATAGCATTGATAATTTGTCTTGGTTCTATAGAAGACAACATTGTTCTGGCAATGTTCGCTCCAATTCCGGAAACCGACAATAACATTCTGAATATTTCGCGCTCTGATTTTTCTACAAAACCAAATAATGTATGCGCATCTTCTTTGATTTGAAGATGCGTATACAATTTTATATTTTCTACATTGGGAATTAATGAAAAGGTATGTAAAGAAATGTTTACCTGGTACCCCACGCCGCCGCATTCAATTACGACTTCTGTTGGATTTTTCTCTACTAATTTCCCCTGTAAATGTGCTATCATAGTATAATTTATTAAGGTCAAATATAATAAAAATGCATTAAAAATACGACAATATTATTGGAACCTTATTATCTATACTATTTTGCTAATTTAATCTTTTTACTCTCTTTTTCCTGAGCGTCAATAACCGCAATTGCAGCCATATTCACCATTTCTTCAACACTTGCTCCTAATTGGAAAATGTGAACCGGCTTACCCATTCCCATCATAATTGGCCCGATAGAATTTACTTTGTATAATTCTTTAAGCATTTTATAAGTAATGTTAGCCGAATCTAAATTAGGAAAAATCAAAGTATTCACTTTCTTACCTGCTAATTTAGAGAACGGGAATTTTTCTGCAAGCATTTCCTGATTCAATGCAAAATCAGCCTGAATCTCTCCATCAACAATCATGTCAGGATGATTTTTATGCAAATATGCTACTGCTTCTCTCACTTTTGATGCATTCGGGCTTGTTGAAGATCCGAAATTTGAATAAGAAACCATTGCAATAACAGGCTCTACACCAAACATTTTAGCTGTTTTAGCCGTCATGATTGCAATGTTAATCAAGTCTTCTGTCGAAGGATTGATATTGATTGCTGTATCCGACAAGAACATTGGTCCGCGTGAAGTCAACATCATGTTAGCCGTAGCAATTAATGAGGCTCCCGGTGCTTTTTCGATCAATTGCAACATTGGTTTCACTACGGTTGGATAACTTCTTGTATGTCCTGTTACCAAAGCATCTGCTTCACCTTCATTTACCATCATAGCTGCAAAATAGTTTCTTTCGCGCATGAATTTTTGTGAATCAAGTAACGAAACGCCTCTTCTTCCTCTTGTTTCCCAGTAAGAATTTGCAAATCGGTTACGTCTTCCTTCTTCTTCATTCGTTTTAGGGTCGATGATTTCAAGTTCAGCATCAAAACCTAATTCTTCTTTAAGCTCTAAAATAACTTCTTTGTTACCTAATAAAATTGGGAAACCAATTCCGTCCTCATGTACAATTTGTGCTGCTTTAAGTACATTTAACTGATCTGCCTCAGCAAAAACAATTCTTTTAGGACTCACTTTAGCACGGTTGGTAATCAAACGTACCATTTTATTGTCATTCCCCATACGTTCGCGAAGCACATCTTCATAAGCTGCCCAGTCGGTAATAGGATTTTTTGCTACTCCCGATTCCATTGCTGCTCTTGCAACTGCAGGTGCAACCACAGTAATCAATCTAGGGTCAAATGGTTTAGGGATGATATAATCGTTACCAAAACCTAATTTTGTTGCTCCGTATGCTACGTTAACCTGCTCCGGTACCGGCTCTTTTGCCAAGATAGCTAATGCTTTTACCGCGGCCATTTTCATAGCTTCGTTTATTTTTGTAGCACGTACGTCTAATGCTCCTCTAAAGATATATGGAAAACCTAAAACGTTGTTTACCTGGTTAGGAAAGTCTGAACGTCCTGTAGCCATAATAACATCTTTACGAGTTTCTGTAGCTAAGTTATAATCGATTTCCGGATTTGGATTTGCCATAGCAAAAACAATCGGATTTTCTTTCATTGTCAATAACATTGCAGGCGTCAAGATGTCACCTGAAGATAATCCGATGAAAACGTCAGCTCCTTTTATCGCTTCAGCCAATTCAATTTTAGGTCCATCAACAGCATACTTCAATTGCAGTTCTGATAGTGAAGAATTATCTTTTGTTAAAAGTCCTTTACTATTAAACATCTTGATGTTCTTAACCTGAACTCCCAACAAAACATATAAATCTGTACAAGCAATCGCGGCAGAACCTGCACCCGAAACTACAACTTTTACATCTTCTGCTTTCTTTCCTGCTAATTCAAGTGCATTAATTAAAGCCGCTGACGAAATAATTGCGGTACCGTGCTGATCATCGTGCATTACCGGAATGTCTAATTCTTCTACCAGTCTTCTTTCGATTTCAAAAGATTCCGGTGCTTTAATATCTTCCAGATTTATCCCTCCAAAAGTTGGGGCAATGTTTTTTACGGTCTGAATAAATTCTTCAATATCTTTTGTACCGATTTCAATATCAAAAACATCAATGTCAGAGAATATCTTGAATAACAATCCTTTTCCTTCCATTACAGGCTTAGAAGCTTCAGGACCAATGTCCCCAAGTCCTAAAACTGCGGTACCGTTTGAGATTACGGCAACTAAATTTCCTTTTGCTGTATATTTGTAAACGTCTTCTACGTTTGCTGCAATGTCTAAACATGGCTCTGCAACTCCCGGCGAATAAGCCAAAGATAAATCTCTTTGGGTTGCATATTTTTTTGTTGGAACTACCTGAATTTTTCCTGGAGTTGGTTCTGAATGGTACAGTAACGCTTCTCTTCTTTTACTCTCTTTGTTCATTTATTTTAGCTTTTATTCTAGCTTACAAAGATATAAGTCTTGTTTTAAAATGGCATATTTTTACCAGTTTCTTTTCTTAAAAATAAAATTCGGGACGAAAAAAAAATAGCCCAAAATAATTTGGACCATTTTTTTAATATGTTTTATTTTTCGGTTGTTTTATTGCGAAATATAAGAGTTTAAATGATTAATAGTATCTTTCTGAATTTCTATAATGGCCTTAACTACATCACTTATAGATATAATTCCCACTACAATTCCATCTTCTAAAACCGGTAAATGCCTGATTCTTTTGGTACTCATCAGTTCCATACAATCTTCAATCTTATTTGAAAGTTTTACCGAGAAAACATTGCTTTCCATAATTTCATGCACAAAGGTTTCTTTCGATGATTTATCTTTTAAAACAATTTTTCGAGCATAATCCCTCTCAGACAATATTCCTTTTAAATCGGAACCATCAATAACAAGAATGGCTCCTATGTTTTTCTCTCCCATCACCTTTAAGGCTTCATAAACCGTTGTCGTTGAAAGAACTGAATAAACATTTTTCCCTTTTGTGTTTAGTATTTGATCTACAGTCATATCTGAAAAATTTTAGATTTATAAAGTTAGAAAAAAATGTAGATACACCACAATGAAAAACAGTTTTTTAAAACCATAAAACATTCATTTTAAGCAAAATAACTAATATTTTATGTTTTATAAATTTTAGTTTAAAGAAAGGATCGAATTCTAATCTTTTTTTACGAAAAGCGCATTGTTTTTTTGATTGTCAGATTTATTCTAAATAAAAAAATCTGTTGAAGATTTGCTTTTGCCCTTTCAGGGCGATACTCATTGTCCATTTAATCGTAGTGCGGTGCACTACGCTAATTTCATAGCGCTACGCACTATGCTAATGCTTTTGAGCCTTCAGCCCTTTTTTACATACTTTAAGTACTCATCATTATAAATCTATGATTATGAATAAATCAATTAAATGTGTTTTGTTTTATAATAAACGAGGCTTAGTAACAGCGCAATCTACCATTACAAATAAAAAATGACTCCTACCTTAAGCCCTGAAAGCTAATGTTTTTTGACTTTCAGTCCTTTTTTTAAAGGCTTTGAGTACTTATCATTATAAATATATCATTATGAATAATCAATTAAATATATTTTGTTTTTATAATAAAGGAACTTCAAATCATAAGCGTTCCGAACATGCTCTGAAAGAGCTTTAGCAATAGCGTAGTGCACCGCACTACGAATATAAAAACGATTATCACCAAAGCCCTGAAAGGGCGAAAGCACTAATCCCATAGAAAACGTTCATCATAAACTACCTGATATTTATTTAAAAATGCCACCAACTCTTCTCTGAAGCCACGTTTTTTATGATGCTCTTCCTGATTCTTAATATAATGTATTACTCTCTCTAGCTCTGATGGATTGACAGAAAATATACCATAACCATCCTGCCAATAGAATTTCGCGTAACGATCGTCTATTGTTTTTATCCATTTTGAGGATTGCTTTTTTACTTCTTCAACCAATTTCATTTGGGTGACTTTTTTAGATAGTAAACACAGTACATGTACATGATCTTGATAGCCTCCTATCTGAATTGGATTGCATTCTAATCCTTTACAAATTCCGCCAAGATATTCCCATAAACGCTCTTGTATGACATTGTCAATAAAGGGATAACGTCTTTTAGTACTAAATACTAAATGAACATATACTTTTGATAATGATTGTGGCATAATGCTCTTTTATTTACTGTTGTCTTTTGCTTTTGCCCTTTCAGGGCGGTACTCATTGCCTAATTAATCGCACTACGCTAATTTCATAGCGCTACGCACTATGCTAATGCTTTTGGACTTTCAGCCCCTTTTTATAGACTTTAAGTACTTATCATTATAAATCTATGATTACGAATATCACTTAAAAATATTTTAGTTTACTATAAACAGGGCCTCAAATCATAAACGTTCCGAACATGCTCTGAAAGAGCCTTAACAATAGCGTAGTGCATCGCGCTACGAATATAAAAACGATTGCCTCTCTAAGCCCTGAAAGGGCGAAAGCACTAATCTCATAGAAAACGTTCATCATAAGATACATGATATTTATTTAAAAATGCCCCCAACTCTTCTTTGGAACTACGTTTTTTAATTTGCTTTTGCCCTTTCAGGGCGGTACTCATTGTCTAATTAATCGCACTACGCTAATTTCATAGCGCTACGCACTATGCTAATGCTTTTGGACTTTCAGCCCATTTTTATAGACTTTAAGTACTTATCATTATAAATCTATGATTATGAATATCACTTAAAAATATTTTAGTTTACTATAAACAGGGCCTCAAATCATAAACGTCCCGAACATGCTCTGAAAGAGCCTTAACAATAGCGTAGTGCATCGCACTACGAATATAAAAACGATTGCCTCTCTAAGCCCTGAAAGGGCGAAAGCACTAATCTCATAGAAAACGTTCATCATAAGCTACATGATATTTATTTAAAAATGCCCCCAACTCTTCTTTGGAACTACGTTTTTTAATTTGCTTTTGCCCTTTCAGGGCGGTACTTGTCTATTTAATCGTAGTGCGATGCACTACGCTAATGCTTTAGGGGCTTTCAGCCCATTTTTTTAACTCCTAACTATTTACAATCGCAAATCTAGTTATTTTTCATAAGAAAAAACCTAAAAAATAATAAACCCAACTTACTTAAGATTAGAAAGAGTACAATATTTTATTAACACGACATAAGTGTCGTGCTATTTACGCCAATAGTTTAATACATTTATTTCGCAAAAAAACAGAACTTAATATATCAAAGATGCTATCATGGAAACAAATGAATTTAAAAATCTAGAGCAACTACAAAAACTAACCGCCCGATATTTCCACACTCTAAAATCGGCCAATGATAATGCAGAAACCAGTATGGCTCAAATTAAGTTTGCAAATTATTCTGAGTTAGGCAGTGTGATTACCGAAATGCTTAAATTATGCGTTCTCGCATTGAATCAGAATCGATATGAAAATTCAGAGACTGGCATTAATGTAGGTCTCATTTTAGAAACTGTTCTCCAGATATTTCCCGTGGATGAATTTGATTTTTTAAGTGAAATTAGCCCGATGGTTGCTATGAATTCCCACCCTGCCAATGAATAAATTACTATTTTTTTTGCTCGCAAAGACGCTAAGGTGCAAAGTTTTTGTTGTGGGTTGTTTGGTACCAATTTGTATTTTACGCATCGTTTGGTCCTTTTGACGAAGGAAACTCGAGCGATAACGACTGACGAAGTAAATACATTCTAAACTCTATTCTTAATATCGTAAATCTTTGTCGAATTACTAGTGTGATCCCTCGTTCCTCGAGATGACAAGATTGCGAATATAACCTGCTTCAATCTTTGTCGAATTACTAGTGTGATCCCTCGTTCCTCGGGATGACAAGATTGCGAATAATTTGATAACAACGAAAAAAGCCCTTTTCTAAAATTTAGAAAAGAGCTTTAAACTATTACTTTTTATTTACAAATTGGTGATTACAAATTCGCTTCTTCGGTTGCGTTCATGTTCTTCATCGGTACATTTTACTCCATCAGAACATTGGTTTACCAATTGGGTTTCGCCGTATCCTTTTGCGGTTAATCGGGCTGGGTCTACTCCTTTTTGAATCAGCCAGTTTCGGGTTGATTTGGCTCTCTTGTCGGATAAAACCTGATTGTATTGCAAGGTTTGTCGACTGTCTGTATGGGAACGGATATCCAATTTTAAGGCTGGGTATTGTTTTAGAATTTCGACAATTTTCTCTAACTGATAAGCGGATTCTTTTTTAATAGTGGCTTTGTCGAGATCAAAATAGATAATAGGAATGTCAAGTGTCTTTGCCAGATCTGTTCCCACTTCAATGGGTTTAATTCTCTTTTCCAGCTGAATCAATAAAGTCGTTTTTCCAGAATTTCTTTTTATTGTTACCGGAGTTTCCTTGCTCTCATAATCCATTTTTGAAGCTCGAACAGAATAATTTTTACCACATTTTACATTCGGAAAAATATAATTTCCTTTCTCATCAGAAACAACTTCTGCAACAGCCTGGAAATTTTCATCGAACAATGCTACTTTCGTATTTGAAAGAACTGTGTTGGTTTCCGAATCGGTTATAGTACCTATTAATTCCTGCTCGCAATTCAGTTTTCTTCTTTCTGTGAATCGGTAAACATCATCAAGTCCGTGGCCATTATCTCTGTTGGAAGAGAAGAATCCGTTTCTGTTTTTACTGTTTATTATAAAAGCAAAATCATCCTGTGGGCTGTTTACTGGTTCTCCAATATTTTGTATTTCTTCAAAGGTTTCTTCTTTATTTATTTTTGCTACGAATACATCAAGTCCGCCCAATCCGGGTCTTCCATCTGTTGCAAAATAAAGTTCATTATCTTCGGAAATAAAAGGAAAGGTTTCTCTTCCTTCTGTATTGATTCCTACCCCTAAATTTTGAGGTTTTCCAAAAGTTCCATCGTCATTTATGGCAACTTTAAACAAGTCCGACTGTCCTAACGTTCCCGGCATATCTGAAGCAAAATAGAGTGTTTTTTCATCTACACTTAAAGTTGGATGCGCTACACTATACTGATCGCTGTTAAACGGAAGTGCTTCGATATTTTTCCATTCTCCTTCTATTAAATTTGCTTTGTACAGCTTTAATAAGGTGACCTTGTTATCGTTTCTACCTCTTTTTCCGTTTAAAAAATTATTTCGGGTAAAGTACATGGTTCGCCCATCTTTTGTAAAAACAGGTGTTGATTCGTTAAATTTTGTATTTACTTTTTTCTGAAAACGTTCTGGCGTTCCTATACTGCCATCCGGAAGCATCTCCGCAGTGTATAAATTGGTAAAGGAGCTGTTGGTCCATTTGAAATTTTTCTTTGCGACTCCGCCAGTATCTCGTGCAGATGTAAAAACTAGTTTATTATCAAAAATAGTACTCCCATAATCTGAATACTTAGAGTTTATTCCGGCATCGGCAATTTCAAATCGTCCTGAATTTGCTTTTATCTCGTTCAAATAATTTTTATTGGATTCGAATAAAATCCCTCTTTTATCGGATGTCAGTTTTTGATTGAATTTTTCTAATGTCGCATCTGCTTTAGTATAATTTCCGGCAGCTTTAAGGCATTGTGCATATCGGTACAAATATTCCGACTCTTGCTGTTCCTTCATTGCAAACAATTCATCATACCACTTTAAAGCTTTTACCAGCTCCCCGTTAAAATAGTAGGAATTCCCAAGACGCTGAAACATTTTTTCATCTTTATATCCTTTGTCAGCCACATTTTCGTATATTTTTATGGCATCGATATAAGCGTACTTTTCGTATTTGGTATCGGCATAATTTATTCTGCCGGTCTGTGCAATTGTATTAAAAAAAAGAAATAAAAATGATAAGGTGTATAGTATTTTTTGGCTTTTCATAGAGGAACGTTTTAGAAGAATCTTGGTGAGGTAATTCTATTATAATTATTAAGAAACTCAAAACGCAGGAAGATTTCATGTGATCCGGAATTGTATCTTCTTAAATTAGTGGTTTCATGATCGTAGCCATAACCAATATATAAACCATCTGTTACCTGAAAACCAGCCATTGCACTAAGCGAGGCGCTCCAACGATATGCCAGTCCAACGACAAATTTATCATCGAACATAAAGTTAGCAGAAGCATCTACTTGTAAAGGTGCTCCCTGAACCATTTTAGTCAATATTGCCGGTTTGAATTTGATGTAATAATTCAGATCAAAAACGTAGCCTGCCATTAAATAGTAGTTGATTTTATCTTTAAAAATAGCCGTATCATCATCATTAAAACGATTGGTTTCGATAAAATTCGGAATTGACAATCCCAAATACGCTTTGTCAGAATGCCAATAAACCCCGGCTCCAATGTTAGGGGTAATTCTATTGTTTAGATTCTGAAACTGCGGATCGCCTTGATTTTCTGGATTCAATTTGTTGATGTCCAGATTAAAAAGATTCGCTGTGGCTTTTATTCCAAAAGAAAGCTTAAAAGTTTCTGAGGTTGGAACACTATAAGACAAATCGGCTGATAAAGTGTTCTCGTTGGTAGGGCCAATTTTATCGTTTACCAAAGAAACTCCTAATCCTAAATTACTGTTGTTTAGAGGTGTATTGATGGAGAAAGTACTTGTTTCGGGTGCTCCGTCCAGTCCAATCCATTGTGTACGGTACAACCCAAAAACACTTAATGCACCACGAGAGCCCGCATAAGCAGGATTTATTGCGATGGTATTGTACATGTATTGTGTGTATTGAGCATCTTGCTGAGCAGAACACACAACCGAAAAAAACAGGAACATTAAAATTATCTTTTTCATTTAAATGGCTTTTAAGAAACGGCCCGAAAGTACCAGGCCGCCGTAATTTTTACTTGTTGATATATAAATAACCCGATTGTTCATGCGGATTTGATGCGTTGTCTTTGTATTTCAGAATGTAGAAATAAGTTCCTACCGGTAATCCTTCAGATTGTTTTATAGTGGTACGACCTTCAGAGAAACCTTTAAAAACACGATCTTCGTTATTGTAGTTGTCCATTTCAAATACCAAAACTCCCCAACGGTTATAAATTTCAACCGTGTTGCTTGGATAACATTCTAAGCCCTGAATATAGAATCTGCTATTTTTGTCATCTCCATTTGGTGAGAATGCATTAAAGACTTTTATAACACATCCGGTTAAAGGCAATAAGGTAGGTTTGTCCTCCAGATTACTTTCATCATCGGAGATATCATCGACCACAACTCCTTTACCACTTCGTCCCTGAACGCTTGCCTGATTGCTTACGCTACCTTTGTTGATATCATTTTGTGTGATTTTATAAGTAGCGGTAAAATTGTGTTCATCAGATTCGTTTACATCTAAATCAATTGCCTGTCCTGAAACTACAACTCCTGGTAAAGGATCAGAAATCATAACACCTGTTAATGGAACGTTTCCAGTATTGGTTACTTTAAATTTGTATGTAATAGTTTCACCTGCATTTGCAAATCCACTTCCATTTTCATCATTAAATACTGCTGTTTTAATTACTGCAATAGCAGGAACTTCAACAAAAATAGTTAGCGTAGCGGTACCACAATTAGTTGGATGTGCTTTTTCGCAAACCTGATAATTTAAGGTGTAATTTCCGCCAGGAGTGTTTGGTTTTACATTTACGGTTCCGTCAGAATTAAATTCAAAATAAGGACTTTTTGAAAGATCGGTAAATGTAACTTCTGAAGGATTAATTGGTGAACCTTTCAATAAATCATTGTCCAAAACATTGATAAATTCGAGAGAACCATTTATACCATCGACATTTATAATACCATCATTTACAATCACAATCTTCACAAAAGGTATTGGAGGATCTGGATCTACAACGTTAATTACTGTAATCTTCGCAACAGCCTGACTGCAATTAGTTGGGTTTAAAGCTTCACAAATTTGATAGGTTAATTCATAAGTTCCTGATGCCGTTCCTGGTTTTACTTCAATTGTACCATCAGCTTCTAAAATTAAATTCGGATTTGGAACAATGGTAGTTAAGATAACAGTCGAAGGATTCAATAACACACCGTTTAAAGTATCATTCTGAAAAATACTTGTTGGAGAACTTTGTCCTTTACTGCTGTCAACAGTTCCGGCATTATCATTATTTGCTTTTATAACTGCACCTGTTACCGGAACATAACTTTTTACAGTCGCACAGTTTGTTGGATTTAGATATTCGCAAATACTATATTCTACTTCATATCTTCCTATCGGAGTTCCCGCTTTTACGGTTACAGTTCCGTCTGCATTTAAAGTCAATCCTGTCGGAACATTTATTGCCTTTAAGATTACTCCTCCAACATTATTTTTGATTATTGCCGGATTTCCATTCAAAGTATCATTATTTATTAATGAAGCTGTAGTTCCTCCTATACTTCCATTTACCGAAAGTGTAGTTTCCGTCAATGCCTTAATCGCTCCATTTCCAACTATAACTGTCGCTGTAGCACTTGCACAGTTTATAGGGGTTGCACCCTCTTCACAAATAGTATAAGTGATTTGGTACGTGCCCGATACAGTGTTTGGATCTAAGGTTAATACTCCGTCTGCATCAATGCTCAATGGACCCGTTTTGATTGGGGTTACACTGGTATTGGCTGCTGTTACCGGCTGTCCGTTTAGGGTATCGTTTGCTGTTACATTTCCAACTGTCGTTGCCGTTGTTGTACCCGGTGTTTGAACTGGGTAGGTATTGTCAATGTTGGCTACGATTGGATTTTTAACTTCAACTGTAGCAGTAGTGGTTGAACAATTTACAGGGGTTGCACCGTCTTCACAAATAGTATAAGTGATTTGGTACGTGCCCGATACAGTGT
The DNA here is from genome assembly GCF_902804485.1 of Flavobacterium collinsii. Classification (GTDB taxonomy): domain Bacteria; phylum Bacteroidota; class Bacteroidia; order Flavobacteriales; family Flavobacteriaceae; genus Flavobacterium; species Flavobacterium collinsii. The sequence continues at coordinate 83 of NZ_CADCST010000072.1, read as the reverse complement.
TTGGATCTAAGGTTAATACTCCGTCTGCATCAATGCTCAATGGACCTGTTTTGATTGGGGTTACACTGGTATTGGCTGCTGTT
>NZ_CADCST010000071.1 GCF_902804485.1 Flavobacterium collinsii | reverse complement strand
ATTCCGTTTTTTGCAGTCTAAAAATAAATTGGATTATGAAAAAAATTATTGTTTTTGCCTCAGGATCAGGTACTAATGCTGAAAACATTATAAAATATTTTGCGAAGACCAAAATTGCAAACGTCGTTTCGATTTTTACAAATAACGCTTCAGCAAAAGTTATTGAAAGAGCAAAAAATCATCAAATTCCAGTCGAAATCTTCTCAAAAAACGAACTTTTAGAAAGAAATGTTTTACAAAAAATACAAGAAATAGATCCGGATCTGATAGTTCTTGCAGGTTTCCTATTGAAATTTCCAGAGCATATAATAGAACAATATCCGGATAAAATAATAAACATACATCCTGCGCTTTTACCTCATTATGGAGGTAAAGGAATGTATGGCATGCACATACACAGAGCTGTAGTTGATAATAAAGAGAAACAAACAGGAATCTCTATTCATTTTGTAAATGAAAATTATGATGAAGGTGGTATCATCTTTCAGAAAAGCGTAGCTCTAACCGAAGAGGATACGCCGGAAACAGTGGCCGAAAAGATTCATGAACTGGAACAAAAGTATTTTCCGGAAATTATTTCCAGAATATTAGAAGCTTAGACTTCTTAGATCCTTAGATTTCTTTTTTTAAATGCTTAATGTTTTTTCAGGTTTTGCTAAAATCAAGTAAACCTAAAGATCCAATAGTTCAATAATCTAAGAAGTCTAAAAATCCAATAATCTAAGAAGTCTAACAATCTAAAACATCTAAGAAGTCTAAAGAGAATGAATCACGAAGTACATATATATACAGATGGCGCTGCAAAAGGAAATCCCGGAAACGGGGGGTATGGTGTAGTGATGGAATTGGTAGGAACTCCCCATAAGAAAGAATTCTATGAAGGTTTTCGTCTTACTACCAATAATAGAATGGAGCTTTTGGCTGTAATTGTGGGGCTCGAAAAGTTGAAAAAGCCAAACATGAAAGTTTTGGTAGTTTCCGATTCAAAATATGTCATCGATTCTGTTGTAAAGAAATGGGTTTTTGGCTGGGAGAAAAAAAACTATACCGGTAAGAAAAATCCTGATTTATGGAAGCGTTTCCTGATTATCTACCGCAAACATCAGGTCGATTTTAAATGGATTAAAGGTCATAACAATCACCCTCAGAACGAACGTTGCGATGAATTGGCAGTTATGGCATCCATGCAAAAGAATCTTTCTGTCGATGTTTATTACGAAACCATTGGCTCAAAGTCATAAAAAAACGCGTCGGAAACAATGGTTTCGACGCGTTTTGTTGTTGTTAAAAGTATTACTTACTGTTTTTACTCTTTGTCTAAATCTTTTGCTTTGCTGAATCCGGCAAGTAAACCAACTCCTGCCATAATAAAAATAATAGACGGATATACTGCTGAATCTGACAGCGAAGTATAAGTTGTAATAAGTAAGGCAACGAAAATACCAACACCGCTTCCTATTAATAGAAAGGCCAGGTTTAAAACAAGAACCTTCCAGGTCGGAACACCTTTTCCGCTCCCTTTTAAAAAGATGCTAGCGTCAACGCCTTTTTCGATAAGTGCTAAACGCTCTCTGTTTCTGGTTGAGTAAATAAGATAAATGATCCCGAAGATCATTAGAAACAGGCTTATTGGTACTAAAATTTCTGGTCCCATATTTTTTATTGTTTAATTGATTGATACTCCATAGGACGATACCTTTTAATTTTAGGTTACAAGTTTTGGTAAAAAAAATCAATTTTTAAATTCCAAATCCCAAAACATGCTGATTATGAGTTAATTTTGAATATCTAAACTTTAATAAAGTGCTAGTGTACTCAAAGATCAGATTTTGAAACTTGAAACTTGAGATTTAAAATTTATTTTTTTGAGATTTATTTTAAAATTCTTGTAACCTGGAATAACAAACTATCGTCCTATATAATATGAGTACAATACCAGATCAACATTATATCGATAAAATTCTGCAGGGCGAGACCAATGCGTTTGCCGTACTGGTAGATCGTTATAAGAATATGATCTTTACTCTGGCACTTCAAATGGTTAAAAACAGGGAAGAGGCTGAAGAAGTTTCGCAAGACACTTTTGTTAAAATTTATAGTTCGCTGGGTAAATTTAAGGGTGATTCGAAATTTTCAACCTGGGCTTATAAAGTAACGTACAATACCTGTTTAGATCGTTTGAAGAAAAATAAAAAAGAAGATCTTAATATTTCGATAGATGAGTTTTCGGCACATTTGATTAAGACTATGGACAATGCTTTGAGTGCTTTGGAGGATAAAGAACGAAAGCAGACGATTCAGAACTGTTTAAACCTGTTGCCGAGAGAAGAAAACATTCTGTTAACTTTATTTTATTTTGAAGATCAGAATTTAGAAGAAATTGGAAAAGTTATGGGAATTACAGCCAACAATGTCAAGGTGAAATTATTTAGAAGCCGACAAAAACTAGCCGTAATTTTGAAAAAACAATTAGAACCAGAAATAGTACAGTGTTATGAAAGAGAGCGATAAAAACTTAGAAAATCTTATTGATAAAATGATGAGCGAAATCCCTTTGGATGCGCCATCAATTGATTTTACCTCAAAAGTAATGGCTCAGGTTTTGGTGGCTGAACAGAGCAAGGTTAAAATTTACAAACCTTTAATTTCTAAGTTTACCTGGTTTGTGATTGGCTTTGGTTTGGCGGCTTTGGCTGTTTATGCTTCGTTTTTTAACGGAAGCAATGCTACTGTAGAAACAGGAAGTTCTTATGCAGATAAAATTTCGACACTGTTTTCAGGTATTCATTTTTCTGAAAATGTTTTATATGCTATTTTAGTTGTTCCATTTATGATGCTCATTCAGCTTGGGGTTTTGAAGAATTATTTTGATAAAAAGTATGAGTTGTAGAATTTATTTAAAAGAATCTTCTCTTTTTCTTAAATAATCAATTGCCAGATAACAATCGGAGCTTATATCATATTTGTTCTTGTATAAAAAGTATGCGATAGTTAAATATTCACCGTCTTTTATAGTTGCTCGATTAAGAGCTAATCTTTTAGCTGTTGTTTCTTTTGAATATTTTTTTAGAAATTTATCAAATCCTAAAACAGAATATTCTTTTTGAATTTTGGAATTTAGTCTAAAGCTTGTAAAATGAGTAATTTTCTTCAATCTTTTCTTTTTTAGAGTAAATGATTTATTCAAAATAGCATCTAAAAAATTTTCAAATGATACAAATTCTTTAGAGTAGTATTGATTATGAATATACCATAATTCACTCTTAGAACTCTGATGGATTTCATTATTATCAGTTAAAACATAAAAGTCTAAAAAATTATAGGCATTTAAAGATATAATTCCGCCCTTACTATCATTTTCATAAGCCAGCTTCTTAATCATCTCTTTAGAAAAATTTGGTTCTTTTCTTTCGCAGGAACTAAAAAAGCAAAAAAGCATTAATAAAGACAAAATTTTCTTCATAAATAAGGTTTGATATTTACACAAATCTAATCAAAAACATTCAAACCTTTTTTCGAAAACAAGTATTGCGATTTAAATCCTAAAAACCTATTTTAATCTTTTAAAAGATTTTAATATAAATATCTCATTTACAATAGTTTTACCCCCGAAAACGGCCTTGATTTTTTATGAAAATTTTGAGAACCTAAACCGTTGCAATATTGTAACTTATGAAGTATCTTTGCACCCTAATTCGAAATTCATAAAATGAATAAATTATTGATTGTTGGAACGGTTGCTTTCGACGCGATTGAAACTCCTTTCGGGAAAACAGATAAAATATTAGGTGGTGCTGCGACTTACATTGGTTTATCAGCATCTTTTTTCAACCTGCAATCGGCTATTGTTTCTGTAGTTGGAGACGATTTCCCTCAAGAGCATTTGGATTTATTGACTTCAAAAAATATTGATATCTCAGGTATCGAAATTGTAAAAGGCGGAAAAACCTTTTTCTGGAGCGGTTTGTACCACAACGATCTAAATTCAAGAGACACTTTAGTAACAGAACTGAATGTTTTGGCTGATTTTCAACCAAAAGTTCCGCAAAACTATAAAGATGCTGATGTGGTAATGTTAGGAAACTTACACCCATTAGTACAAAGTAGTGTTTTGGATCAATTAGAGAAAAAACCAAAATTAGTAGTTTTAGATACAATGAACTTCTGGATGGATTGTGCTTTACCTGAACTATTGGACGTTATCAAACGTGTAGACGTAATCACGATCAACGACGAAGAAGCAAGACAGCTTTCTGGAGAATATTCATTAGTAAAAGCAGCAGCTAAAATCCAGGAATTGGGACCAAAATATGTGGTGATCAAAAAAGGAGAACACGGTGCGCTTTTATTCCACAATAGAGAAGTATTCTTTGCTCCGGCATTGCCATTGGAAGATGTTTTTGATCCTACAGGGGCTGGAGATACTTTCGCCGGTGGTTTCTCAGGATTCATTGCGCAAAGCGAAAACATTTCGTTTGGCAATATGAAAAATGCGATTATCTACGGTTCAAATTTAGCTTCATTCTGTGTAGAGAAATTTGGAACAGAAAGGATGGAAACCCTAAGCAAAGCTGAAGTGGCGATTCGATTACAACAGTTTAAGTCGTTAACTCAGTTTGACATAGAAATATAATGCCCAAAAGCCTCGAATAATAACGGGGCTTTTTTATTACGTTAATACACACAACTTACAACAACACAAAATACACAACACAATGAGCGACGCTTTAAAACACGAATGTGGTATAGCTTTGGTTAGACTTCTTAAACCGCTTGAATATTACAAAGAAAAATACGGAACAGCTTTTTACGGAATACAGAAAATGTATCTGATGATGGAAAAGCAGCACAACCGTGGACAAGACGGAGCTGGTTTTGCAAGCATCAAATTAGATGTAGCACCTGGTGAGCGCTATATCAGCAGGGTTCGTTCCAATCATTCACAACCCATTCAGGATGTTTTTAAGCAAATTAATGAGCGTATTAATGAGGAGATGAGTTCTCATCCTGAATATGCAGATGATGTTGCTAAACAAAAAGCAAACATACCTTATATAGGAGAGTTGTTTCTGGGGCACGTTCGTTATGGAACTTTCGGAAAGAACAGTATTGAAAGCGTACATCCATTCCTGCGTCAGAGCAACTGGATGCATCGTAATCTAATTTTAGCGGGTAACTTTAACATGACGAATGTTAAGGAGCTTTTTGAAAATTTAGTAGAACTTGGTCAGCATCCAAAAGAAATGGCTGACACGGTTACAGTTATGGAGAAAATTGGGCATTTCTTAGACAAAGAGGTGATGCAGCTTTATCAGGATTGTAAACTTGAAGGTTATTCTAAGAGAGAAGCTTCTCCTGTGATTGCCGACCGATTGGATATTGCAAAAATTTTAGCCCGTTCGGCTAAAAACTTAGACGGAGGATATGCTATGGCCGGATTGTTAGGTCATGGTGACGCTTTTGTTTTTAGAGATCCTGCAGGAATTCGTCCAGCGTATTATTATCAGGATGATGAAGTGGTGGTTGTAGCTTCTGAAAGACCGGTTATTCAAACGGTATTTAATGTGCCTTTTGAAAGTGTGCAGGAAATCGAACCAGGGAATGCTTTGATCATCAAAAAAAACGGAACAGTTTCTATGAATCAAATTCTGGAACCAACCGTTAAAAAAGCATGTTCTTTTGAAAGGATTTATTTTTCAAGAGGAAGTGATGCTGAAATTTATCAGGAGCGTAAAAATTTAGGAAAATTAATTTTACCTGCTGTTCTGGAGTCGATCGACAGTGATACAGACAACACAGTTTTCTCTTATATTCCAAATACAGCCGAAACATCCTTTTATGGATTAGTTGAAGCGGCTCAGGACTTTTTAAATCAAAGAAAGAATAACTATATTTTAGCCAACAGAAATACGCTTACGGCTGAGACGTTACAGGAATTGTTGGCTGTAAAGATTCGTACAGAGAAAGTGGCGATAAAAGATGCAAAGCTAAGAACTTTTATTACAGAAGATAGTAGTCGTGATGATTTGGTTGCGCACGTTTATGATGTTACCTACGGAGTAATCAAGCCAACAGATAATCTGGTTATTATAGACGATAGTATCGTTCGTGGTACCACTTTAAAGATGAGTATTATAAAGATGATGGATCGTTTAAATCCTAAACGTATCGTAATTGTTTCATCGGCACCACAAATTCGTTACCCTGACTGTTACGGAATCGATATGGCGAAGCTGGAAGGGCTTGTAGCCTTTAGAGCGGCTTTGGCTTTATTGAAAGAAAGAAACTTATATCATATCGTTGATGAAGTTTATGCGAAGTGTAAAGCTCAGGAAAATTATATAGATAGCGATGTTGTGAACTATGTTACTGCAATTTACGATCAGTTTACCCCTGAGGAAATTTCAGCTAAAATAGCCGAAATGTTAAGCTCTCCTGAAATTAATGCTGAAGTAAAAATCATTTTCCAAAAAGTAGAAGATTTGCATATTGCTTGTCCGAAGAACCTTGGAGACTGGTATTTTACCGGAGATTATCCAACACCAGGTGGAAACCGTGTTGTGAATAGAGCTTTCATGAACTTCTACGAAGGGAAAGACGCGAGAGCGTATTAATAAAATACTAACAAAAGGTTAATTTGTGCATTTCATCGGTTTTTTTTACCGTTCATCTTATTTGTTTGGTGAAAATGAAAAGCTACAATACTTTTGAAATACCATAACATTAGTAGGTTAAGTTTATGGTAGATTTGGGGCAAAAAGGGTGGAAGTAATTCCACCTTTTTTATTGGAATAAAGTCAAGTATTTCTAAAGTAAGATTTTACGTCACTTCATCGGATATATTTGCCATTCGTCTAGAAAGTTTTTTTCATTAAAATAGCTGCCATACATTTACAGAACCATAACATTAGTAGGTTAAGTTTATGGTAGATTTGGGGCAAAAAAGGTGGAAGTGATTCCGCCTTTTTTATTTTCTTTTTTTAAGAGAATAGAGTATAGAACAAAGAGAATAGAGTAAAGACAAAATATAACGACAAAAAAGACGAGTGCCATTTGGTAGTCGTCTTTTTTGTCTATAATCTTTGTTCTATTTTCTTCTGTATAAGAAGAATTGCTGTTAACGACAAGAAAGTTGGATTCTAAATATTAATCTGACTCAGAATTTAGTCAAACAGTAAGACTGCTTAATTTTCACATATTTATTTTTTTTGTAATTTTTTTATTACTCTTTCTTGCGGTATATTAGGGCTCAATTAGAAGAGTAATGCGTCTTGTGTAAATAATTAAGGATAATAAGATTAACTAGAAAAAAAATGAATCAGGGACTTAATGAGCCTTTTGAGGCAGGTAATAGAAATTCAAGGGGTGTGGCTCTAAAAGGAAAAAGTGGAGTCAAACATTTACTTGTCCGAATTATAATTTTGGCTATTATTGCGGGAGGACCACTCGTGCTATTGTCGCTTCCTAATTTGAGTAATAGAAGTGAGTTTGAATTTTTGTTGCTTAGTATATTTGCTCCGATAGTATGGTTTGCCTATATGTTTGTAGAAACCATAGCTTTGCAAATGAAGAAAGAGGAAGAATTGCGTAATATTAATCTGGTATTATTTTTTATGGCGTTGCTGATCTACATGTTAATCATATCCAGTATTATGTAAATGAAGTGTTCAACCGAAAATTAAACGATAAAAAAAGACGGATAACCGTTAAGTCATCCGTCTTTTTTCTATATTCTTTACTCTATTTTCTTACTTGTCTAGAGCGTATCTTCTTGCAACTTCAGTCCAGTTAATTACATTAAAGAAAGCTTCAATATAATCAGGTCTTCTGTTTTGGTAGTTTAAGTAGTAAGCGTGCTCCCAAACGTCCATTCCTAAAATAGGAGTTCCACCACAGCCTACTTCCGGCATTAATGGGTTGTCTTGATTTGGAGTTCCGCAAACATCTAATTTTCCACCTTTTTGTACACATAACCAAGCCCATCCTGAACCGAATTGTGTAGCACCAGCTTTAGCAAATTTTGCTTTAAATTCTTCAAAAGTTCCAAAAGAAGCTTCAATAGCTGCTAATAAATCACCTGTTGGTAATCCACCACCATTTGGAGTCATTACAGTCCAGAATAAATTGTGGTTGTAAAAACCACCACCATTGTTACGAACTGCTGCGTTTGATTTATCTAGATTGATTAAGATGTTTTCGATTGTTTTTCCTTCCAAATCTGTTCCGGCGATAGCCGCATTTAGATTTGTAGTATAGGCATTATGATGTTTTGAATGGTGAATTTCCATTGTGCGGGCATCAATATGTGGTTCTAATGCATCATATGCATAAGGTAATTGAGGTAATTCAAAAGCCATGATATTATGATTTTATGATTTATAATTATTTATTCCAAATTTAGACATTTAACTTTGGAATAGAAAATACTATTTCGTTATTATTCCATTTAATTAATTGATGGTTTGGTTATTGGAATCTTAACCAACTGCAAATCTTTACTTTCCGTTGAAAGTGGTCATGGTGTTTTCAAGACCGGCCGTTCCAAAAGATTTAATAATTTCTGAGGCGACTTCCAAGCGTTCCGGTAATTTTGCTTTTTCTTCTTCGTCCCAGTCTCCTAAAACATAATCAACCTGCTGTCCTTTTTTGAACTGATCGCTGATGCCAAATCTAAAGCGGGTGTATTGCTGTGTGTTTAGAACTAAATTAATGTTCTTAAGTCCGTTGTGTCCTCCGTCGCTGCCTTTTGGTTTGATTCGGATCGTTCCGAAAGAAAGGTTCAGATCGTCAGTAATTACGAGAATGTTTTCTAGTGGAATGTTTTCCTTGTCCATCCAGTATTTTACGGCCTTACCGCTTAAGTTCATATAGGTGTTTGGTTTGAGTAGAAAAAAGGTTCTTCCTTTGAATTTATATTCGGCCAGGGCGCCCAATTTCACAGTCTCGAATGAAAGGCCTTCTTTTTTGGCTAAAAAATCAAGTACTTTAAAGCCTATGTTGTGTCGTGTATTTACATATTCGGCACCAATATTGCCCAATCCGACGATTAAGTATTTTTTCATATAATCAGTGTTCTCTTCTTTTTGTGTTGATGAAAACAGTTTTGTTATCCATTTTATCATGACGCAAAAATAAACTTAATTGAGGAATGTGCCAATGGGTTAATTGGATAATTTGTAAATGTGTCAATGAGATAATTAGATTGTTGTATTTATTGAGGGGGTTGTGAAAACATGATTTCCATTGTCAGGCTGAGCGAAGCCGAAGTCGTCCTGTAGAAAAAAAACTTAGAACCTTAGTACCTTAGCATCTCAGAACCTCAGTACCTCTAAAGCAAAAAAAAAGCACCAACCTTTCGATTGATGCTTTGTATTTTGAATTGAAAAAAATTATTTTTTCTTTCCTTTTGCAGGAGCTTTTGCAGCTTTTGCAGCTTCTTGAGCAGCTTTCATAGCAGCACGAGAAATTCTTACCTGAGCAACAACAGTGTTATCCGGGTGCATAACTTTGTACTCTGGAGATCCTACTTTAGTAACATATAATTTGTTACCCATTTCAAGTGGAGTGATGTCTGCTTCAACAAAATCAGGAAGATTTTTAGGTAAAGCTTTAACTTTTAATTTACGTTGGTTCAAACGTAAAACACCACCTGCAAGAACACCTTTAGATGTACCAACGATTTTTACAGGAACTTCCATAGTGATTTCTTTGTCATCAAATAATTGGAAGAAGTCAATGTGTAAAATTTTGTCAGATACTGGGTGAACCTGAATGTCTTGTAAGATAGCTGTAAATGATTTTCCTTTTCCAAGCTCAATCACAACTGTGTGTGCATTTGGAGTGTAAACCAAGTTTTTGAACGCTGCAGCGTCTGCTGAGAAGTGTACTGCCTGATTTCCTCCGTATAACACGCAAGGAACCGCTCCAGCATTACGTAAGGCTTTAGTTGACACTTTGCCCACGCTTTCTCTTTCTGATCCTTTAATTGTAATCGATTTCATTGTAAAAAAAATATAGTTATTAAATAAATATTCTAATTTGCTATAGGCTTTAGGCAATACGCTTCAAGCTTTTGCTGTACTAAGTAATAAAGCTTATAGCCTAAGGCTTAAAGCTTACTGCTTTTACATTATAAACTTTCCACTAATGGAATTGTTGTGGTGCACCATGTGCATAACTTCGGCAAAAAGAGGTGCACAACTCACGACTCTGATTTTCTTTGATTCTTTCTTTAATGGGATAGAATCGGTAACAATTAACTCACTTAATTTAGAGTTTTCAATTTTTTCGTAGGCATCACCTGATAAAATAGCGTGTGTACAAATGGCTCTAACGCTTAATGCTCCTTTTTCGATCATTAAATCTGCTGCTTTCGCTAATGTTCCACCTGTATCGATCATGTCGTCTACTAATATTACGTTACGCCCTTTTACTTCACCAATTAGTTCCATAGTGTCGATAACGTTGGCTGCTTTTCTTTGTTTGTAACAGATTACTACATCTGATTCCAGGAACTTAGAGTAAGCGTATGCTCTTTTTGAACCTCCCATATCTGGAGATGCAATAGTCAGATTGTCTAACTTTAAACTTTCTACGTATGGTAAAAAGATAGTAGATGCAAATAAATGATCTACCGGTTTTTCGAAAAACCCCTGAATTTGATCTGCATGCAAATCCATTGTCATTACTCTTGTTGCTCCAGCAGCATCTAATAAATTAGCTACTAATTTTGCTCCAATCGGAACTCTTGGTTTATCTTTTCTGTCTTGTCTTGCCCAACCAAAATAAGGCATAACAGCTGTAATGTGTCTTGCTGATGCACGTTTTGCTGCATCGATCATGAGTAACAATTCCATCAAATTATCAGCAGATGGGAAAGTTGAACACACGATAAAAACACGTAATCCTCTTATTGATTCTTCGTACGATGGTTGGAATTCTCCATCACTATACTTCGACATCGTTACTTTTCCTAACGGAATTCCGTACTGTTCTGCAATTTTTTCTGCAAGATAGACACTTTGTGAACAAGCAAAAATTTTAGCTTCTGGTTCTAGGTGCGACATTTAATTTGTTGTTTTGTAGTTAGTTGTGTGTGCTTCGTTTTAACGAGGTGCAAATTTAGAAAATTTATTGGACACTGAAAGGAAAAAATTAAGTATTTTTATTAGAATTTTTAATTTTATTTTTTACATTTGCACCGTGTTAAAGGAATAAGCACAGTTATGACATCATGATGAACTTATTCTATTGCGTTGAAATAATCAAATCTTGATTGTTTTTTCGTCTGCTAAGCCCGGATGGCGGAATTGGTAGACGCGCTGGTCTCAAACACCTGTGGGAAACCGTGCCGGTTCGACTCCGGCTCCGGGTACTTAAAGCCTCTTCTATTTAGAAGGGGCTTTTTTTGTGCTTTATAAATTTTGAATTTGATCTTTGATTTGAATATTGCCCGCGGTTTCAACCGCGGGTTTTTTTGTTGTGTTTGTGTGGGTTTGCGGCCTATTGATGTTGTGAAGGGGTGTGTTCTTTGGTGAAGAGGTGAATTAAAGTTCTTGGAATTTTGAGATAACGGCTTGTGTTGGAGTAGTGTGAAACTTGTTAACTTTGAGTATATAAATAATAATCTAGTATAGGTGTGGAAAAAATAGAACATGTTAATTATATTAAGTCGTCAATTTCGGAGGTCTATAAGGTGTTGACAACGCAGGAAGGTCTTGGTGCGGTTTGGACGGAGGAATTAGTTGTTAAGCCGGAAGTAGGTTTTGTAAATGAGTTTGGTTTCGGAGATGAGGATGTGACAAGAATGAAAGTGGTTGAATTGTCTCCTGATAAAAGAATAGTGTGGAAATGTGTGGAATCAGATCCGGAATGGATTGGAACGGGTATTTCGTTTGATTTGACAGAGAGAGGTGGTGTGACAGTGGTTGTTTTGAGGCATTTTGAGTGGCGTGAGTTGACGGAATTCTATCAATGGTGTAATTACAACTGGGCAATGTTTCTTTTGAGTCTTAAGGCGTATTGTGAAGATGGGGAGGGAACTCCGTATCAAAAGCGAAAGTTTTAGCTTTAGTTTCGATTAAAAGTCGACGAGTACGTGAGTTTGTTTGGTGTTTTGAGGGAATGATTGAATAGGGTTTGGGTGTAGGCTGTGTGCCAGGATGAAATATAAGGATAAAAAAAATACCACTTACGTTTGTAAGTGGTATTTGATAAGCTCCCCCTCTTGGGCTCGAACCAAGGACCCTCTGATTAACAGTCAGATGCTCTAACCAACTGAGCTAAGGAGGAATCACCTTAAAGGTAAATATGTTTGCTAAAAAGTTGCTCCCCCTCTTGGGCTCGAACCAAGGACCCTCTGATTAACAGTCAGATGCTCTAACCAACTGAGCTAAGGAGGAAGTTGCTGTTCTTTTTAGCGAGTGCAAATATAAGACGTTTTTTAGTTTCTCAAAAATATTTTAGCACTTTTTATTGATTTTTTTTTCTATTTCACAATTGCCTTATAAATGTCGTTCCCATTAGCAAATAAAAGCAGTGCTATAAGTAAAACGAAACCAACCATTTGGGCATTTTCAAGGAATTTATCGCTCGGTTTTCTACCACTAATTATTTCGTATAATAAAAACATGACATGACCACCATCAAGAGCAGGAATTGGCAATAAATTCATTACTCCAAGCATAATTGATAATAAAGCAGTGATCGACCAGAAGGTTTCCCAGCTCCAGCTGCTTGGAAAAATGTTGAAAATAGCTGCAAAACCCCCCACTTGTTTGTAAGCTTTCGTCTCAGGATTGAAAATCATTTTAAGTTGTTTTCCGTAACCTACCAACTGATCTTTACCTTTTGTAAGTCCAACCGGAATTGATTCTAAGAAAGTATAGCTTTTTTTGCTTACCTTATAGTATCCTAATTTTTCTAAGGATTCTATATTTAAACCTCCGACGCCAACACCAAGTTTTCCGGCTGAAGAAATTTTAACGGTAATTGGCACTTTCTTTAAATCACGTAAAACAACAGCGGGAATAGTTTTGCCTTTGTTGCTTTCTAAAATCGCTTTTACCTGATCATAGTATCTTGCGTCCTGACCGTTAAGGCTAACAATTAAATCTTTTGCTTTTAAAGCTGTATTTCCGGATTCTTCTGTAACACTTGCCACCGCAAAAGGGATTCTCATGTCTACAAGATGCGCTTTTTCCTGTTTTGACAATTGATCGACAAAGTCAGTTGGCATTTTTATGGTTTGCCGTTGTCCGTTTCTTTCGATTAAGATTTCTTTGGCCATGATAATTTTCATGTTGATATCATTATCGAAATTTTCGATCTTTTGTCCGTCAACAGCAAGGAATTTGTCTCCGGTTTTGAAACCTGCTTTTAGCATTACAGGGTTTTCAACCAAAACACCATCTTTCAAGTCCGCATTGGCTACATAAATATCACCGTAAGCAAATGCCATTCCAATGTAAATAATAAAGGCTAGGATAAAGTTTACCGTAACACCACCCAACATAATAATTAAACGCTGCCATGCCGGTTTCGAACGAAATTCCCAAGGTTGTGGAGGAAGGGCCATTTGGTCCTTGTCCATACTTTCATCAATCATTCCGGAGATTTTTACATAACCACCTAATGGCAACCATCCGATTCCGTATTCAGTTTCGCCAATCTTCTTTTTTAAGAGAGAATATTTAATGTCAAAAAATAAGTAGAATTTTTCGACTCTTGTTTTAAACAATTTTGCAGGGATAAAATGCCCTAATTCGTGAAGAATAATAAGTAAAGATAAACTCAATAGAAATTGAGAGAGTTTGATAACTATATCCATTTTGTATTTTTAGTTCGTATTTAACGCACAAAAGTAACGTTTCTATTTTAATTTGATAGTGCAATATAATACATAAGGTTTTAAATGTTTGTTAATACTTCACTCTTATTTTTTTTAAGACAGAACTAAAGCCTTTTTCGTAAAAAGTGGGAAAAACAGCAGGTATTTTTTTCTTGCTTCATGCTAAAATGATACACGGATGTAAAATAAGTCTTATTACGATAGTCTTATGGCTTATTTAGACAGCTTTTTGCAGAAATCTTTTATAATTTTCCTACTTTTTAAAAATGTAGTTTTCTTTTGAAGAAATAATAGTGGGTTTTTAAGGGTTTATGTTTCACTTATTTTTTAATGCAGGCGATGGATTTTATAAAGAAAATAGAGCGAATTAAAAGAATTCATGAGTTAATCTGTGAGGAAAAAACAGGTTCTCCGGCTGTTTTTGCAAAAAGAATGTTTCTAAGCAGAAGTCAGCTTTATAATGAACTGGGAATAATTAAAGGACTTGATGCACCTTTAAAGTATTGCAAAAAGAGAGAGAGTTTTTATTATGAAACTTCGTTTGAATTAGTATTACATTATTCTCTAAGCATAATTAAAGATGAAGAAGCGAAAGAAATTTTTGGAGGCTCGGAGTTCCGTCCAATTTTATTAGACGGAACTCTGATAAGTTTGTCATAGCAAAAAAGAATTAGACGAAAATGATTTTGTTAGAAAGTATGAATGAACGGTTTTAAAATTATGGAATCAGAAGGTTTTGATTATGGGAAGCTAGCTTCGCAAGAGGTAAGTAACGAAGTTTTTTTAACTTTTACAATATTAATTATTATAGTGGTAGTAGTTGCAATAGTAGTTGTTTTAAATTATAAGAATAATAAAAAAAATTAAAGAGTTTGAAGGGAAAAAATACTTATTGAAATACTGTAAAATTGCGGGGAGACAAATCATAGCGATTACTGTGGAATTTGGTATTACGTTTATAAAGTTCTTATGTTCGTATAGAGTATTTTCTATAAGGGATATTATGGTGACGCCTATAAATCCGCGAATCACAACAGTCTGTTTGATTAAAAAGGAATACTATAAGGTGTGAAGCAAAGAAAATTTGCTTTAAATGTTTGTTAATTAATAAACATTTAGATTTCTATTATTGAATAGATGCTTTAACTTTACTTTTTGATACACTAACTTACCCAATTGGTAGTGTAAAATCATTAAAAAAAGTTACACCTATGGCTTCATTATTGTTTTCACCGCTTACAATAAAAAATATTACTTTAAAAAACAGAATCGTTATTTCACCCATGTGTCAATATTCGGCAGTAGACGGATTTGCAAACGATTGGCATTTGGTTCATTTGGGCAGTCGGGCCAGTGGAGGGGTGGGTTTAATCATTCAGGAAGCCACTGCAGTTTCTCCTGAGGCGAGAATTTCTCCTTCAGATTTAGGTTTGTGGAAAGAAGAACATATTGAGAAACTTCAAATCATCAATAAATTTATTGTGTCGCAAAATGCTATTCCCGGAATTCAATTGGCGCATGCAGGACGAAAGGCCAGTGTTTCGGTACCGTGGGAAGGCAATAAAAAACTGGATATCGCTAAGGGCGGATGGCATACTGTTTCGGCAAGTGCTATACCATATCATGATGACGAACCTTTTCTTCCTGAAGCTTTAGATAAGGATGGAATTCAAAAAGTAGTTTCAGATTTTAAAGCGGCGACCAAAAGAGCCGTTGTAGCAGGTTATCAGGTTATGGAAATTCATGGAGCACATGGATATTTGCTGCATCAGTTTTTATCACCTTTAACAAATGTCAGAACTGACGAGTATGGAGGAACTTTTGAAAATAGAATCCGTTTTACCTTAGAAATTGTAGCCGCGGTGCAATCAGAATGGCCGTCCGATTTACCTTTATTGGTTCGGATTTCTGCCACCGATTGGGCTGAAGGAGGATGGAATCCGGAAGAATCAGTGAAACTTTCAATAATTTTAAAAGAAAAAGGAGTTGATTTAATCGATACTTCGTCAGGGGGATTAGTTTCGCACCAACAAATCCCTTTAAAACCAAACTATCAGGTTCCTTTTGCAGCGAAGATCAAAAAAGAAGCTTCTATTTTAACAGGTGCTGTTGGTTTAATAACAGAAGCGAGACAAGCCGAAGAAATTTTAAGCAGTGGTCAGGCCGACGTAATTTTGTTTGCGAGAGAATCACTTAGAAATCCGAATTTGCCTTTGGATTTTGCCAAAGAATTAAACGAAGAAATTCAATGGCCCAAACAATACGAAAGAGCTAAACTTTAATATTTTTATTCGCCGCAAATTCACAAATTTAATTTCTTCTAATTGGTGATTCGTGGTAAACAAATTAAAACAAACCCAATGCAAAAGATTAGAACAGCATTACTATCATACGGAATGTCGGGGAAGGTATTTCACGCTCCATTTTTAAATATACATGAAGGATTTGAATTATTAGGTTCCTGGGAAAGAAGTAAAAAACTCATTCAGGAAGATTATCCGGCTGTAAAAAGTTATTCATCAATTGAAGATTTGTTGGCAGATGATGTCGATTTAGTCATTGTAAACACACCGGTTGGAACGCATTATGAGTATGCCAAAAAAGTACTTTTGAGTGGAAAACATGCAGTAGTCGAAAAAGCTTTTACCACGACAGTAGCTGAAGCTCAGGAATTAGCTACGATTGCAAAGGAAAAAGGATTGAAATTAGCCGTTTTTCAAAACAGAAGATGGGATAGTGATTTCAAAACCGTCCAAAAAGTAATTAGCGATGGTGTTTTAGGAGATTTGGTTGAAGCCGAATTTCATTTTGATAGATACAATCCTTCATTGAGCCCTAAAGCACATAAAGAAACGATAAATGACGGGGCTGGAATTTTGAAAGATCTGGGGCCACATTTAATTGATCAGGCCGTTTGTTTGTTTGGTTCTCCAAAATCGGTTTTCGGAGACATTCGTTTTACCAGAGCGAATACGTTGGTTGACGATTGGATTGATTTATTGCTGATTTATGAAAATTTCAGAGTTCGTTTAAAAGCCAGTTTCTTTGTGAGAGAAGCCAATCCCGCTTATGTGCTTCAGGGCAAAAAAGGATCTTTTTTAAAGCCTCGTGGTGATGTTCAGGAAGATGATTTAAAATTAGGTAAAAAACCAAATCTTGAATCCTGGGGAACAGAATCAGAAACTTTACAAGGGCTTTTGCATACCGAAATTGACGGAAAACAAATTAGGGAAAAAATCCCAACGCTTCAGGGGAATTATTTTTCCTTTTTTGATGGAGTTTATGATGCTATTGTAAAGGATAAAAAAGAACCAGTTACTGCGCAGGACGGAGTAAAAGTAATGCAGATTATCGAAGCAGCAATTGCAAGTCATACACAGCAAAAAGTAATTAATTTATAGAAAATTTGCCATAGACTTCAAGAATTAAAAGGATTGCAAGATTCTTTTAATTCTTGAAGTCTATGGCAAAAAAACAGCATAATTTGGTATAGCTGTATTAAGTATTGCAATGTGTCCTAGGGAAAACCTTTGTCCCTTTGCCTCTTTGAACCTTTGCCCCTGGAAAAAAAATTATAAACATACAACGTTGTAAATAGCAGGAACTGGTAGGTTTTGCCTTCTGCAAAGGAGCTTTTTAGTACTTTTATGGTGTTAAATCCTAAACGCATCATTTTGATCAATTTCAATCCACTAGCACTATTCCAAACCAAAGGAAAAATTAAGAAAGTTTATAGAGAAGCTAAAATCTCTTATTTAAACAGAATTCGTTTTGCTGTTGGGATGTTTTATTTTGGAATGGGTTTGAGTTTCGCGACCTGGGCAAGCAGGATTCCGGATATCAAAACGGCATTACATTTAACCGAAGGAGATCTGGGATCTATTCTTTTTGCTTTGCCGATGGGGCAATTGCTTATTATGCCATTTTCGGGTAAGATGGTTACAAAATTCGGGAGCCATCGAATTTTAATCTTTTCTTTAATCATGTATGTTTTATGTCTGGCCAATTTAGGTTTGGCTACAACAGCCTTACAATTGTCATTGGGGTTATTCCTTTTTGGATTGTTTGGAAACCTGGCTAATATTGCAGTTAACACGCAAGGAGTTTATACTGAGGTACTTTTTAGAAAAACAATAATGTCCTCTTTTCACGGAATGTGGAGCTTTGCCGGATTTACCGGAGCTTTAGTAGGCTTAGGAATGCTAGCTTTAAAATTAAGCCCTCTTCATCACTTTATGATAGTGGCAGGAATTGTATTATTGATGATCGCTTTTAACTTTAAATTTTTAATCAAGGCCAAAGAAAAGATCAAAGTCAAAGAGGAGAAGAAAAAATTGTTTGTAAAACCGGACAGTGCTTTAATCTGGCTTGGCGTAATTGGATTTTGTAGTATGGCAAGCGAAGGCGTTATGTTTGACTGGAGCGGAGTATATTTTAAAGATGTTGTAAAAGCACCGGGACCATTAGTAA
This sequence comes from Flavobacterium collinsii, assembly GCF_902804485.1. Classification (GTDB taxonomy): domain Bacteria; phylum Bacteroidota; class Bacteroidia; order Flavobacteriales; family Flavobacteriaceae; genus Flavobacterium; species Flavobacterium collinsii. Next base: position 139,064 of record NZ_CADCST010000071.1, on the reverse strand, counting down.
TTTTAGGATACACTTCTTTCATGATTATGATGGCAAGCGGACGATTTTTAGGAGATGGACTGATCAATAAATTCGGACGTGAACGTGTGATGCAAATTAGCGGGGTCATGATTTCAGCCGGACTTTTTACAGCCGTTTTTCTTCCTTATCTTATACCTTGTACTATTGCTTTTATGGCCGTTGGTCTAGGAGTTGCGACCATAGTTCCTACAGTTTATAGTATGGCAGGAAAAAATCCGACAGTTCCACCCGGAGAAGCCTTAACCATTGTTTCGAGTGTAAGTTTTTTGGGGTTTTTAATGGGACCACCGGTTATCGGACATATTGCTGAAACTTTCGGACTCCAGTTTTCCTTTGCTTTTATTGGAATTTTCGGAGTTTTGATAGCCTTTATGGTTTCTAAAATCAGAGTAACCTCTTAGTTTAAACAAACACAAATTTTTTAAGGGTAGAAATAATTACCGTAAGCATAGCATTTTTTTAATTAAATTATTTAACAGGAAAATATTTTCATATTGTTTTTTGTTTATATTTGAAGCTCGAACCTAAATAGTAAGTTTTAACTTGTTATTTTTGCAATCCCTTCCAAAAACCAATTTTATCTTTTGATGTAAGCGATTGAATGTTTTGTTACCAAAACCAATTCAATTCAAAAACTAAATTATTAAAAGTAAATTGGGGTTTTCATGACAAAAAAATGTGTCTTACTATTTGTTTTATTGCCTATTGGTCTTTTATTTGCACAAGAACAGACTGCTTTTTCAGGAACTGTGGTCGATGCAAAAACTCAAAATCCTCTGGTGAATGTTGTCGTAAACATACAGAATTCTTCGGCAACACAATTAACCAATGTAAAGGGAAAATTTGAATTGCATACTGTGATAAAGGGAGAGCAGTTATTATGGATACACAGTCAGGGCTATAAAGATCTTCTTTTAAAGATACAATCTAATCCAGGTCAAAAGGTAGATCTGGGCATGATATCGTTAGAAGATAATTTTTCTGATGAGACACCGGCAGCGTTAATCACATTATTAGACAGCGATCTTTCGGAGGATAATAGTTCATCTGAAATGACTTCAGGTCTTTTACAATCTTCAAGAGATGTTTTTATGCAGGCTTCCGCCTTCAATTGGGGACAGGCTCGATTTAGGATTCGGGGTTTAGACAGCGAAAACGGAACAATGATGCTTAATGGCATGGTTATGAATAAAATTTACGACGGAAGACCACAATGGAGTAATTGGGGAGGTCTGAACAATGTACTGCGAAATCAGGAGTTTTCAATTGGTGCAGCCGCTTCAAATTATACTTTCGGAGGGATTTTAGGGACACAACAAATAACTACACGTGCTTCAACCTACAGGAAAAGTAGTCAGCTTTCGTTTTCAGGGAGCAATACAACCTTCAACTGGCGGACCATCGCAACTTATGCTTCAGGAATGAATGCTTCCGGTTGGGCTTATGTTCTTTCGGCAGGGAAGCGTTGGTCAAATGAAGGTTATTTTGAAGGAACAAATTTTGCGGCAGAGTCTTTTTTCGTGAGTGTTGAAAAAAAACTGAATGACAAACAGTCGTTGAATTTTACGGGATTTTATACACCAAATTCGAGAGGGAAAAATTCAGCAAATACAGCCGAGGTTACTCAACTAACGAATGAAAAATACAATTCTTATTGGGGATTTCAAAGTGGAGAAAAACGAAATGCGAGGGTCAAAAGAGTCGAAGAACCCTTATTGATGCTAAATCATTATTACAAAATAAACGAAAAAACAAATTTGAATTCGAGTGTAATGTATCAATTTGGCCAGGTAGGAAACAGTACAATAGATTATCAAAATGCAGCCAGTCCGGACCCTGTATATTATCAGAAGCTACCGAGTTATTACACCTCAATTTATGGAAAAGACAAAGGGGAGTTTTCAGGAGATTTCACCCCCGATTATATAAATGCCGAACGAGCAAAAACAAAGTTTCTTGAAAACCGACAGATCGATTGGAATCAGCTGTATCGTGCGAACCAGAAACCAATATTGAATTCGGATGGAATAATTAATGGATATGAGTCTGCTCAAAGTCATTATGTTTTATATGAAGACCGAACAGACGATAAAACCTTTGCCGTAAACTCAAATTTAAACATACAAATAACAGAGAACAGTGCTTTTGATGGAGGAATTACTTTTAGGAGTTTAAAATCACATCATTTTCAATATCTTTTAGACTTGCTGGGAGGACAATATTTCGAAGATATTGATGCATTTTATAAAGGAAACCAAGCGCAGTCAGATTTGCAAAACCCCAATCGTCAGGTAAAAGAAGGAGATACTTATGGTTACAATTACAATTTTTTAGCAACAACAATTGATGTTTTCACTCAGTTTAAATTTAATTACAAAAAGACAGATTTTTATTTAGGTCAGTCCTATTCAGTTTCCAATTATCAGAGAGAAGGATTGTATCAAAACGGAATTTATCCAGCCTCTTCTCTTGGAAAAAGTAAAGATGTGAAGTTTGAAAATTTTGGTTTTAAAGGTGGTTTAACATATAAAATTTCAGGAAAACAATGGTTGTTTTTCAACGGAATGTATCTTACCAGAGCGCCATCTCTAAGAAATACGTTTTCAAATTCCCGATTGAATAACTCAGTTGTCGATGGAATCGAAAATGAAAACATCAGCAGTGTCGAAGGAAACCATGTTTTTCGTTCCCCTAACTTTAAGATTCGTTCAACAGTCTATTATTCGCTGATCAAAAACGTGACCCGAACCTCTTTTTTCTATGCGGAAGGAATTTTAGATAAAGGTGCAAGTTATAACAATACCGATGCTTTTGTGAGTCAGACTTTAACACACTTGGATAAGAAAAATATCGGACTGGAATTTAGTATGGAATATCAAATCTCATCAACATTAAAAACCGTCTTAGCTACAGCATATGGAAACTATATTTATAGCAGTAATCCCAATGTAACAATAACGAATGATGCTAATGTAGGGAAAGACAACGCTCGATCTACTTTTGATTTTGGAGAATCATACCTTAAAAACTACAAACAACCGGGTATGCCACAACAAGCTTTTTCGGTTGGATTAGAATACAGAGATCCTAAATATTGGTGGCTGGGAGCAAATATTAATTATTTGTCTGAGAGCTACATTGATGTTTCGCCAATCGCAAGAACAAATCGGTTTTATAAAAATTCGGTAAATGGTCTTGCATTTCCGGAAGCAACTGAAGAACGGACGGCAGCTTTACTGAAACAGGAAAAATTCGATCCAATTTCATTATTAAACATTACAGGTGGGAAATCCTGGCGCATATTCCATAGATATATTGGGCTTTTTTGGAGTATCAATAATGTTCTGGATGTTAGCTACAAAACGGGTGGTTTTCAACAGGCTCGGAATGCTAATTTTAGGGCCCTTAATCAGGATGTGTCCAGTGGAACGCCATCATTTGGTTCTAAATATTATTATGGATATGGAAGAACTTATTTCGTAAACCTTACAATGAGTTTATAAAAAATTTAAAATTAATTTGAAATGAAAGATAGTTTTTCAATTTTCGGTTATGCCTTATTATTGGTTCTTATTTATAGTTGTAATAATGAAATCGAAATTCCAAAATTGGAATGTACACAGCCCAATTTAGTCGTAAATCAGAAGGTTCAAAGGGTTAAGGCTGTTTCGGGGCCTGTTCCGAAACAATATGGGTATGATGATGTCATGGAGGCCTATGTGGTATCAAGTGATGAAGGAGGAAATTTTTTCAAGACCCTTTTTCTGCAAACTATACCAACAGAAAAAGTACCGGCAATAGGATTTAATGTTCCGGTTGATGTTTCTAATACTTATATTGACTTTCGTGTAGGAAGTAAAGTATATATTAAATTGAAAAATCAGTTTACAGATTTGTACTTCGGTGGTTTGCGTATTGGGAGTTTATATGTGAGCAATTCGGGAGATCCAACGATTGGCAGAGTTTCTCAAACTGATTATAAAAATGTTCTGAATGCTTCATGTACCGTAATTGATGAAAGTCGATTGGTAAAAGTAATTTCAGTTGAAGAGGCATTAAGCGATGAGAGACTTAATACCCTGATAGAGCTAAAAGAAGTTCAGTTTACCGAGGAAGCGATTGGGCGTCGATATTTTGAAGAATCGAACAATATAGGTGGTTCGACAAATTGGAACCTTAGGGATAAAAGCGGCAATCAGATTATTTTCAGAACAAGTAGTTACGCTGGTTTTGCCGCTAATTTTGTACCGGAAGGGAGTGGCAAAGTGAGGGGTATTTTGACAAAATTTGGATCAGATTATCAACTAATGGTCCGATCAGAAAAAGATCTGGAGATGAAAGGGAAAAGAAATGTTCCGTTTTTTGCAGAAGATTTTCAATCGGTAAAAAACAATGTAAATTTTACTCTGCCAGGTTGGAGCAATATTGTGGAAAAAGCTTCAAAATTATGGAAAAGCATGTTGTATGCCGGAAATGGTTATGCAGAATTTAATACTACAAGCACAACAGCTGCTGTAAACATCGCTTGGTTGGTCACTCCAAAAATCAATCTGAGTGGGTATAAAAATTCAACTCTATCATTTAGAAGTGCACAGCATGATTTAAAGATTGATTCACCATTAAATATTCTGGAAGTCTACGTTTCAACTAATTTTGACGGCTCGAATGTAACTAAAGCGAAGTGGACAAAATTAGCAGCAAAATTTCCTTCTTTGTCAACACCTGCACGAACGTTTATAAGTTCCGGAGCAGTTGATTTATCTGCATTTTCAGGAAACATTCATATTGCATTTAAATATACGGGTTCCGGTAAAGATAAAACATTAAATGGAGCTTTTATGGTTGACGACGTTAGGATTTTCGCCGAAAAGTAAAGGTGTTTTGTCTCTTGATGCAGTTAAGATGTTGATTTTTAGGAGCTAATTGGATAGTGTATTGTTTTTCAGATTTAAACTGTTAAAATTTAATGGAATTTTGTATTTTGGTCAACCCAAATCAATACAAATACCACTATGAAAATCTACTTTATTGCCATCATAATGATGGTTTTTCCATGCTTAATGCAAAGTCAGAATCAGGATACGGCACCTGTAAGACTCAAACAAATCAATATTGTAAAAACAAATTACCAAAACACTAAAGATGGTGAAATTGTAAATAAAACAATTGTTTTTAAAGACGGAAAAATACAAACCATTACTACTTCAGATGTTATTCAGCATTTCTTTTACAACACCAAAGGATTATTGGATATGACAGTAAAAGATAAGGTTGGCAGCGATTGGAAAGAAGTTGTGAATTACACCTATGGCGCAGACAATAACATTACAAAGTTTGTAAAAAAATACCAGGAAGGGAATGATTACATTACCAAAGTCGTAACTTTCGGCTACGAAGGCGCGAGAGTAAAAGTAACTACAAAAAAGAGTACTAATCATCAGAATTTAGTTGATGATATTGAATATATTGTTGAAAACGGGATCATCGTGAGACGCACTTCACGTGACAGAAATAAAGCTATAATTGGTAAAATCGAATATGTTTATTTCAATGATAATGTTATAACGCATAAAGGTCTGGTAGGAGATAAAATTTCAAAAAACTATATTTTTGATGATAAAAATTCTGTTGATCTTCTGATTGTTAAAAATTTGTTTGGAAACAATTATAAAGTAATTGTACCAATGATCTCCTATCATGAAGAAGAATTTAGTTTTGAATCAATCTCTCCTAATAATGAAATTGTTTTTAGCCCTTCTTCTACTGTTTTGGTTGGAGTGAGCAGAAAATATAAATACAACAAACTGAATTTCCCGATTTCTTGTTCTCAGGTGGAGGAAAACGGAATTGTAAAAACAGAGAAGACTTTTATATACGAGTAACGTAAATTTTAAAACTGAAATTCCAAATCCCAAATTCCAATTGTTTATTGAAGTTTGGGATTTGGAGTTTTTTAAAGATAGGGTAATTTCCCAAATAGAACTTAAAAAAGAAATTCTATAAGCGTTAGTACCTTACAAATCATTAAATTTGCACCTTATTCAAAGCTATGTTAGAAAAAGAAGTTATAAATTTTGAGAGAACTGCCATTGTAGGTATTATAACTCAAAATCAAAGTGAAGAAAAACTTAACGAATATCTGGACGAATTAGAGTTTTTGACTTTTACCGCAGGAGGTGAAGTGATTAAGCGCTTTTCGCAAAAAGTGGAACGTCCAAATCCTAAAACTTTTGTAGGGACAGGAAAAATAGATGAAATCAATCTTTTTGTAAAAGAAAACGACATATCGACTTTAATTTTTGATGATGAATTATCACCATCACAACAAAAGAATATTTCCAGAATTATAGATTGTAAAATCTTAGATCGTACGAATTTAATTCTTGATATTTTTGCCCAAAGAGCTGAGACCTCTTATGCAAGGACGCAAGTTGAATTGGCGCAATGTCAATATTTATTACCAAGACTTTCGGGGTTGTGGACACACCTTGAGCGTCAGAAAGGTGGTATTGGTATGCGTGGTCCGGGAGAAACCGAGATCGAAACTGACAGGCGTATTGTTCGTGACCGAATTTCGTTGTTAAAAGACAAAATCAAAACAATCGATAAACAAATGAGTATCCAGCGCAGTAATCGCGGTGCGATGGTGCGTGTGGCACTGGTAGGATATACCAATGTTGGAAAATCGACGCTCATGAATGCAATTGGTAAAAGTGATGTTTTTGTTGAAAATAAATTATTCGCAACTTTAGATACTACCGTTCGAAAAGTAGTTATTAAAAATCTACCATTCTTATTGTCGGATACGGTAGGTTTTATTAGAAAATTACCAACACAATTGGTTGACTCTTTCAAAAGTACTTTGGATGAGGTTCGTGAAGCCGATTTATTATTACATGTTGTAGATATTTCACATCCTGATTTTGAGGATCATATCGAATCGGTAAATCAGACTTTGCTAGAGATCAAGAGTAATGATAAACCAACGATCATGGTTTTTAATAAAATTGATGCCTACAAACATTTAACGATCGATGAAGATGATTTGATTACCGAAAGAACCAGAAGACATTACACACTTGAAGAATGGAAGCAAACCTGGATGAGTAATGTTGGAGAAAATAATGCCTTGTTTATCTCGGCAACACAAAAAGAGAATTTTGAGGAATTCAGAGAAATAGTTTACGAAGCAGTTCGTCAGATTCATATCACGAGATTCCCATATAATAAGTTTTTGTATCCGGATTATAAAGATGCAATCGAAAAAGAAGAAGAATAAAAAAAACGGCTTTTGAGTAATTCAAAAGCCGTTTTTGTTTTTTTATTAGAAACCGAAATTAACCCCTAAGCCGAAAACTTCTCTGGTTTGAAAACCTTTAAAAGCATTGTCGTCATAAATGGCCTGAAAGGATAAATTGGCAGATAAAAATTTGTTTACTTTCATGATGATGTTCAAGGAGTAATTGATGTCTACATTTTGAGGATCTTCTAAATAATTAGAGTACAGGTTCAAAGTATTTTCTGCAGTTACATTAGTCATGATGGCCAGTTTATAATAAACTGAAGCATAGAAACCTAATTCGTAACGCATACTTTTATTCGCATCTACACCAAAATAGGCGCCATCGACATAGGGTAAACCGGTTGTCTGATCAATTCCTGAAGTGTAAGCGTTGTCTACAAAAGTGAATTTTGAAGTTAAAGGGGCAAAGTTTACTTTAAGATTTTCATCTTTTGACCAATAAATACCAGGGCCGGTAGTCAGATAACCAGGAGACATGAATTTGGTGTTTTCGGTTCTAATTTCCTTTCCGTTTGCATCTTTCCCATAAACGTAACCAGTAGTAAACTGGGTTCTAAAATTCAGGAAATAAGAATAATACCATTCTCCAAAAGCTCTTTTACCTACAATTGAATTGAATTCAAGACGGTCATCTGTCTTTTTTCCAAAATCTGTATTCTTAGTTTGTAAAATACCGTAAGAAGCCAGGATTTTATTGTCCCAGGTAAGATCTTCTTTTTTGTAATTGAAATCATAGTTGATACCTAATGTTCCGGAAAAGCTGTCTTCACCTCCTGCAATCCAATTGTTAAAGCTTGATTGATTTAGTAAAAGAGAGACAGTTCCTTTAGCTTTCCATCCTTCATCTTCTATTGTGTCATTTATTTTTTTAACCGCTTTTTCAGTATTTTGAATAAGTTCTTTTTCAGAATTTTGGGCTTGAACAAAAGTTAAGTTCGCTAAAATAAGGAGTAATAACGCTAGCTTTTTCATGATATCTGGTTTAAATGTGTAAGAACAAATATACTAAATAATCGTTAAAAAAGACTTATGGGATGTAGCGGTAAGGAATGTTATTTCTTTGATTCTTTGTATAATGGCACCGCCGAACAAGCCTCGCCATACATAATACTTCTTGCAAAAGGCTGTAAATAAGTTGCAGCCAAAATGTAAGCACGGGTTGGAACAGGTTTTCGGGAACATCCTTTTACAATGACAGGTTTGTTTTTGTAAGCAGAGTAATCAAGCTTGCTCAGTATCTCTTCGTATAAACTCGCTTCCAGATCCTCTAGAGTTCCATTGACTACTTTTTTGGAAAAAGGAGCCAATTGTATAGCAACAAGAATAGAAGACCATGCCGGAACAATTGCATCTGTGCTACAGTTTATAGCCACATATTGATCCTGGTATTGCGACCAATCGTGATTTTTTAAATGCTCTCTAAAATCTTTTTCTTTTAATAAAAAACCTTCTAAAAGCCATTGTGATATATCGATTTGCACACGCGCTCCTTTTGGGTAATAATCTTCAAGATCAAATACCTCCAAAGCACTATTGGCAACTTTATTGATGATTTCTTCCATTTTTATTTAGTTATCAATTACAGTCACAGTCACAGGATTTAACTGTGACTGTGACTGTAAACTGTATGCCTTTTTAAAGCATTCCTAATTCTAATTTTGCTTCTTCGCTCATTAAATCTTTACTCCATGGCGGATCGAAAGTAATTTCAACATCAACATCCTTTATGTTTTCAATTGTTTTTACTTTTTCTTCCACTTCTCTTGGTAAGCTTTCTGCAACAGGACAGTTTGGAGAAGTTAGGGTCATTAAGATTTTTACTTCGTAATCAGTATTGACCATTACATCGTAAATTAATCCTAACTCATATATGTCTACAGGAATTTCCGGATCATAAATGCCTTTTAAAACTTTTACGATTGATTCTCCTAATTCGTTTGTGTCTATTTCTTGTTCCATTGTTTTTGTTTTTTGAACACTAAGTGTTTTTATTTTTTACCATTAAGATATTAAGAGAAATTAAGGCTGACGCTTTATGAAACTTAATGGCTTAAGGGGTAATTTTTTTAATTTTTATTTTTTGCGTCAAAAGCCAATGCGTACATTTTGATGTTTTTAATCATCGATACCAAGCCATTCGCACGTGTTGCAGATAAATGTTCTTTTAGACCAATTTCGTCAATAAAATCAACATCGGCGCTTAAAATATCGGATGCTTTTTGATTGGAGAATGTACGAATTAAAATCGCGATAATTCCTTTAGTTAAAATGGCATCACTATCGGCAGTAAAGACAATATTATCTTCTTTCTGTTCTCCTTGCAGCCAAACTTTAGACTGACATCCTTTGATTAAATTGTCGTCGGTTTTATATTCTTCTTTGATTAACGGAAGACTTTTTCCTAATTCGATGATGTACTCGTAACGTTGCATCCAGTCATCAAACATCGAAAATTCGTCGATTATTTCGTTTTGTATTTCTTTTATCGTCATAATTATTTTTTCGTAAAATCCAGTAGCAAATTTACCAAATTTTCTATCTCTTTTGGAGGGTATCCATCGTCGAAACCCTGAGTTTCATATATTTTCTGATTCTGAGTGACTTTTAAATTTCCCAGAGCAGCTCCATCATGAAAACGTTTTTGTGTTTGGCCTTTTAAGTCGGGAATAGTTTTGAGATTGATTTTCGAAAATTGAGCTACAATCTGTTTCCATTTTAAATCATCTATTTTGCTTTCAACGGGCTGAACATTGCGGCCATTGGTAATCGAAACCATTTTATTCTGTACCACGATCACTTTGTAAATACCTCGGGAAACGGCAGAATATTCAATTTCAGTACCTTTCATATCAGCTTTTTTTTGGCTGGAACAGCTTGTTCCTATAAAAAACGTTAAGAGCAACAAAGATAATATTCTCATAATTTTTTTAGCTTAACATCGTTTTTGCCTTTTTAATGGCCTCAACCATTATGTCAATTTCTTCTTTGGTGTTGTAAAAAGAAAAAGAGGCGCGAATAGTTCCCGGAATGCAGAAAAAGTTCATAATTGGTTGGGCACAATGGTGTCCGGTTCTAACGGCGATTCCCAGTTTATCGATAATTGAACCAATATCGTACGGATGAATGCCATCAATATTAAACGAAACTACAGAGGCTTTATTTCCGGTTCCGTAAATTTTCAGACCTTCAATTTCTAATAAACGTTTGGTTGCGTGCTCTAATAAATGTGTTTCGTGCTGATGAATATTGTGAAAACCAATGTGGTTCAAATAATCAACGGCAGTTCCTAAAACAATTCCGCCAGCAATATTAGGAGTTCCTGCTTCAAATTTATGAGGCAAATCAGCATAAGTTGTTTTCTCGAAAGTAACTTCTTTGATCATTTCGCCACCACCCTGGTAAGGAGGTAATTTGTTTAACCATTCTTCTTTTCCGTAAAGAATTCCGGTTCCGGTTGGTCCGCACATCTTATGTCCTGAAAAAGCATAAAAATCACAATCTAAATCCTGAACGTCAGGTTTTAAATGAGGAACAGCCTGTGCACCATCGATCAAAACAGCCGCACCAACAGCATGAGCTTTTTCGATCATATACTTGATCGGATTAATAATTCCTAATGCGTTCGAAATGTGATTCACCGTTACCACTTTAGTCTTTTCAGACAATAAGGCATCGTAAGCTTCCATTATAAGCTCACCCTCCTCATTCATCGGAATAACTTTAAGTGTTGCTCCCGTTTTCTCACATAACATTTGCCAGGGCACGATATTACTGTGATGTTCTAATGAAGAAACAATTACTTCGTCTCCTGGTTTTAAAATTGAAGCAAAACCGTTGGTTACTAAGTTGATTCCGTGAGTAGTTCCTGAAGTAAAAAGTACTTCATGCGAAAATTTCGCATTGATATGATGTTGGATTTTGACTCTTGAAATTTCGTAAGCATCAGTTGCCAATTGACTTAAAGTATGAACACCACGATGAATGTTGGCGTTGATCTCCTGATAATACTTTGCGATCGCATCAATCACAATTTGTGGTTTTTGTGAGGTCGCGCCGTTGTCGAAATATACTAAAGGTTTTCCGTTTACTTTTTCTGAAAGTATCGGAAAATCAGCTCTTATTTTTTGGATGTCTAACATGTCTTATTTAGAAAAATTCTACCTACAAAAGTACTAAAACAAAATTGGTTTATCCATTAAAACTATAATTTCCTTTTATGGTACCATCAATTGAGGGTTTATATATTGATTCTTTAAAATTCGTTCGGTTTTTTTAGTTTTATGAATTTTATTTCTAAAATAAGTTGTGTAATCTTGATTGTAAATTATTTATATTGCATTAAAATTATCTTTAGCTATATGAAAAAAATTCTAAAATTACTTGTCTTTGTTTTAGTTCTTGCGTTTTTGTATTTTGGTTTTACTACTTATTCCAAACTTGATTTGATTTCAGGCTTTTCGGCCAAAAGTGTAGCATCAGGTCATTTTATTGATCATCGTTCGAAGGAATTAATCGAAAAAACCGATAATGATATTAACATGATTACTTTAGCCACGAACACTATTAATGACGCAGGAAAATTTGCTACTTCTACGGTTTATGGTCTAAAAGAAAGAAAGGCGATTTACAGAGAGGGATTGGGCGCAATTTTGATAAATGATGATTTTGATGTTTCGAAGCCTTATCTGCTTCCAAAGAGAACTAAATTAGTCAATAGTCTTCCTTTTCCTTATGGGAATAACGAACCAAAAGATTCCGCTTTTGCGAATATTAATTATTCAAAATTGAAAAAAGCCATTGATGATTCTTTCGATAAAAAAGGTGGAAAAGCAAAACGTACACGAGCAGTTGTAGTTTTGTATAAAGACAAATTGATTGGCGAAAAATATGATACTGGTTTTAGTAAAGACAGTAAAATTCTGGGTTGGTCAATGACTAAAAGTATTGTAAGTTCGGCTTTTGGAGTTTTGGCCAAACAGCGAAAAATAGATATTTATAAACCTGCTCCAATTGCAGAATGGCAAAATGACGATCGTAAAATTATTACGATTAATGATTTGCTTCATATGAATTCAGGTCTGGAATGGGAGGAGGATTATACTAAAATTTGTGATGCAACTGAAATGCTTTTTCAGGCTGAGGATATGGGGAAGGTACAAATGGATAAACCGGCTAAGCATAAACCTAATTCGCATTGGTATTACTCTTCCGGAACTACTAACTTATTATCGCGAATTTTAAGAAGTCAGTTTAAAACGCAGCAGGAATATCTTGATTTTTGGTATAGTGCCGTAATCGATAAAATCGGAATGAACTCGATGATTGTGGAACAGGATATGTCGGGAATTTTTGTGGGATCTTCTTATGCCTGGGCGACAGCGAGAGATTGGTCAAAATTTGGATTGTTGTATTTGCATAAAGGAAACTGGAACGGAGAGCAGGTCTTAGAGGAAAACTGGGTAAAGTATACCGCAACTCCAACGAATACTTCAAATGGAGGTTATGGAGCTCAGTTTTGGTTAAATGCCGGAGGGAAGTTTCCCGATGCGCCTCGTGATATGTTTTATTGTAATGGTTATCAGGGACAAATGGTAGCGATTATTCCGTCTCTGGATATGGTAATTGTTAGGATGGGAGTGAATGAAGGAGGTTATTATTTTGATTTTAATGAATTTCTGAAGGAGGTTATTTCTTCAGTAAAAAAATAAATATAACTGCAAAGACGCCCAGTAAAAAGCGCAAAGTTCGCAAAGCTTAAAATAAAACTTTGCGAACTTTGCTTAAATGTTAGCGCTCCTTGTGGTTAAACACTATTACAAATCAAATCCTAAATTAACGCATAATTTCGTAGCGATGATTTTAGTAATTCTTTGTTTTAATTCCGGTATTTTAATGCTTTCGATTACCGCATTTGAGAATGCGTACATCAATAACGCTTTAGCTTCTTTTTTCGGGATTCCACGAGACTGCATGTAGAACATTGCGGTTTCGTCTAATTGTCCAACGGTACAGCCGTGAGAACATTTTACGTCGTCAGCAAAAATCTCTAATTGAGGTTTGGCATTGATGGTTGCTTTGTCACTCAATAAAATGTTGTTGCTTTTTTGGAAAGCATTTGTTTTTTGAGCTTCTTTTTCTACCAATACTTTTCCGTTGAAAACTCCAGTTGAGCGATCAGAGAAAATCCCTTTATAATCTTGGAAACTTTCGCAATTTGGTGTTGCGTGATTTACCAAAGTATAATGGTCTACGTGTTGTTTATCGTTTAGAATAGAAATTCCGTTTAGCGTGCTTGTTAATCTTTCTCCAAAATGGTAAAAGTTTAAGTTGTTACGCGTTAGATTCCCTCCAAATGAGAAAGTGTGTACATAAGCATGACTTTCTTGTTGTTGAGAAACATAAGTGTTGTCAATTAAATTTGCTTCACTATTGTCGTTCTGAATTTTGTAATAATCCACAATCGCACGTTTTTGAGCAAAAATCTCGGTAACAGAATTTGTTAAAACCGGATTTTCGTTCAGGCTTTGGTGACGTTCGATGATTTGTACATGTGAATTTTCGCCCACAATGATCAAATTTCTTGGCTGAACCATTAATGCAGCTTCATTACCTGTAGAGAAATACATGATTTCGATAGGTTTGTCGGCGACTTTCTTTTTTGGAATATTGATAAAGGCTCCTTCGCTTGCAAAAGCAGTATTCAACGAAGTTAAACTTTCATCTTTACTTGCAATCTGATTGAAGTAGGTATCAATAATCATTTTATATTTAGGTTTGGTCAATGCCGAAGACATTAAACAAACATCAATTCCATCATGTGTGGTAGAAGATAAATGCGAACTAAAAACACCATCAATAAAGACCAATTTATAGGTGTCGATTTCGTGTAAAAAGTATTTTTTTACCTGATTAAATTCAATTGCATTTTCCTGCTTTGGAAAAACCGTAAAGTCATTTTTTAAGATGGCGTTTAACGATGTGTATTTCCAAGCTTCTTCTTTTTTGGTTGGGAAACCTTTATTTTCAAAGTTTTTTAGTGCTTTGGTGCGAATATCATGCAGATCTGAATGTACATCGACACGCTCTTCAAAAGCCATAAAAGACGATACTAATTTTTCTTTTAAATCCATTTTCGTAGTTGTAAGTTATAAGTTATGAGTTATGAGTTTTTGTAAACTGTAAACTGTAACTGTTAACTAGTTTTCTGCTTTAATCCAGTCGTATCCTTTTTCTTCCAGTTCGTAGGCTAGTTCTTTTCCTCCTGATTTTACGATTCTTCCATTGTAAAGAACGTGAACGAAATCCGGAACGATATAATCTAACAAACGTTGGTAGTGCGTGATTACGATGATGGCGTTTTTCTCGCTTTTCAATTTATTAACACCATTAGCCACAATTCTTAGCGCGTCGATATCAAGACCCGAATCTGTTTCGTCAAGGATGGCTAATTTTGGCTCTAACATTGCCATTTGAAAAATCTCATTTCTTTTTTTCTCTCCTCCTGAAAAACCTTCGTTTAGGGAGCGAGATAAAAATTTACGATCGATTTCTAATAACTCAGATTTCTCACGAATTACTTTTAGCATTTCATTAGCAGGCATTTCTTCCTGACCGTTTGCTTTACGAGTTTCGTTGATTGCAGTTTTCATGAAGTTGGTTACACTAACTCCTGGAATTTCTACAGGGTATTGAAAAGAAAGGAAAACTCCTTTGTGTGCTCTTTCTTCAGGAGCAAGATCAGCAAGATCTTCTCCGTCAAGGAAAACTTCTCCGTCAGTAACTTCGTAGTTTTCGTTTCCGGCAATTACAGCCGAAAGTGTACTTTTTCCAGAACCATTTGGTCCCATGATAGCGTGTACTTCGCCAGCTTTAACTTCTATATTAATTCCTTTAAGGATTTCTTTATCACCAATTGAGGCGTGAAGGTTTTTTATTGATAACATTGTTTTTTTATTTTATATAAATGTCAATTCTATTTTTGTTGTTTGGTTTAAGATGTTGGCATTAAAATGCGCGTGTCCTAAATATTCCATGCCTAGATAATCGGCTGATTTTTTGAAAGGAATGTAAAAACTATCTTCAATTTCATTGTCGTGTGAATTTGAAATCACACCAATTTTCTTTCCTCTGAGTTTTCTTCCGGTTTCTTTTTCAATTCGGATTAAATCCGAAAAGCGATCAAAGAATACCTTCATGATTCCACTCATATTATACCAATATATGGGCGTTGCAAAAATTAAAGTGTCGTACTTTTCGATGATACCTTTAATTAAAGGGAAAAAATCATCTTCTCTGTTCTTACTTTCGTAATCATAATAGGAAATATTATAATCACTCAGATCAATTACCTCTATTCCGGTTTCTTTAGAAATTTCATCCGCAATTCGGGTTGTGTTTCCGTTTTTTCTGGATGAACCTAAAATGATTACTTTCTTACCTTCCATTTTGTGATTAACCTACAGATCCTTCTAGAGAAATTTCTAATAATTTTTGAGCTTCAACAGCAAATTCCATTGGTAACTTGTTCAAAACATCTTTACTGAAACCGTTTACAATTAGGGCAATCGCTTTTTCAGTTGGGATACCTCTTTGGTTACAATAAAAAACCTGATCTTCTCCAATTTTACTTGTAGTTGCTTCGTGCTCTATTTTGGCTGATGGATTTTTACTTTCGATATAAGGGAAAGTATGCGCCCCGCAATTGTTTCCCATTAAAAGAGAATCACATTGAGAAAAGTTACGTGCATTTTCCGCTCTTGGACTAATCTGAACTAATCCGCGGTAACTGTTTTGTGATTTACCGGCTGAAATACCTTTGGAAATAATAGTCGATTTAGTGTTTTTCCCTAAATGGATCATTTTAGTTCCTGTATCAGCTTGCTGGAAATTATTGGTAACGGCAATAGAGTAAAATTCTCCAACCGAGTTGTCTCCTTTTAGTACGCAAGAAGGATATTTCCAAGTCACAGCAGAACCTGTTTCCACCTGGGTCCATGAAATTTTAGCGTTTGTTTCGCACAAACCTCTTTTGGTAACGAAGTTATAAACTCCACCTTTTCCTTCTTTGTTTCCAGGGAACCAGTTCTGAACGGTAGAATATTTAATTTCAGCGTCATCCAAAGCGATTAATTCAACCACTGCAGCGTGCAATTGGTTTTCGTCACGACTTGGGGCAGTACAGCCTTCCAGGTAAGAAACGTAGCTTCCTTCGTCAGCAATAACCAAAGTTCTTTCGAACTGACCTGTTCCTGCCTGATTGATTCTGAAATAAGTTGAAAGTTCCATTGGGCAACGTACGCCTTTTGGAATATAACAGAAACTTCCGTCAGAGAAAACTGCTGAGTTTAATGCTGCGTAGAAGTTATCTTTTTGAGGTACAACAGTTCCTAAGTATTTTTTAACTAATTCTGGATGTTCTTTTATTGCTTCTGAAATTGGGCAAAAAATGATTCCTTTTTCAGCAAGAGTCTTTTTGAAGGTTGTAGCTACAGAAACAGAATCGACTACAATATCCATAGCGACATTGTTCATCATTTTTTGTTCATCGACAGAGATACCTAACTTTTTGTACATTTCTAAAAGTTCAGGATCTACATCATCCAAAGTTTTGTTTGGATCTACTTGTTTTGGAGCAGAATAATAAGAGATTGCTTGAAAGTCTGGTTTTGCATAATGAACATTTGCCCATTCTGGTTCAATCATTTCTTTCCAGGCGCGAAAAGCTTCAATGCGCCAATCGGTCATCCACTGAGGTTCTTCTTTTTTAAGGGAAATAGCTCTTACGATGTCTTCATTTAAGCCAATAGGAAATGTCTCCGATTCAATATCAGTATAAAATCCGTATTCGTATTCTTTAGTTTCGAGTTCGATTTTTAAATCGTCTTCAGTGTATTTTGACATTTTTTAGTTTTTTAAAACGCTTAAAAAGTGATTTTCTTAAGCGTTTAAATTTTTGCTTTTGTTAGATTCTTTTAATTTACAGCGAAAAAGATTCTCCGCATCCACAAGTTCTGCTTGCATTTGGATTATTGAATACAAATCCTTTTCCGTTCAATCCTCCTGAAAATTCAAGTATTGTTCCGGCTAAATACAGGAATGATTTTTTTTCAACTGCGATTGTTATGTCGTTGTCTACAAATATTTTATCGTCGTCGCCTTTCGTTTTATCAAATTTTAAATCATATGACAAACCAGAGCATCCACCACTTTTTACGCCTACTCTTACGTAGTCGCTGGCGGCATCAAAACCATCATCTTTCATCAAGTCGATGATTTTCTTTTTTGCTGTATCAGAAACTTTTATCATTGTTTATGGTATTTGTTTTTGCTTTCATTTCAATTTGCTTTCAAAACAGTAATCCAATTATTACATTTTAAAGTGCTGTCTTTCAATGTTGAAATGAAATTATCCGCAAAGATACGACTTAAAAACCTTTTTCCATAACGGTTCACATTATTATAACAAATGTTAAAATAGATATTAGTTATATTATGGAAGGGAGGTATTATTTATGATAGAAAAAAAGGAATAAGAAGTGTTCGGATTTTTTTTAAACAATGAGGTTTTGATTTTTTTAAACAGAAAATTTTAGCATAAGGTGATTGTATTTCCTAGCTTTGTTTTCCTATTAGAAATATATCCACATGAAACTTTACCCTATAGAATCCGGAAATTTTAAATTAGATGGAGGCGCCATGTTTGGCGTTGTCCCTAAAACCATCTGGAACAAAACCAACCCGGCCGATGCGAATAATTTAATTGATATTGCGGCACGTTGCCTGCTTATTGAAGATGGAAACCGCCTGATTTTGATTGATACCGGAATGGGAGATAAGCAATCGGAAAAATTTTTCGGCTATTATTCACTTTGGGGATCACATTCGATAGATAAATCTTTGGCGAAATATGGTTTTCATAGGGATGATATTACTGACGTTTTTATGACGCATTTGCATTTTGACCATTGTGGTGGGAGCGTACAATGGAATTCAGACAAAACAGGATATGAGCCGGCGTTTAAAAATGCCAAATACTGGAGCAACGAGAATCACTGGGAATGGGCAACAAAACCCAATGCCCGTGAAAAAGCTTCTTTTCTTTCAGAGAATATTTTACCCATGCAGGAAAGCGGACAGCTGAATTTTATTAAGCGCCCTGAAAGTGATTTTGGTTTTTCTGAAGAATTGAATTTTGGAATTTATTATGTGGATGGTCATACTGAAAAACAAATGATTCCGCATATTCAGTATCAGGATAAAACGATCGTTTTCTGTGCCGATTTGCTGGCTACAGCAGGGCATATCCCGTTGCCCTATGTAATGGGTTATGATACACGACCTTTGTTAACAATGCCGGAGAAATCAAAATTTTTAAATGCTGCTGCAGACAACAATCATTATTTGTTTTTGGAACATGATGCTCACAATCAAATTATAACGGTGGAACATACCGAAAAAGGAGTTCGATTGAAGGATGTCTTTACTTGTGAAGAAATTCTTTAGAAGAAACTTAAAATATAAAAAATCCTGTTTTCAGTATGTCGAAAACAGGATTTTTTGGTTTAACTAATTGTAATTATTAAGATTTTTAATTGGTTTTGAATTTCCAAATCTGACCAATGGTTTCCCCTCCTTTATTGTCTTTTACGACAATTTTCCAGAAGTATTGGGTTGTTGGTTCTAATGTGACATCAAGTGAAGTTGCGCTTGTGTTCTCACTTATTTTTGCTGTAGGCGGATTGGTTTTTCCAAAATAAACATCGTAGGTAAGAACATCGTTGCTATCAACATCTGCAGCTTTCCATTTTAAAGAAGCGGTTGTTGTATTCAAAAGAGAGTTTACAGCTGGCTGTATTAATTCTGGAGAAAAAGGCAAATGATTTACAACTGCATCACCACTGGTGTAGAGTTTAAATGTAGAAGAATAGCTACTTGCCAGTCCTTTGCTGTCAGTCGCTTTTACTCTCCAATAATAGGCAGTGTTTTTCTCTAGTGTGATCGAAGTATCATTAGTAGTCACTTCTGAAGATTTTACAATTTGTGCAAACGTATTTTCTTTTGCTACCTGAATCTGATAGGTTATAGCATCTTTATTTGAATCTGTAGAAAGATCCCATTGAAAGGAAACGGTATTGTCTACGCATAATTTGTTATCAATCGGAGCTTTTAACGCAGGTACAGTTGGTGCCGCATTGACCGCTTCCGGAGATCCTGAATCATCACCACCGCCGCAAGCTGCGAATAAAAGACCAATGATTGTAAGGGATATAAAATTCTTCATCTTTATTTTTTTATAATTTTAATGTATTCCGGAGTCTCTAAATAGATTTTGGCAGCATAAATTCCTGAAGGGTGATTTTCAAGATTTAATAGTGCTTTTCCGTTTTCGATAGTGTACGTTTTAGTCGAAACTAATTGACCGGAAAAACTATATAATTCTATTTTAACTTCCTTTTTAGTACCTGGAATCTCTATTTCAAAACTTCCTGAAGTAGGGTTTGGATAAGCCGACAAAATTTGTGATTCGAAATCTGAAACCGATACTTTTTTGGCAAAAATACCTTCACAAGCTTTTGCAGTCGCTACTTCTACCAGGGCATTCTTATTAACATCCACAGAGAAAGCAACATCATTAGTTTGAAATTGCTCTGTTCCGTTAACAAAAACAGTAAACGGAGCCGTTCCTTCCGTAATTTCAACATTAACCGTTTTAGCAGTTACGCTTGATTTTCCTGCAACAGTAGCACCTTTTGCAATGGTAACCGTAAAGTTTTGTTCGAAAATCACATCTGGAATCGTAATCTTGATTTTGTAGCTTCCTGGAGCCAGAGCGTTAACTTTTAAACTATTGGCGGTAAAAGTATAAGGCTTGTCGTTTATAGTCGCAGTATAAGCATATGTTGCCTTACCAAGAATGCTTATTTCTCCATTATTCTCACCAAGACAAGATTCACTCTTCGTTTCAATGGTGAAATTGTAGGCAGACAAATTCAATTCTCCGGTACATTCTGTATTGTAAGTTGCAGAAGCATCTTTTTTGTATGGCCAATTGGTGTTGGCATAGGTTACGTCATCAACCAAAATACAAGATAGTTTTGGATTTGATGAAAAAGAGACATAATTGTTGTTTAGTAATGTGTTTTTACCATTTTTAAGATTTAAACTGGTTAATTGATTTGAGTTTACGATCAAACTGGTTAATAGAGGGTTTTTTGAAACATCGATTGTTCCAATTTTATTCTCGTTAACTTCAAGACCATTTAATAAAACATTATTTGAAATATCAATAGCTGTTAATTGACATTTTTTAGCATTTAAATAAGTTAGAGCTTTATTTTGAGAAACATCTAAAGTTGTTAACTCATTTGAAAAAACACTTAAACTAGTTAAAGCTGTATTTTTAGAAGTATTTAAAGCTGTTATTTTGTTTGCGTAAACACTTAGTCCTTTTAAGGCTGAATTTGCAGTTACATCAATATTTGTAATTTGATTTGAACCAACCTCTAATCGAGTTAATGCTGTATTTTTAGATACATTAATCTCTGTTAGTTTGTTATTATCCGCAACTAAAGTTTGTAAAGCTAAGTTGTTTGAAACATTTAATTCCGTCAATTTATTAGCGCCACAATTTAGAGATTCTAAAGCAGTATTTTTAGAAAGCTCTAATGTTGTAATCTGATTATCTGCTATGTCTAAAATTTTTAATTTTAGGTTTTTAGAAAGGTCTATTTTAGTAATTGCTCCATGATAGCAATAAAGACTTTCTAATGATTTAAAATCTTCAATTCCTGTTAAGTCTGTTACTCTATTTCCTAAGTCAATCGCAGATATCGACGTAATATTTTCAATTTTTGAAGTCAAAACTTTTCCGTCAATTTCACCAGAATCATAACCTTGAGAAATTAATATTTTCTCAAATCTTGGATCAGGAATTAAAGTGTATTGAAAGTTTGGCGGACATGCTGCAGCCGAATAGCTTGCAGTTGCGTCTTTAGCAACCCATTTTTCTGTAGAAAAAGCAGCATCGTCAACCTGAATACAACGTAAGTTTGGATTTTCAGTAAAGTTTCCAAAAGTCATATTTTGCATATTAGCATTATTGCCGTTCTTTAGATTCAGGGTATATAAATTGTTACCAGCACAATCAAATTCTCTTAACTTTATGTTTTTAGAAACATCTAAATCTCTCAACTTATTAAAACTAACGCTTAAAGCAGTAAGGTTAGTGAAGTAAGATAAGTCAAGATTTGTGAATTCATTATTGCTGATGTTTAGATTAGTTAATGAAGTACTTGCTCTAAAAAACGAAGCGCTTAGTTTGTTTTTACTTATATTTAAACTTGTCAGTGATTTGTATTTTAGGGCATCAAAAACAGTCAATTGATTGTTACTGCAGTCTAAAGATGTTAATGAAGAGAAATCTTGTAATCCTGTTAAATCAGTAATCTCACTATTTGAGATGTTTAAGCTAGTTAAAAAGACAATATTCATTGTAGCAACTTTTCCATTTTTCCCATCCTTGTCGATACCAAGACTTATAAGTTTCGTTTCAAATTTTGGATCTGGAATTAATGTATAAGGTACTGTAACTGGACAAACGTCTGTTGAAAAAGCAGCAGTTTGATCTTTTTTGGTTTTCCAATTTTCATTAGAATATGCAGCATTATCAACTTGAATGCAAGTTAAATCAGGATTAGCTGTAAAGTCTAAATTCGTTAATAAAGTATTTGCCCCATTTTTGATGTTAAGGTTTGCTAATTTATTTCCAGAAAGAATAATTACAGTTAGTTTTGAGTTTTTCGATAAATCTAATACTCTCAGTTGGTTTTCAAAGGCGTTAAATTCAGTCAGTTCTGTATTTTTTGACAGATCTAAAGAAATTAATTCTCCACGATATACGCTCAGGCGAGTTAGTTTCGTATTTTGACTTAAGTCTAACGTTTTAAGTTTGTTGCCTGTGATACTCAAAGAAGTTAAATTAACATTTTTTGAAAGATTTAAAGTAGTGAGTTGCGATGAGCTTAAACTCAAAGAAGTTAAATTAACATTTTTTGAAAGATTGATATCCTGAATAGAATTTGAATCGGCTGTCAAATAAGTTAAAGCTTGACTTTTAGAAACATCTAAGGTAGTTAAAGGATTATTAGAAACATCTAACTGAATTAAAGATGTAAAACCTTCAATACCTGTTAAGTCTTTAATATTTCGGTTTCTTAACTCATTCATGTATTTAACTTGTGAGATATTTTCGGTTTTTACTTTTCCGTTTTTACCATCCCTGTCGATTTTTTGAGCAATAAGGAAATCTTCGAAATTTGAATCGGGGATAAGAGTATAAACTTCACAATCTAAGCTAAAACTAGCAGAAGGGTCTTTGGTAACACTCCAATTTTCTGTAGCTGAAATATTAGCAACCATAATACAAGTTAAAGTGCTGTTACTAGCTGCGTTTAAAGTTTTTAATGCGCTATTTTTAGACAAATCAACTTTTGTAATTAAATTGTTAGAGATATTTAAAGTTTGCAAAGCCGTAAAGCCTTGAAGACCTGTTAAATTTTTAATAGAGCTGTTAGATACATCTAATGAAGTAACATTGTTGATACTAGAGTTTAAAACGGCACCATTTCTACCATCAGTATCGATTCCAAGACTGATTAATTTGTCTTCGAATGCTAAATCAGTAATTGTGGTTGCAAGACCGCAATTCAATGCATTATAGTTTACTTCTGGATCTTTTATTTCGGACCAGTTAGTATTAGAATACTCAATATTATCAACCTGAATACAGCTTAAGTTTGCGTTTCCTTTAAAATTAGGGTAATAGGTTGACCCAGATCTTCCTTCTATATTTGTAAAATAGATCCCTACATTTTTTACGAAGTTTGAATTATTTCCATTCTGTAAATTCAGGCTTGTCAAATTGTTATTCCCGCAGTTTAGAAAAGTTAAAGCAGTATTCTTGCTTAAATCCAATGAAGGTATTTGATTTGTCGAACAGCTTAAAGTTTTTAATAGTTTATTATTACTGACATCAAGGGCTGTTAATTTATTACCGCCAATTAGTGCTACTTCTAATGCTGTGTTTTTCGACAAGTCTAAAGAGCTTATGTTGCTGCTTTGAAGTTCCAGCATTTTTAATGCAGTATTTTGGCTTAAATTCAGTTCTTCAATTTGAACTTGCCAAACTTCTAATTCTAAAAGTTTAGTGTTTTTTGTAAGATCTAAAGTTTTTAAAACACGAGCACTTCCGTTAGCACCGGCAACTAAATACTCAAGTGCAGTATTTGAAGAGGTGTCAAACGTCGTTAGGTTATTACTTGTACAATCTAAAAATGTCAATTTAGTATTAGCTTTTAAGTTTAAATTGGTAAGCGAATTGTAGCCTACATTTAACTTCTCTAAAGCTAAATTATTACTTAGATCTAAGGTAGTCAATCCGTTACTGCTGCAACTTAAAGTTGTTAAAGATGTGTTTTGAGTTACATCTAAGTTTTTAAGTGGATTTGAATTTATTTTTAATGATTCTAAAGCAGTGTTTTTGGTAAAACTTATAGCTTTAAGTTGGTTGCTTGAAGCGTCTAACGATTTTAAGTTTAAATTGTTTGAAACGTCTAATGTTGTTAATTTGTTTCTATCAACTTGCAAAGTAGTAAGAGATTTATTTGCAGAGACTTCTAAAGTTGTCAAGTTGTTATTAAAGGCTAAAACTTGTGTCAATTTAGTGTTTTTTGATATATTCAATACACTCAATTTGTTTCCGTAAACCGATAAGTCATTTAACTCTGTATTTTTTGAAAGATCTAAATTTTCAATCTCATTAAAATAGCATTTTAAGCTGGTTAAAGCTGTAAATCCTTCAATACCAGATAGGTTTTTGATATTTGCACTTGAAACATCTAAAATTGTAACTCCTTCAATGCTTTCGGTATTTACTTTTCCATTTTTACCATCTTTATCAATACGCAGCGCAATAAGCTTGTCTTCAAAGTTTGAATCTGGAATTAAAGTAAAAGTGTCACAATTTAAATTAAAACTTACTGCTTCGTCTTTAGTCGTTGCCCATTTTAAAGCTGCGTCAACATCTGTAACTTGTATGCATTTTAAAGAAGAATTATTAGAGCAATTTAAAGTATTCAAAAATTTATTTTGAGAAACATTTAATCGTTTTAATGAATTACCGGAACAATTTAATGTTGTTAAAGAAGTAAAGCCTTCAATTCCGGTAAGTTTTGTCAGTGAGCTATTAGAAACATCTAAAGTAGTTATTGCAGCAATGCTAGAGTTTAAAACAGCCCCATTTTTACCATCTGTGTCAATTTTTAAAGCGATCAGCTTATCTTCAAAAGCAGTATCTAAGACTGTCATTGAACCACATTCAAAAGGGTAAAAAGTTGATTCTGTATCTTTATATATCCACGTAGTTTTTGCATATTCTACATTATCTACAGCAATGCAATTAAGTTTTGGATTATCTCGAATATAAATACTATTTGTTTTTAGAAGGGAATTATTGCCGTTTTTCAAGTTTAACGTTGAAAGTTGGTTTGATTCGCAGGTTAAATAAGTTAAAGCAATGTTTTTACTTAAATCAAGACTGGTTAATTTGTTGTTACGTATAAACAATTTTGATAATTTCGTATTGCTGGAAAGATCAAGTGAAGTTAACTGATTGTCAAAGCAATAAATCGTCTGTAAATTTATATTTTCTTTTAAGTTAAGAGATGTTAATTTATTACCTTCAACTGATAATGAGCTTAAAGCTTTATTGTTAGATAAGTCTAAACTGGTAAGTTGATTGTTTTCGCAGCCTAAAGTTATTAATTGTAAGTTCTTGCTAAGATTAAGACTCTTCAGTTTTCCATTGCCACCAGTTTGAGAGGAATATGTTGAGCCTTTGCAAAACAAACTTTGTAATGCTGTAAAGTCTTGTATTCCGGTTAGGTCAGAAACAAGAGCTCCATCTACGGTAATCGTTTTTACGGTGTTAACATTCGAAGTCAAAACTTTGCCATCGACAGTTCCAGAATCAATTCCTAAAGAAATAAGAGCTTTTTCAAACTCGATATCAGGAATAAGAGTATATTGTTCAGTTCCCGCGACATAAACTTTAACATCGTCAATTAGGACATCAAACGCTTCGCCGTCAAAACTAAAAGTTGAAATAGATAAATCATAAGAAAGGTTAGCATCTGGCGTAAAACTAGATTCTCTCTCAGTCCATAAATTATTTGTAGCAAAAGTACTTCTAGATAATGTAGTAGCACTTCCGGTCTTGGAAATATTCAATGAAATAGGATGACTTCCGTTATAATTATTAGTGAGATATTTATACCTAAATCTTACAGTATAAGTAACTCCTCCTTTTAATGGAACTTGATTGGTAATTTTAGGAGATAGTGTTATATATTTTAAATTGATACTGTTGTCTCCCTGAATAGCCTCAAAGCTGCGGGAGAAAGAATTTTCATTTGACCAAGAGGTTGGAAAATTAGATTGCCAGCTTTCGAATCCGCCATTCGGAACTAAGTTGGTTTGTGCATAAATAGAAAAATTTGCCAGTAACAGCAAGAAGAGTAGTTTTGTTTTCATAGATTCGGTTTAGAATTCAATCGCGCAATTGTACAAATTTCGATTGGTATTTCCTTACGGGAAGACGTAATAAATACTTTCTTTTAAAAGTTTAAAAAGCGTATACTAAACGAGCTGTTTTTCTTAGAGGATAAATAGTGTAAGATTTTTGATTCAGATGAAGATTATAAGGTTCTTAAGGTTTCTTAAATGTTAAGGCAAAATTCATAAGGCGGTGTTAATCGTTAGTTTTATGTAACAAAAAATCATAATTTAGGCCCATGTTTAACTTTAAAATATTTATTAGATACATGAGTCATATAAAACATTTCAAACTATCTGCTTTTACATTAATCGTGTTAGCAGGTTGCAGTACCACTTTGCAAGCGCAAAAATCGGCTACACAAGAATTTATTAAAGCTCCTTTAACTGTTGTTAAAAAAGCTCCTGTTAGCGAAAACGAATTAAAAAGATGGAGTCATCTTGATCTAATCAAAGATTCAATTCCGGGAATGAGTGTCGATAGGGTTTATGCTGAATTATTACAAGGTAAAACAGGAAAAAAAGTGATCGTTGGAATTGTAGATTCTGGTGTCGATATCGAACATGAAGATCTAAAAGGGATGATCTGGACGAATCCTAAAGAAATTCCGGGTAACGGAATCGACGATGATAAAAACGGGTTTGTGGATGATATTCACGGGTGGAATTTCTTAGGAAATGCTGTTCATGAAAATCTTGAAATGACGCGTGTGATTAAAAAAGGAGATGATGGTTCTGCTGAATATAAAAATGCTTTAGTACAATATGAAGAAAAATATAAAAAAGTTTTAGAAGAGAAACAACAAGTAGATTTTTTAATTGATGTTCATAATACTATAAAAAAGGAGTTAAATAAAGCAACTTATAAATTAGAAGATTTAAACAAGATTACTTCAACTGATTCAAAATTAGTCGATAGCAAAATGATTATGACTCAGATTTTTACTAGCGCTGGACCAACTTTTGACCCTGAAGCAGAATTTGAAGATTATAGAGAATCAGTCTACGATCAATTAAATTACAACTTAAACAAAGAGTACGACGGTAGAAAAATTGTAGGTGATAATCCGGAGGACATTAAAAATACAAATTATGGAAATAATATTGTTTTTGGACCTGATAAAGAGAAAGCACTTCACGGAACGCACGTAGCAGGAATCATTGCACAAATTCGAGGGAATAACTTAGGAGGAGACGGAGTTAGTAATAATGTAGAAATCCTGACTGTAAGAGCCGTTCCTGACGGTGATGAGTATGACAAAGATATTGCCTTAGCTATTCGTTATGCAGTAGACAATGGAGCAAAAATAATCAACGGAAGTTTCGGAAAGAGTTTTTCTCCTCATAAAAAATGGGTTTGTGATGCGATAAAATATGCGGCAAAAAAAGATGTTTTAATTGTGCACGCAGCTGGAAACGATGGTTATAACATAGACGAGATAAGAAACATCAATTATCCAAACGATTCAGAAGATAACGTCAAAGAATTTGCAGACAATATGATTACAATTGGTGCTATAAATAAACAATATGGTGAAAATGTTGTGTCTTCATTTTCTAACTTTGGAAAAATTAATGTTGATGTTTTTGCTCCGGGAGAAGAAATTTATGCAACGATTCCGAATAGTAAATATAAATATTCCCAAGGAACTTCAATGGCTTCTCCAAATGCGGCGGGAGTTGCAGCATTGATTCGTTCTTACTATCCAAAATTAAAAGCAGCCCAGGTGAAGCAAATTTTAATGGATTCAGGAGTTTCGCTTCCATCAATGGTAGTCTTAGGTACAAATCCAAATCCTGATGCAAAACCTGTAGCGGTTTCATCTGCAGAATCTTCAAGAACAGCTAAAATGGTCAACGCTTACAACGCTTTATTGATGGCCGAAAAAATGTCAAAAAAATAACTAAAACCAAATATTAATTAATGGAAGAGTGTGAGCTCTTCCATTTTGATTGAAATAACGATGCGAAAAATTATACTATTATCTTTTTTGAGTTTGGGTTTAAACTCAGCATTTGCGCAAAGTGCACCTTACTGGCAACAGCATGTTGACTACAAAATGGAAGTATCCATGGATGTGAAAAATTATCAATACAAAGGGAAACAAGAGTTGGTGTATACCAACAATTCTCCTGATACGTTAAGAAAAGTTTTTTATCATTTGTTTTTAAATGCGTTTCAGCCGGGAAGTGAAATGGATGCACGTTTGCATACTATAAAAGATCCCGATGGAAGAATGGTGTCTAAGGTTAAAGGTGCGGATGGAAAAGAAACCAAACAAAGCCGAATCGAAACTTTAAAACCAAATGAAATAGGATACTTAAAAATTTCAGATTTTAAACAAGACGGAGTTTCAGCACAAACAAGAGTTTCCGGAACCATTTTAGAAGTGACTTTGGCGAAACCAATTTTACCAAATTCTAAAACGATATTTACGTTAGATTTTGACGGACAAGTTCCGGTTCAGGTTCGTCGTACAGGACGTAACAATTCTGAAGGAGTAGAATTGTCAATGTCGCAATGGTACCCAAAATTAGCCGAATTTGATTTTGAAGGCTGGCATGCAGATCCATATATAGCGAGAGAATTTCATGGAGTTTGGGGGAATTTTGATGTAAAAATTACAATCGACAAAGAGTATACTATTGGTGGTTCAGGATATTTACAAGACAAAAATCAAATTGGCCATGGTTATGAAGACGCAGGTGTAACCGTTACTTATCCAAAGAAAACAAAAACATTGACATGGCATTTTATTGCGCCAAATGTTCATGATTTTACCTGGGCAGCTGATAAAGAATACACACACGATATTGTAAAAGGACCTAATGATGTTGATTTACATTTCTTCTACAAAAACAATCCGAAAACTACGGCAAACTGGAAACAATTAGAGCCTTTAATGGTTAAAGTAATGGATTATTACAACCACAGAGTTGGAGCATATCCGTACAAACAATACTCTTTTATTCAAGGTGGAGACGGTGGAATGGAGTACGCAATGTGTACTTTGATGCTTGGAAACGGAACTCTTGAAGGAATTTTAGGAACAGCAACTCATGAACTTGGACATTCATGGTTTCAGCATATTTTAGCTTCAAATGAATCAAAGCACCCTTGGATGGATGAAGGTTTTACAACTTACATCGAAGACAGCGCTTTGAATGAATTAAAAGGCGATAAAAAAGAAGTTAATCCATTTGAAGGAAATTATAAGGCTTATTACAGTTTGGTGAATTCTGGTAAAGAACAGCCTCAGACGACTCATGGGGACCGTTATGACGAAAACCGTCCGTATAGCATTTCATCTTATGTAAAAGGAAGTCTTTTTCTTTCTCAGTTAGAATATGTAATTGGAAAAGATAATGTTGACGCTACCTTAAAAAGATATTTTAATGATTTTAAATTCAAACATCCAACTCCAAACGACATCAAAAGATCTGCAGAGAGAGTTTCAGGAGCAGAATTAGATTGGTATTTAATTGATTGGACAGGAACGACCAATACAATCGATTATGGTATTAAAGATGTATCTGATAATGCAGGAAAAACCAATATCACTTTAGAAAGAATTGGAAGAATGCCAATGCCAATTGATTTGAAAGTAGAATATACTGACGGAACTTCTGAGAATTTCTACATTCCGTTAAGAATGATGAACTTCATTAAACCGAATCCGAATCCAAACGAAAAAAGAACTGTTTTAGAAGATTGGGCCTGGGCACAATCGAACTATAGTTTTACAATAGACAAAAACAAAACAGCAATCAAAAAAATCACGATTGATCCAAGCGGATTAATGGCGGATGTAAAAGCTGCAAATAATGTATATGAGGTGAAATAATTTTCGTCTTAGAATATAAAAAAGTCTCGTTTAATTTTAGAAATAAATTTTAAACGAGACTTTTTCATTATAATAGAATTTTTGCTAAAAATAAGAGTGAGATTAAAAAGAACTGAAAAATCCGCGTAAACTAATTTCATCGATACAATCCTTTGTAAATTAAAGGCATAAAAAAACGCACAATTGTGCGTTTTTTTATTTTATATATAGCTTGTTATCCTAAATGTTCTAACATATCTTTTGTCATTGATTCCAGATCAAAAGTATGTTTCCAGTCCCAGTCTTCTCTTGCCTCAGTATCGTCAATACTTGCCGGCCAGCTGTCTGCAATTTTCTGACGGAAATCAGGATTGTATGTTATTTCAAAATCAGGAATATGTTTTTTAATTTCAGCAGCAATTTCAGTAGGAGTGAAACTCATTGCGGCTAAATTGTATGAAGAATGTATTTTGATTTTCTCTGCTGGTACTTTCATAATATTAATGGTTGCATCAATTGCATCATCCATATACATCATTGGCATTTTTGTTTCAGAGGATAAAAAGCACTCGTATTTTTTATCAGCAATAGCCTTGTAGAAAATATCTACAGCATAATCTGTAGTTCCGCCACCCGGAGGAGTCGACCAGCTAATTAAACCAGGATAACGAATGCTTCGAACATCAACACCATAAATATTATGGTAGTATTCGCACCATCTTTCTCCGGCTTGTTTACTAATTCCGTAAACAGTAGAAGGTTCCATTACAGTATATTGAGGTGTATTTTCTTTAGGTGTAGTAGGTCCAAAAACGGCAATACTGGAAGGCCAGAAAATCTTTTTTATCTTTTTGGCTTTTGCTAAATTTAAAACGTGAAATAATGAATTCATATTCAGATCCCAGGCAAATGCAGGATTTTTCTCGGCTGTAGCCGACAAAAGCGCCGCCATCAAATAAATATCAGTAATTTGATGTACTTCAACAAGATGCTCGATTTGGTTAAAATCTAAGGCATTGACCACTTCAAACGGACCAGAATTAACAACGTCAGTATTTAATTTTCTAATATCAGACGCAATAACATTGTTTGTTCCGTATAGTTTGCGCAGTTTTTGAGTCAGTTCTGTCCCAATCTGACCGCAGGCACCAATGATTAATATTTTTGGATTCATTTTTTGAATGGTTTTTTTAGAGAGACAAATATAACGTTTCCTCAATTATTTTTACTTTTCAGAAGAACAAATTATAAATTTAACAACGATAAAGATTCTTTTTTGGATTATTCGTTGTTGAGTAAGGAATATAAATTAAAATTTATAAGTATTTTCAACCAGGAATTTGTGGTTTTTTGATAAGTCTTACAAACAGGAATCCACGAATTCAGAATCCTCTACTGGTTGATGAATAAAGTAATTTGTATCAAAAATCAGAATTCGTAATTGTAAA
Organism: Flavobacterium collinsii; assembly: GCF_902804485.1. Lineage (GTDB taxonomy): Bacteria > Bacteroidota > Bacteroidia > Flavobacteriales > Flavobacteriaceae > Flavobacterium > Flavobacterium collinsii. The sequence goes on along the minus strand of NZ_CADCST010000071.1, from coordinate 107,859 downwards.
ATTACTTTGTAACTTTGTAGCTTAATGTTTTACCAAATGAAATATAAGATATCTCTTTTTCTACTTTTTGTTTTTGTATTGAATTCATGTCAGAACGAAGATGAAAAACGCCGTGCTGAAAACGAAAAAGAAGCCAAAAAAAAGGAAGTAATTTTTAATAAAATCAATAAAGGCTGGGATTTTATCGATGAGCCTATCAACGAAATTTCAGAGCAAAAAGTGAATTCGTGGAATGAATGGCGTGACTTTTTAAAAGAACTCGGAGATAAGCCAAGAAAGACAATTGGGGCCTTTCAAAAGAAATCAACAGCGATTTCCAAAAAAGTAATGGCTTTGAATAATAACATTCCTGCAGAATTTAATATTCCACAGATCAGAAGCCGGATTTCTATTCTAATTACAAAAGTCAGAATGATGGATTTATTTATTCATTTAAATCAGATCCCATCAGAGAAAGTAACTTTTTTAATTGGTGAGATTAACAAAGAACTGGTTTCATTAGAAAGACAGATGGATCTTATTATGGTAAAAAGTAAAATTCCGAAAGAGGAAGGGGAGGAAGAGTTCTTAAAAATGTTAGATACAACACGTGCAATCCCAAATGCAACTACAGTTCCCATTCCTGTAAAAAATATAGATCCAAACACATCAAAAGTTGAGTAAAAACGCCTTATATACCCTGTATGATAATCTGCCAAAGAATCAGCAGATTGCCACGCAATTATTGGAGCAGAAGCAAATAAAAATGCATCTTAACGGATTGTTAGGGTCAGCGGTTTCATTTGTTATACGTGCCGTTTTCAAAAAATCGGAATTGCCTTTCTTGGTTATTTTAGACAATAAAGAAGAGGCTGCTTATTACCTGAACGATCTCGAACAAATGATTGGAGAACAGGATGTATTGTTTTATCCCGCGTCGTTTCGTCGTCCGTATCAAATTGAGGAAACAGATAATGCGAATGTTTTGCTTCGTGCTGAGGTTTTGAACCGAATTAATTCCCGTAAAAAACCCGCTATAATTGTTACCTATCCGGAAGCGCTTTTTGAAAAAGTTGTAACCAGAAGAGAACTCGATAAAAATACACTTAAAGTCGCTTTAAACGATAAAATTTCGATCGATTTTATCAACGAAGTTTTGTTTGAATATGAATTTAAAAGAGTCGATTTTATTACCGAACCGGGAGAGTTTTCTGTTCGTGGAGGAATTGTTGATGTATTCTCATTCTCAAACGATCATCCCTATCGAATAGAGTTTTTTGGTAATGAAGTAGACAGTATCAGAAGTTTTGATGTCGAAACACAGTTATCGGTAGAAACACATAAAAAAATCACAATAATTCCAAACGTAGAGAACAAGCTTTTTCAGGAGAACAGAGAGAGTTTCCTGGATTATATTGCAGAGCGAACGGTACTGTTTGTTCAAAACACAGATGGGCTTCTAACGCAGTTGGACAAACAATTTGGCAGAGCCGAAGAAGCTTTTGAGAAACTTTCAAAAGAAATAAAACGCGCTGAACCTGAAAAGTTATTCTTAAATCAAAGCTCATTTATCAAGCGGGCGTTAGATTTTTCGATAGTAGAATTGGCTTCGAAACCTGTTTTTAAAATCACAAAAACATTCGATTTTCACATTCACCCTCAGCCTTCCTTCAACAAACAATTTGATTTGCTACTGAATAATCTGAGTGATAATCATTTTAACGGATATAAAAATTATTTGTTCTGTTCGAATGAAACTCAGGCCAAACGTTTTCATGACATTTTTGAAACGTTAGATGAAGCTAATTCCGAGAACATTAGAAAACAATATAATACCGTTGTCTTGCCTTTGTATCAGGGTTTTATTGACGAAGAAAGTCAAATTACGGCCTATACCGATCATCAGATTTTTGAGCGTTATCACAAATTTAATATCAAAAATGGTTATTCAAAGAAGCAGAACATTACACTTAAGGAATTAACTGCGCTTTCGGTTGGTGATTATGTAACACATATCGATCACGGTATTGGGAAATTTGGCGGTCTGCAGAAAATTCAGGTCGAAGGTAAAACGCAGGAAGCCATAAAACTGGTTTATGCGGATAACGATATTGTGTATGTAAGTATTCATTCGCTTCATAAAATTTCAAAATACAACGGAAAGGACGGAACTCCTCCGAAAATCTATAAATTAGGATCGAACGCCTGGAAAGTTTTAAAACAAAAAACCAAAGCGCGTGTTAAACATATTGCTTTCAATTTGATTCAATTGTACGCGAAACGACGTTTGGAAAAAGGGTTTCAGTTTGCACCGGACAGTTATTTACAAAACGAATTAGAAAGTTCATTTATATACGAAGATACGCCGGACCAAACCAAATCGACGCAGGAAGTTAAAGCCGATATGGAAAGCGATCGCCCAATGGACCGCTTGGTCTGTGGTGACGTAGGTTTTGGAAAAACTGAGGTAGCGATTCGTGCGGCATTTAAAGCGGTAGACAATAGTAAACAGGTAGCTGTTTTGGTCCCTACTACTATTTTGGCTTACCAGCATTACCGTACCTTTTCGGAACGATTGAAAGATATGCCGGTTACTATTGGTTACATGAACCGATTTAGAACGGCCAAGCAGAAAGCACAAACGTTAAAAGATTTAGCAGAAGGGAAACTGGATATTGTGATAGGAACTCATCAGTTAGTCAATAAAAATGTAGTTTTTAAAGATCTTGGTTTATTGATTGTCGACGAGGAACAAAAGTTTGGAGTGAACGTAAAAGATAAACTTAAAACCATTGCTGCCAATGTCGATACCTTAACCTTAACGGCAACGCCAATTCCGAGAACACTTCAGTTTTCATTGATGGCAGCCAGGGATTTATCGGTTATTACAACGCCTCCGCCGAACCGATATCCTATTGAAACCAATGTTGTTGGGTTTAATGAAGAAATAATTCGTGATGCAATTTCGTATGAAATTCAGCGTAATGGGCAGGTTTTCTTTATTAATAACCGAATCGAAAATATAAAAGAAGTGGCTGGAATGATCCAGCGTCTGGTACCAAATGCCAGAGTCGGAATCGGTCACGGACAAATGGAGGGTGCGAAACTCGAAGAATTGATGCTAGGTTTCATGAACGGTGATTTCGATGTTCTGGTAGCCACAACAATTATCGAAAGTGGTTTGGACGTACCAAATGCCAATACCATTTTCATCAACAATGCCAATAATTTCGGACTGTCTGATCTGCACCAAATGCGAGGAAGGGTAGGTCGAAGCAATAAAAAAGCATTCTGTTATTTCATTTGCCCGCCTTATTCCTCTATGACTGAGGATGCCAGAAAACGTATTCAGGCTTTGGAGCAATTTAGCGAACTCGGAAGTGGTTTTAACATTGCAATGAAAGATCTTGAAATTCGTGGAGCAGGAGATTTATTAGGTGGAGAACAAAGTGGTTTCATTAATGAGATTGGATTTGATACGTACCAAAAGATCATGAATGAGGCGATCGAAGAATTGAAAGAAAATGAATTCAAGGATTTATACCCGGAAGAGAATGATATTGAAACGAAAGAATATGTAAAAGATTTACAAATCGATACTGATTTTGAGTTGTTGTTTTCTGATGAATACATCAATAATGTTACCGAACGTTTGAGTTTATATAACGAGTTGGGTGGTGTGAAAAACGAGCAGGAGCTTGTAGTGTTTCAAAATAAATTAATTGACCGTTTTGGTCCGATGCCGCCTCGTGCCAATGCTTTGATGAATAGTATTCGCATCAAATGGATTGCTACAAGTGTGGGTATTGAGAAATTAGTGATGAAAAAGGGCAAAATGATTGGTTATTTTGTTTCAGATCAACAATCAGATTATTACCAGTCCAAACGTTTCCATAAAGTGATCAAATTTGTACAAACCCATAGTAATCTTTGTCAGATGAAAGAAAAACAAACACCTAATGGTTTGCGTCTTTTATTGACCTTTGATAATGTAAAATCGACCAAACGAGCGTTGGAATTGATGGAATTACTGGGAGAGTAATATGAAAACTAAACCCGACAGGTTTTGAACTGTCGGGTTTTTTATTGAAAATTTAGATTTAGGATATTTAGTTTTTCAGATCTTTAATCACTTTGAAAGCAACATCAACCTGATCCTCGCCAACTAAAATGGTGAATTCATTTGAAGTCGAAATTACCTCATTGATAATAATCCCTTCCCATGCCAAACGTTGGAAAATGAAGTAATAAATTCCTGGAACTACGATGTTCTCTTTTGGTAATTTTACAGTAATAGAGGCTAAATTATCTAATTTCTGAATTAGTTTCTCTCGCATAAAATGTTTTTCAACCAAATGATTTACACTGCTGCTTACCACAATATTGGTTTCGTTTACTCCACGTGAGGAGGTGTAAAAGATATCAGATAAAGCATTAATATCAGAAATTAAATCAGCCTGTTTATTTAAAACAGTTTCCGAAGCAGCAAAAGTATAATCCGTCAGTTCAGATCGAACGGTAATTTCGCCAATATTCTTAATTACTTTATTGATTTTATGATTCAGTTTAAAATCCAGTTCTTCTGTGAGTCGTTTCAATGACATTACAACAGCTCCTTGTTTTACTTCCTTACCAAATTCACTTTCCAATTCGGTCATAATGTTCCGCGAAAGAGAAGTAAGGTTGATGATTCCAAGTGATAGCGCATTTAATAAAAAGGGTTTCGTTTTGATGTAATTTTCGACGATTGAAGAAACGGTTTTCATAGTTTTTTTCTTTTTTTTTGTAACTTAATTGGGTTGGTGTAGTTAATTGTAGTGTTATAAAACTTTGCGAATATAAATAAAAGAACAATTTGTTACAAATATAACATTGTAAAATTATGTTAAAAATGGTAAAAAGCGTCTGTAATGTGTTCAATTGCAAATGTTTCCTTGTTTTTGTGTATGGCAATGATGTCAAAACGTATAGTAAAATCTATTTCCCTATCGTTTATGTAGGCATTTACTGCTTTTACCAGTAGCTGAATTTTTTTTGGTTTCACAAAATCCTGTGGTAAACCAAAATCCAGACTTGATCTTGTCTTCACTTCAATGACTGCCAAAATGGATTCTTTTTCGGCAATAATATCAATTTCGGCTTTTTGAAAAGTCCAGTTTCTATCGAGAATTTTGTATCCGTTTTGCTCCAGATATTCGACAGCGCGGTCTTCTCCTTCTTTTCCAAGTTCATTATGTTCGGCCATTTTTTTATTAAGAAATTATGAGTTATGATCTTTTTATGCTGTAAAGGGTAATCTGCAAGAAAAGACGCGAAATAGCAAAGAATTGAGTAAAACTTTGCTATTTCGCGTCTTTGCGAGAATATGATATGTGGTATTTAAAAATCTTTAGGGAAAAGAAATTCTGAGGTGCTATTATTTTTGAAAAGTAACAGTACTTCCCGATACATTTACGTCAATAGTAACAGTACTTCCCATAATTAAAGCCCTGTTGTCCTGAATGTGCCCGGCTGGAAAATTAAAAATCACCGGGATATTGTATTTTTTGGTAACATCATCTACAATTTCTACCGCATTTTTCCCCCATGGAACTTCGTTATCCTTCATTTTGGTCATGCCTCCAACAACAATTCCTTTGAGGTTTTCGATACACCCGTTGCGTCTTAAATTCATCATCATACGATCGATATGATATAGGTATTCATCTAAATCTTCGATGAATAAAATTTTATCCTTACAGTCGATTGCCGAGGGAGAACCCAATAAGCTGTATAAAATAGATAAATTTCCGCCTACTAATTCACCGGTTGCAGTTCCAAATCGGTTCATCTTATCCGGACCAATTGCATAAGAAATTGGCTCACCAAATAAAGCAGATTTCATTGAACTAATCGCTGCAGGAGTTGCACGTGGCACTGTTACAGGCATTATACCGTGAATGGACTTATAACCCATAGTATTCAAATGATTGTGTAAAACCGTAACATCACTAAAACCAACAATCCATTTCGGATGTTGTTTGAATTTTGTAAAATCGAGTAAGTCGATCATTCTTACAGTTCCATAACCTCCACGAACGCACCAGATTGCTTTAATGTTTGGATTGTCTAACTGCTTTTGAAAATCGGCAGCACGCTGCTCGTCTGTACCCGCCAGTTGATTAAAATCCAAACCAATTGTACTTCCAACAACAGCCTCAAGTCCCCAACTGTGCAATAAATCTATAGTGGGTTTTAAATTATCGTCTATGTTTTTTCTGGCTGTTGCTAAAATGGCTACAGTATCTCCTTTTTGTAAATAAGGTGGTGTTATCATGTTTTGTTGTGATTGACAGTTGAAGGATTGTAAAGTAAAAATAAGAAATACGAATTTATAAAAAGAAAAGTAGTTTCTGAAGTATTGATAAGGGCTTGCTTTCATGTTTTTTCTGCTGTTTCATTCGTAAGATAAAGCAAATATAAAGATTTTACAGTATAAAATAATTAGAAAATTCTTACAATTGGTTTTAATTGTTTAAATTGAGCCGTTTAAAGAGTTAAGTTTATGAGGGTAATTACTTTTCAATTCTGTTGTATTGCTTTTCTGTTTCTGGAAATTTTGCAGGCACAGCCCAAAAAGTATTGTATTCATACGGTTGCCTTTTACAACTTCGAAAATCTTTTTGACACTATTGATGATGTTAATACCAACGATGATGAGTGGACGCCCAATGGAGCACAGCATTGGACAATAGAGAAATACGAACAGAAATTAAAAAACCTCTCCAGGGTTTTGTCTGAAATCGGAAGGCCTGATAACTCTAACGCTCCAGTATTAATTGGAGGCGCTGAAATTGAAAACCGTGCTGTTCTGGAAGATTTGATTAAACAGCCTAAGTTGCTCCCTTTTGATTATGGAATAATTCATTTTGATTCACCGGACAAACGAGGGATTGATGTGGCATTGTTGTATCAAAGGAAATATTTTAAACCTACCTCGTACTCTAACATTCCATTGCATATCTATCAAAATAAAGTTTCGCTTAAAGAAGAGGAAATACAGAAGGAAGATGATATTGAAATCAAAATTGCTGACAAAAATCGGGTTTTTACCAGAGATCAGCTTTTAATTTCGGGATTCCTGGAGGGAGAAGAACTTCATATTGTTGTCAATCACTGGCCGTCCAGATCAGGAGGTGAGAAGGCAAGCAGTATTTTTCGGGAAGCTGCAGGCACTTTAAACAGAAGAATCATAGATTCGCTACAACGAATAAACCCCAATGCTAAAGTGATCACGATGGGCGATTTGAATGATGGTCCCTTTAATAAAAGTGTAAAAACAAACTTGGGCGCGAAGGCAAAGAAATCTGAAGTGGAGGAGTTTGGTGTTTTTAATCCGTTTGCGACAATGATTGAGAAAGGTTTGGGGACGATTGCATTTCGGGATTCCTGGGATATCTTCGATCATATTATCATAACAAAGTCGCTTATAGAATCAGATTTTTCAACCTTTAACTTTTGGAAAGCGGGGATTTTCAATAAGCCTTTTCTGATTCAGAGTTCAGGACAGTATAAAGGGTATCCGTTACGGCATAGTCTAACCGAAGTTGGATTTAGTGATCATTTTCCGGTTTATATCTATTTGATTAAAGAGGTGAAGTAAGTCTCAGTTTTCAGTTTTCAGTCACAGTTCTCAGTTGATCACTGTAAACTGTAAACTGTAAACTGAGACTGAGAACTGTGACTAAAAACTTTTCCTTAACTTAGCTCCTTAGAAACTTACTACCTTTAAAAAATGGGAATAGCAAAACCTTTCAATTTGACGAAGTGGATCGATGAAAACCGTCATTTACTAAAACCGCCTGTTGGAAATAAAAACCTCTACATTGATTCTGGTGATTATATAGTGATGATAGTTGCGGGGCCAAATGCCCGAAAAGATTACCATTACAACGAAACCGAGGAACTTTTTTATCAGCTTGAGGGAAGTATAAAAGTCATCATTCAGGAAGATGGAGAGCGAAAGGAAATGGAATTACATGCAGGAGATATGTACCTTCATCCGGCCAAAATTCCTCATTCGCCAGTTCGTTCCGAAGGTTCAATAGGATTGGTAATCGAACGCAAACGTGCAGGGTTAGGTTATACTGACGGATTGCTTTGGCACTGTGATAATTGCAATCATAAACTATACGAAGTGTTTTTTGAATTGCATAATATAGAAAAAGATTTTCTGCCGCATTTCGAGCATTTTTACAATTCGTTAGCATTAAGAACCTGCAATAACTGTGGAACCGTAATGGAATCGGATCCCAGATTTGTGGCCAAGAAATAAGGATATAATCAGCAAACCCGACATGTTTTTAAAACTGTCGGGTTTAAATTTAAATGTTACAACTCAAAACGTTTCCCTTGCTCAGGATAAATAAGCTTTAGTCCCAAATCATTTTGCTTTTGCAGCTGTTCTTTCAGTTTTACAATATTTTTAGTGGGTGGTTTTAGGTGTGTAACGATAATACTGAAGCCTTTCAAAGCATCTTTTCCCGATAAATCCGCTAAGGTGTGAAGTTCTTTCATCAGATAGTTTGGCGTCAGATGTCCAAATAAAAACTGATCCGGTTGTTCATTGGGGAAGGAAACTTCAATAAAAATACCTTTCAGTTGTTTGCTCTTAACCAAAGGTGCAATTGCGGTCCAGAGCGACTTTAACTTGTCGCTTTTTTCTACTGCATCTGGTCCGGTATCGCCGAGGTAAAGCAAGTACGATTCGCCACTTTTAATCAAGAAAGCAGTGCTTTCAAACGGATTCACATGACTTAACGGAAATGCTTTTACCGTCATCGTTGTATTGGTAATCGAAATTTCTTCTCCGATATTTAAAGTCTGAAAATGATATTTTTTTAACGGAGTTCCGGGACCTTTATCTCCAAAATTGGCCCAGGTCTGATCGTTGAAATAATGGTTTTCCATCATTTCCATGCATTTTTCAGTGGCATAAACTGTCTTAGAAGAATCCGCAGGAGAATTTATTATTAAACCCGAAACATGATCTAAATGCGCATGCGATATAAAATAACCTTTAATATATTTTCGTAAAACTTCGCTGGTCGAAACTTTAAAAACTTTATTCTCAATTGCCTTTTCAATTCCCGCATTTACCGTTCCGGCATCTAAACAGATAAAATCATGCGTATGTGTAGGAGCAACCAAATAGGCTGAAAGATTCTTCTCGTCTATTCCTCCTTTTATCCCTAAAGGAACGACCTGAAAGGGTTTTTTTTGCTCTTTTTGAGAAAAAGCATGAACTGAAATTAGGACGAAACAAACTAAAAATCGACTGAAAATGGACATATTTGAGTACTTTTATTACCGCAAATTTCATCAATTAAGACGAATAAATCACGCTATCGCGCTGTAATTCATTTTAATTAAACCTAAATTTACCTGATTTTAACAACTCAGTTCGATTAAATTTCGGCTTGAAATAATATCTTTACATAAAAATATAACAATTTTAACAAAAAAAGTTACAATGACAACAATAGCATCACAGTTTGGAATGAATGAGGCTCTGGAAAAATTGGGCATCAAAGCGATCAACGAAGGGACATCGACAGGTTTACAAAACTTTTCTTCCGGAGAAGTTTTAGATAGCTTTTCGCCGGTTGATGGAAAACTAATAGGATCGGTAAAAATGTCAACGCCTCAGGATTATGAAAAAGTAATGCAGGCGGCTACAGCAGCGTTTAAAACTTTTCGTTTAATTCCGGCACCGCAACGTGGAGAAATTGTACGTCAGTTTGGACAAAAGCTACGTGAAAATAAAGAGGCACTTGGTAAATTGGTTTCTTACGAAATGGGGAAATCATTACAGGAAGGTTATGGAGAAGTACAGGAAATGATAGACATCTGTGATTTTGCTGTTGGTTTATCGCGTCAGCTTCACGGTTTGACAATGCATTCTGAAAGACCAGGACACCGTATGTACGAGCAATACCATTCGTTAGGAGTAGTTGGGATTATCTCGGCATTTAATTTCCCTGTAGCGGTTTGGTCATGGAATACCGCTTTGGCATGGATTTCAGGAGATGTTTGTGTGTGGAAGCCTTCTGAAAAAACACCTCTTTGTGGAATTGCCTGTCAGAATATTATTGCTCAGGTGATCAAAGAAAATAATTTACCGGAAGGGATCTCTTGTTTGATCAATGGTGATTATAAAATAGGGGAATTAATGACAGCGGATACCAGAATCCCGTTAGTTTCGGCTACAGGTTCAACCCGAATGGGGAAAATTGTAGCACAGGCGGTTGCAGGACGTTTAGGGAAATCGTTGTTAGAGTTAGGAGGAAACAATGCTATTATTGTGACTCCGGATGCCGATATTAAAATGACGGTTATCGGTGCTGTTTTTGGTGCTGTTGGTACAGCAGGACAACGTTGTACTTCAACACGCCGACTAATTATTCACGAAAGTATTTATGATAAAGTAAAAGATGCTTTGGTTGCGGCTTATAAACAATTAAGAATTGGGAACCCATTGGATGAAAACAATCATGTGGGGCCGCTTATTGATACACACGCGGTGGAGCAGTATGCAAAAGCTTTAAATAAAGTAGTTGCCGAGGGAGGAAAAATTCTGGTAGAAGGCGGAGTGCTCTCAGGTGAAGGTTATGAAAGTGGCTGTTATGTAAAACCTGCAATTGCAGAAGCACAAAATTCATTTGAAATTGTACAGCACGAAACATTTGCTCCGGTCTTGTATCTGATTAAATATTCAGGAGAAGTGGATAACGCTATCGATTTTCAAAATGGAGTTGCGCAAGGATTATCATCTGCTATTATGACCAATAATCTTCGTGAAGCCGAAAGATTTTTATCTGTAGTGGGTTCTGATTGCGGAATTGCAAATGTAAACATTGGAACTTCAGGTGCTGAAATTGGAGGTGCTTTTGGTGGAGAAAAAGAAACCGGAGGCGGTCGTGAATCAGGATCTGATGCCTGGAAAATTTACATGCGCCGTCAGACCAATACAATCAATTACACAACAAGTTTGCCATTGGCACAGGGAATTAAATTTGATTTGTAATAGTTGTTTCCTATAAAATGATAAAATGTAAAAGGCTTCCAATTGGAAGCCTTTTGTTTTTAGAATGGTTTTTTGGGTTATTTTTTAAGAACAGTTTGCGTAAAGGAACCGTCAGTGGTAACGACTTTTAGCAGGTAAGTTCCAGATATGAGAGTACTCAGATCCATACTTTTAGTTTCTTTTCCGGAGGTTTTAACCAGATTGCCTGACATATTATAAAGGAACACTTTCTCTACGACCTGATTGGATTCTGAGAAATATAATACATCAGCAACCGGATTGGGGTATAAAATCACCTTGGAAGCTTTTGGTTCAGAGGCCGTGTTAGCTGCTTGTGCCATTCGTAACGTAGCTCCGCTGTTGTACTCCGTATTGATGTAGAACAGATTGGCAACAGATCCTTTTGTAATGGTATTGGAACCTGCAGGGATAGTTGCGGATACAATTCCGGCCGATGCAGTATAGGAAACATTATTTACTTTAACAGTTCCGGTAAAGTTAGAATCAAAAACCAAAGTTAAAGTAGAAGGGTCTGTGGTCGTATACGTAATTGTAGTGCTTGACTCCATTTTTAAACGTGCCGTTAGCGTTAATCCGGCATAAGTTACAGATCCGTTAGTTGAATTCATATTTCCTGTAATGGTGTAAAATGAACTTGTTTTTCCTGATGCAGTAAAGTTGTGAATCTCGTCACCGGCTGGCGTTCCGGTAGTAACCGTAAGCGTTCCTGAACCTGTTGCTGGTGTTCCGGTTCCGGTTGTAGCAACCGAATAAGAAACAGTAGCGGTTGGAGTTCCTGAAATAGTGATGGTTTTGGCAGTAGTATTTTTTACAAAACTAATTCCCGAAGCTGGCAGTCCTGTAGCCGTTGCGTCAGTAGCATTTCCTCCCCAAGTGAAAACAATTGCATCAATGGCTGTTCCGATGGCAACAGTTTGGTTGTTATTATTTGTTGAGGTTAAGGTTTGTGTTCCTGCTGCCGAAAGGGTGATAGTTCCTGAACCTGTAGCAGGAGTTCCGGTACCGGTTGTGGCTATAGAGTAAGAAACGGTAGCGGTTGGAGTTCCTGAAATAGTAATGATTTTAGCTGCAGCATTTTTCACAAAACTAATTCCTGATGCAGGTAGTCCGGTCACAGTGGCATCTGTAGCATTTCCGCCCCAGGTAAATACGATAGAGGCAATTGCAGTTCCGCTGACAACAGTTTGGTTGTTATTGGCTGTTGAGGTTAGTGTCTGAGAACTTGTAGGTGGATTGCCTTCTCCCTGAATAGCAACCAAAGCTCCTGTATAATTGGTAAGTGCCGATTTAAGTGCTGTGATTACAAGAGAAGAGGTATCGTCTACACTATTATCAAAGGTCCATTTTAAATCACCTCCCGAAACACGTCCTGCGTATTGGGTGACCTTTGTTTTGGCTGTTGCCGGCTGTTCTATGGTTAGATTTTTGATATATAAGGCAGCATCGGTATCAAAGTTGTTGTAGGTATTAGCTCCCGATTTTGATTTAACAGAGGTGCTTACCGTTTCGCCTCTTGTAGTCGCAAGATAAGCATCAAAGTCTGTTGTTGAACTTATTTTTCCGGCAATATTGTATAACGGATTAGGATCGTTGTAAGCCACAAAACGCATATTATTTGTTCCGTTTGAAGCGTCAAAAGTGTTGTTGAAAGCTTTTATAGATCCTCCGGCTTCCCCTGAGAAAGTTCCCATAGTTCCGGCATTGTTTACCTGATTGGCTTCGTCCCAGATATCAGTCCCCTGTAAAGAAGTCAGCATGGGATGTTTACTGTTGCGGAAGTAATTTCCTTCCACAAATAAGGAAGAGCCTAAGGTGGACCCCGAACCGTATTTGGCTACACCATCAAAATAATTGTTGTAAATGTGAGCGGAATAGTAGCGCACACGAGGATGGCGCGAATCAGAGTGATCGAACCAATTGTGATGGTAGGTGATATACAATCCGCTTGTCGTCCCTTCGCTTAAACCTAAAAGACTTGCTTTTCCGTTGTCCCAAAAGTGATTGTAAGACAGAGTAATGTAAGTTGATGTTTTATTGTCGAGTGCTCCGTCTCCTTTTATTTGGTCGGCATCGCTTCCTGCATTTCCATAAAATAAATCGCAGTTGTGTACCCAAACGTGATCATTGTCTTGCTGCATGCCAACATTGTCACCCGCGGTACTGTTACAGTTCATAAAACCCAGATTGCTTACCTCTATGTTGGATGCAGATTTAAGACGTACACCCCAGCCATTGGCAACAGCATCATTTCCTATTCCTTCAATCGTTACATAACTTGCGGCATTGTTGGCATTTTCGATTACAACATCTCCGCCTTCCATCACAGACATGTCGGTAATATTTCCAATTAAACGAATGATAAACGGACGTGTGTCTTTTCCTTTTTTGATGGCATACAGTATGTTTTGCAGACCAACACAAGGATTTGCACTGGCACCCGTGATGTTCATCGAAATGGTATTTTTGGTATTTTGTGTGATGTAAAGAATAACGGCATTGTCTTTTGGAGTTCCGTCTGCTTTGTAACCTCCGGGAACACGCCCGCCTTCAAAAGCAAATCCATTACGATCGTGAGCAGAAACGGTTAAAGTACTAGTTGTTGATCCTGTTCCCTCTGTACCTGAAATAATCGGTTTTACTTTAAGGGTATACGATCCCGCTTTAAGTCCCGGAACGTCTGCGCGGAAATAACTTCCGTAACTTCTAATCAGCTGATCGTCGATTTTTTGGTCTGTGATGCCGTTGCCGGAGTAGTAAACGTTGTAGGTTTGAGCATTGCTTACTGGCTGCCATTTAACAAATGCTGACTCGAGCCAGCCTGAAGACTCTGTAATCTGAACTTGTTGTGCCCATAGGGGAATGTTGAGCAGTAAAAGCATCAGAATAAGTAGGTTTCTTTTCATAATTGTGGTTTTTCGGTTAATAAAGTTTTTTGTGTTATTGAATCAATAAGCTTCTTGTAATCGATTACACAAAATTATGTTTATTTTTTTGATATGTGTAAAATATTTATTAAAAAATAATGTATGTGGTAAAATTTTATTCTTTCTAATATGAATTATGTAATAAATTGCATTTAATGCAATTTATTACATAATTTAAAAAAACCTTGTCGTTGGTCATTTTTAATGTAATTTGAAGTACTGTTTGGGAAATAAAATCAATGTAAAAAAAAGAAAATAGTGCGTTTTCGACGATTTTGGCAACAGCCTTTTCTAGTAAGAAAAAAGTTATATTTTGAGATTGAAAATGATCCTTTTTATGCTCTAATTGTATTTTTTAGATTAAAAAACGAATCGTTTTTGAGCAAAAAAAGTGAAGTATGAATTTCTGGGACAGCAGACATTTTAGTTTTGGATGCAGAAAAATAATTAACAATTGGGATGAAAAGTAAGGGGAGTGGTTTGGGTAGTTCTGAATTAGAGAATGTTTGGTAGGGGGGTATAAAAAAAGCCTTTTGAATGTTCAAAAGGCTTTGATTTATGATAAAGAAAGAAATTAATCTTTGCTCGATAATTTTGATAATAAACGTAAAAATTCGATGTACAACCAAACCAATGTGATGATTAATCCCATTGCACCATACCATTCCATGAATTTTGGCATTCTTTGTTGAACTCCTTTTTCGATCTGATCAAAGTCTAAGAATAAGTTTAACGCAGCAATAATAATTACAAAAACACTAATTCCAATACTCATCATTGAGTTTCCGTAATGAACAGGAGTCCAGCTTGTGAATAAAGAAACTAACCATGAGATTAGATAATAAGTAGCAATTGCTAAAGTTGCTGCAACAACAACTGACTTAAATTGCTCCGTAACTTTTACAATTCTGAATTTATATAAACCAAGGCACACTAAAAAAGTAACCAGAGTCGCTCCAACGGCATTAATTACAATTCCGGGATATTTGGCTTCAAAAATGGCTGAAATTCCTCCTATAAATAATCCTTCAAATAAAGCATAACCAGGAGCTAAATAAGGAGAGGCTTGTGGTTTAAAGGCTGAAATTACAACTAAAATTAGTCCAATGATTGCACCTCCAATAGCAGGCAGCATCACATTCATTCCATTAAATGCCATCCACCAGGTTACCATGGCCGATCCGCATAAAATTAAAAACAAGATAGCTGTTTTGTTAATCGTACCAGATAAGGTCATTTCCTGATTGTAATCAATAATTTGAGCCTGGTGTGCTTCTTCAGCTTTTGAAACAGCATTAGAGGAGAAACGCTTGTTGCTTAAAAATGGATTTTTTGAATTAAAGTTCATAATATAATTGGTTTTAAAAACTCTTCAAATATAATCGATATTTTTTGATACGCCTTTAATACTATGGAATTTTTAACAGTTCGGGGAGATTGTTTTGAAGCTTTATTCTTCTAAATAAAAAAGCCGTCAATGGGTATTGACGGCTCGTATATCTATTTTTAAATTTTTAATTTAAAAGATCTAAAACTAAAGAAGGGAATAAACCTAAAGCAATATTTAAGGCAATTGAAATTACTGCAACCGCATAAATAAGGAAAGGTTTTCCTGTACGCTCCTGGTTAGGTTCTTTAGAGTACATCGCCAGGATTAGTTTGAAATAATATCCAACACTAATAATTGAATTGATAACCGCTACAATTACTAAAGCAATGTATCCTGCCTGAATGGTTTGGTTGAATAAGAATAACTTAGCAAAGAAACCCGAGAAAATAGGAATACCAGCCATAGATAGCAAGGATCCCGTAAGGATTGCTGCCAATAACGGATTTGTTTTTCCTAAACCGTGAAAGTTCGTGATATCTTCGTTATCCTGATTTTTACATACATATAAAACAACACTGAATGCTGCGATTCCAGCCAATGCATAAGCAGCAGTATAGTACAATAAAACACCTGCTGATGTTGCAACCGTTAGCAAAGTCATTAACATAAAACCGGCATGCGAAATTCCTGAGAATGCCAACATACGTTTTACGTTTACCTGACGTAATGCCATTATATTTCCAACAGTCATAGAAGCAATAGAAATGATCACTACGATGGTTTCAAAAGTTCCTAAAAGATCCTGATTGTCTAAAGATGGAACTAAATTTAAAGCATAAACTAATTTGTAAAGAGTCGCAATGGCTACAACTTTTGCCAAAGTACTCATCAAAGCAGTTGTTAATGCCGGAGAACCTTCGTAAACATCCGGAGCCCAGAAATGAAATGGAACTGCAGCTACTTTAAATAGCATACCAATGATCATCAAAATCATTCCAATTGGAAACCAGATTGGCAATTCGGCAGATAAAGAGACTTCATGAATTTCAGCTACGTCAAAAGTACCCATTGCTCCGTAGATCAAACAAATTCCAAACAAAATGATTCCTGATGCGAAAGATCCCATTAAGAAATATTTCATACCTGCCTCGTTACTTTTTAGATTCAAACGATCGCTCGCAGCCAAAACATAAAGGGCAATTGACAGGATTTCAATTCCTAAGAAAAACATAGCTAAGTTTCCAAAAGAAACCATGGCCACTCCACCGGCTAATAAAAATAATTTGATCGCCACAAAATCGGAGATTTTGGTTGGATGATTTTCGTAAAAATTATGACTTAATGCTACCAGAAAAATAGTCAGTAAAATAAACAACGATGAAAAGGTAACAGAGAATTTACTCACTGTAATCATGTTGTTATAGTAACTTGCTGTTGATCCGAATTCGTAAAAGTTAAGCGCCAAAACACCTAGTAAACCAACGATGGTAATAGGAACAATGGCCTTTCTTAAATTAAGAATTTCAAACAATAGGCAGAAAATACCCAATCCTGTTATAGCTATTAATGTATTCATTTTTGTTTTTTTGATTTAGGAAATCTAAAACTAATGACGCCCTAATTTATTTTTATTTAAAATATTATTTAATTTTTTTATAGTGTTTAACGTTTATAAGTTTCTAAATAAATCCGAAATCAAAAATCGTTAATCCTTATTCTAAAATCTTAATTTTTATTGATAACGTTCAGAATTGTTTCTAAACTTGGTGTAATCAAATCTGTAATTGGTTTTGGATAGAATCCGAAGAAAATTAAAACAGCAATAATTGCTACTAATGAGATTCCTTCATTAACAGAAACGTCTGCAAAAGTTTTCGAATTGGTTTCTCCCAACATTACATTTTGAAACATTTTAAGCATATAATAAGCTCCTAAAATAATAGTTGTTCCGCCTAAAACAGCAAACCAGATATTAATTTGAGAAAGACTATACAAAACAGTAAATTCTCCAACAAAGTTAAAAGTACTTGGTAAAGCTACAGAAGCCAGTACCAAAATTAAAAACATAGAAGTGAATTTTGGAGATTGTGTACGGATGCCTCCTAATTTTGAAATTTCTCTGGTTTCATATCTTCTGAAGATAATTTCGGCAGCATAAAACAAACCTACTACCACAAAACCGTGAGCGATCATTTGCAATACAGCTCCACGTAAACCATCAATGGTTAAGGTGTAAGTTCCTGCAGCGATTAAACCAACGTGTGCCAAAGACGAGTAAGCCAATAATTTCTTTAAGTCTTTTTGTCTTAAAGCTACAATTGATCCGTAAATCACACCCGCAATTCCAAGGGCGATAAAAATGTCCATGTATTCTTTTGCAGCCAATGGTGCAATTGGCAATTGCCAACGAATCACACTGTACAATCCCATTTTTAACATGATACCTGATAAAAGCATCGTTCCAACAGTTGGTGCTTTTTGGTACACATTAGCCTGCCAAGTGTGGAAAGGGATGATTGGAATTTTAATAGCATAAGCCAGGAAGAAAGCTAAGAATATCCATAATTGCTCGCAAGCAGATAAATTTAATTTGTATAAATCTTCGATTAAGAAACTACCTGCTTTTTGGTACAAATAGATGAAAGCTACTAACATGAACAAAGAACCTGCCAGTGTGTAGATAAAGAATTTAACTACTGCTTTTCTGCGCTCTTCGGCATCACCATTACCCCAAATTAGAGCAATGAAGTAAATAGGAATAAGGGCTAACTCCCAGAAAATATAGTATAAAAGACCGTCTGCTGCCAGGAAAGTTCCTGTCATAGCAAATGCCATAAATAAAATTAACGCGTAAAATGCTTTTGAATTTTTGTATTCATTTCCAAAAGAAGAGAATATAATGATCGGTGTTAGCGCTACAGTCAATAAAAGCATGGCCATACCCAAACCATCTGCATTAAGGGCAAATGAAATTTTAGGCTGTGTAATCCACGTATTGATCAGGCTGATGTTTTCACCGGCACTAAAATGATTTAATAAAACAATTGAACAACCTAAAGCCGCCAAACTAAAGAACAAAGCTACTTTTGATGCTAGTTTGTCACCAACAAAATAAGTGGCAAATGCACCAATTAGAAGAATAATTAATATAAGAGAAACGTTCATAGTTGTAAAATTATTTAGCTAAAAATATATAGGAAACAATGGCACAAAGCCCTAAAACAAATGCAAAAAGATATAATCCGATACTTCCGTTTTGTAATTTTTTACCTTGAAAAGCCAGTTCATTGGCTACTTTTCCTAATCCAAAAACCAGAGCAGACAAACCTGTTTCGATATAGTCTCTGAAAAATCTTGATAATCCGTTGATAGAGCGAACGAAAATAGCATCGTAAGCTTCGTCTACATAATATTTATTGTATAACACTTTTGTCAGACCGCTAATGTTTTCATCCGCTTCCGGAACATTATCCTGTTTGAAGTATTTCACATAAGCAATTAAAATACCCAGTAATCCGCCTAAAACGGCAACACCCATTAAAGTGTATTCTGTTGTACCTAAATGGTGCTCTTCGCCTGCTACTTTAGTGAAAAGAGGGACTAGATAACCATTTAACCAGCTGTTTCCTGGTAAACTGATCAATCCGCCAAAAGTAGCCAGAATAGCTAAAATTACTAAAGGGAAAGTAATCAATCCGTCACTTTCGTGTAAGTGGTGTTTTTGCTCTTCGGTTCCTCTGAAATCTTTGAAGAAAGTAAGGAACATCAATCTAAACATATAAAATGCCGTCATGATCGAAGCAATAGATCCTACTACATAAAGTGGAATATTGTGATGGAATGCCGTTAATAAAATTTCGTCTTTTGAGAAGAAACCTGAGAAAAACGGAACACCTGAAATGGCTAATGATGAAATTAACATTGTCCAGAAAGTGATTGGCATCGCTTTACGCAAACCACCCATTTTACGCATATCCTGCTCTCCGTGTAAACCGTGAATTACAGATCCTGAACCTAAGAACAGACAAGCTTTGAAGAATGCATGAGTAATTACGTGAAAAACGGCTACTTCATAAGCTCCAAACCCTAAGGCTAAAAACATTAATCCTAATTGAGAAACAGTAGAGTAGGCCAATACTTTTTTAATATCCGTCTGAACCAGACCAATTGTTGCCGCAACTAACGAAGTAATGGCACCAATAACCGCAATAACCGATTGAACGTCCGGAGCTAAATCAAATACAAAGTTCAAACGGGTAATCATAAAGATACCGGCTGTAACCATTGTTGCAGCGTGAATTAATGCAGAAACCGGAGTTGGTCCTGCCATCGCATCAGGCAACCAGGTGTATAATGGAATTTGTGCTGATTTACCGCAAGCTCCAATAAACAAACACAAAGCAGCTAATGAAAGCAATGGGATATTTAGGTTTGCTGCTCCTGCGATTGCAGTTTTTAAAGTAGCATAATCTAAAGTTGAGAACATTGAACCTAGTATGAACATTCCGATTAATAAACCTAAATCTCCAATTCTGTTCATGATGAAAGCTTTTTTCGCAGCATCATTGTAATCCTGGTTTTTGTGCCAGAATCCAATTAATAAGTACGAACAAAGTCCAACACCTTCCCAACCGATAAATAAAACTAACAAGTTACTTCCAATTACGAGGGTAATCATGAAGAATACAAACAGATTCAAATAAGCAAAAAACTTATGCATATTCTCATCATCGTGCATGTAGCTGATAGAGTATAAATGAATCAATGATCCAATACCGGTTACAAAAAGTAACCATAATAAAGACAATTGATCTAATAAAAATCCAAGATTGATCTTTAAATTACTAATTTGAATCCAGTCAAATAAAGTAACCTGAAGGGCTTGTTTGGTTTGGCTGATTTGATTGAAAAAGAAAAGAGTAACAGCAAAAGAAACCACTACAGCAGCAGTTCCGATGATTCCTGAAACCTTTTTTCCTAAGCTCTTGCCAAAGAAAACATTGATTAAAAATCCTAAAAAAGGAGATAAAACTAAAAGTAAAGCTAAATTGGTATCCATTTTTATTTATCCTTTTAAATTTTTTAAATTATCGATACTAATCGAACCTAAATTTCTAAAGATCGAAACTAAAATAGCCAATCCAACCGCAACTTCGGCTGCAGCAACTGCCATCGAAAAGAAAACAAAGACTTGTCCCTGTGCGTCTTGATGGTAAGTTGAAAAAGCAACAAATAAAAGGTTAACAGCATTCAACATGATTTCGATAGACATGAAAACGATAATAGCGTTTCGTCTGTACAATACACCAAAAATACCAATACAGAAAAGTACAACACTCAAAAAGATGTAGTTTTCGATACCTATTTGATTTAATATATTACCCATTATTTATTTAATTTTTCTTTTTTAGACAATAATACAGTTCCAATCATGGCTACTAAAAGTAAGATCGAAGCAAATTCAAACGGAACCATATATTCGTTCAGTAATATTTTACCCAATACTTTAATCGATTGGAAATCTTCACCTGTTGAATCGTATTCGCCAACAATTGGTTTAGAGTTGATAAAAATTGCAATTAATACAACACAGATCAAACAGAAAGAAACTATGGCACCCAAACGTGTAATTCGCGGACGGTGCACTTCTTTTTGTTCGTTCAGGTTCATCAACATGATTGTAAACAGGAATAAAATCATAATCGCTCCCGAGTAGACTATCAGGTGAACAATAGCCAGGAATTGAGAGTTTAATAGTAAATAATGACCGGCAATAGAGAAAAAACAAATCACTAAATAAATAGCGCTATGAATTGGGTTTCTGCTAAAAATAGTCAGGAAAGCGGTAATCACCGTAATAAACGCTAAGAAACAAAATATAATTTGTACAGTTGTTGCGTGTGCAAAATCAGGAATATGTATCATTTAATTAGCATTATTAAGTTGAGCATTTTTGATGGCCACATCAAGAGGCATCACTAATCTGTCTTTTCCAAAAATGAAATCTTCTCTTTCATAGCTTGAAGGAACCAAAACTTTTGAAGTCGTTAGGTAAATTGCATCTTTCGGACAGGCTTCTTCACATAAACCACAGAAAATGCAACGTAACATATTGATTTCGTAGATCGAAGCATACTTTTCTTCTCTGTATAAGTGTTTTTCGTCTGCTTTACGCTCGGCAGCTTTCATGGTGATCGCTTCTGCAGGACAGGATAAAGCACATAATCCACAAGCGGTACAGTTTTCACGACCTTGCTCATCACGTTTCAATTGATGCTGACCACGATAAACCGGACTCATTTCACGAACTTGCTCAGGATAGTGAATCGTCACTTTTTTTCTGAATAAGTGTTTAAGAGTGATAAACAATCCTTTTACAATCGCCACAAGATACAATCGTTCCCAAAAAGTCATCTCTTTGTGAGAGACCATCTTTTTTCTACCCGATAATGATATAGTTTCTATTGACATTTTTTAATGTATGATTTACGATTCACAATTTGTATTAAACAAATCAAATCTGTTTTGTTTTTATTTTGAAGCTAATCCTGCTATCCGCTGTATCTTTTATGGTGAACCCCACCATAAAAGGATGCCGCTTCTATCAGGGCTAGGCATTACGGTTCTTAAAATCCTAAAGCTGCTGCAATATCGTGTCTTAAAATAACAGCTCCGGTAATCATGATGTTAATGATCGAAAGCGGAATTAGAATTCTCCAGCCTAAATTCATTAATTGATCGTATCTGAATCTTGGAATTGTCCAACGTACCCACATATAGAAAAATATGAAGAAACATATTTTAGCAAACAATACTACTATACCTAAAATATTACCGGCATTTACACCTACATTTTCTACCATCCAGCTCATTCCAGGGTAGTTGTATCCACCGAAAAATAATACAGAAATAATAGTAGCAGAGATAAACATACTCGCATATTCAGCAAATAAATAGAATCCCATTTTCATGGATGAATATTCAGTATGGTAACCTCCAATTAATTCGTTTTCACATTCTGCCAAGTCAAAAGGAGTTCTGTTAGTTTCTGCAAACGAACAAATTAGGAAGATCAGGAAAGATAATGGTTGGTAAAAAACATTCCAATTCATTCCTTCTTGTTGTAATGAAATCTCTCTTAAACTTAATGTTCCTGTCATCATCAATAAAGCAATCATCGATAATCCCATGGCAACTTCATAAGAAACCATCTGTGAAGCTGCACGAACAGCTCCCATCAGAGAGAATTTATTGTTAGAAGCCCATCCACCAATCATGATACCGTAAACTCCAACAGAAAGTACTCCAAAGATGTACAAGATACCAATGTTAATATCAGTAGCCTGCAAATAAACATCACGACCAAAAACATGCAATTTGTCTCCCCACGGGATAACAGCACTTGTCATTAAAGCAGTACTCATGGCAATTGCAGGTCCTACAACGAATAAAAATTTATTAGGTGTATTAGGAAAAAACTCTTCTTTCGAGAATAATTTCATACCATCGGCAAGAGGTTGTAACAATCCTCCCCATCCGGCACGGTTTGGTCCCACACGATCTTGAAGATAAGCTGCAACTTTACGTTCAGCCCAGGTAGAATACATTGCCATAATCATGGTTATCGCAAAAACGACAACAATAACGACACTTTTTTCTATAATAAATGCACTTTCCATTTCTTAAGATTTTTTATCATTAGTAATTAATGGAATTGCAGCCATACTAATTTTTTTACGATCAATATCTCTACCTAAAAGGATATTTTTTTCTGTATCAATTTCAACTTTCTCTAATTTTTGAGTGTAGTTGTTTTGGTTGATTACGGAGTCTTTTTCGAATTCTCTTGGTCCTTCAATTACCCAGTCGCTAACATTTTTATGGTCAAAACGACAGCTATTGCAAATGAATTCTTCTACTTCGTGGTACTCATCTTTACGACCAGTTACACGTTGAATTTCTCCTCCAAACATCCATACAGTTGTTTTTCCACAACATCCAGGAGTAGTACATTCTCTGTGAGCGTTGAAAGGTTTGTTGAACCAAACTCTTGATTTAAAACGGAAAGTTTTGTCTGTTAAAGCTCCAACCGGACAAACGTCGATCATGTTTCCAGAAAACTCATTGTCGATTGCTTTAGAAATTCCGGTTGAAATATTAGCGTGGTCACCACGATCTAATACTCCGTGAACTCTGTTGTCTGTCAATTGATCGGCAACTTGCACGCATCTTTGACATAAGATACAACGGTTCATATGCAGTTGAATATTTGGACCGATATCTTCCGGTTCAAATGTTCTTTTTTCTTCAATAAAACGTGATTTTGGGTTTCCGTGCTCAAAACTTAAGTTTTGAAGATCACATTCTCCGGCCTGATCACAAATAGGACAATCTAACGGGTGATTGATTAATAAAAATTCGGTTACAGATTTACGGGCTTCTGTTACACGATCAGAAGATTTACTGTTCACTTCCATTCCGTCCATACATCCTGTTACGCAAGATGCCATTAATTTAGGCATTGGTCTTGGGTCAGCTTCACTTCCTTTAGAAACTTCAACTAAACAACAACGACATTTACCGCCGCTGCCTTTTAATTTTGAGTAATAGCACATGGCTGGCGGAACTAAATCTCCCCCAATCATACGTGCAGCCTGCAGGATTGTTGTTCCTGGCTCTACGTCTATACTTTGACCGTCTATGGTTACTTTCATCTCTTTGTTTTGTTTTTTTAGTTTAAGGTTTAAAGTTTCAGGTTGTTGGACTTGAAACTAAAAAACATTAAAACTTGAAACTATATTTTTAAACTGTTTGCTTGCCTACTAAATGTTTTACTTGCGAAAAAGGTTCAGCTACAAAGTGATCTCTGTTTTTTATTTTTTCAGGGAAACGAACGTGATATTCAAACTCATCTCTAAAGTGACGGATTGCTGCGGCTACTGGCCAAGAGGCAGCGTCACCAAGCGGACAAATCGTGTTTCCTTCGATTTTACTTTGAATACTCCACAATAATTCGATATCCTCTTCACGGCCCTGACCGTTTTCAATTCTCCACAATATTTTTTCTAACCAACCTGTTCCTTCACGACAAGGCGTACATTGTCCGCAAGATTCGTGGTGGTAAAAACGGGCAAAGTTCCAGGTATTTCTAACCACACAGGCTGTATCGTTGTAAACTATGAATCCTCCTGAACCTAGCATCGATCCGGTAGCAAAACCACCATCACTTAAAGATTCGTAAGTCATTAATCTGTCTTCTCCGTTTGCTGTTTTGAAAATTAATTCGGCAGGTAAAATTGGCACTGAAGATCCTCCCGGAACAAACGCTTTTAAAGGTCTGCTGGAAGACATTCCGCCTAAGTATTCATCCGAATTCATGAATTCGTCAACACTTAAACCCAATTCAATTTCGTATACTCCCGGATTCTTGATGTGTCCTGAAGCCGAGATTAGTTTAGTTCCAGTAGAACGACCAATTCCGATTTTTGCATAATCATCACCAGAGTTGTTTACAATCCATGGCACAGTAGCGATAGTTTCTACGTTGTTTACCACTGTTGGGTTTGCCCAAAGTCCTGAAACCGCTGGGAAAGGTGGTTTAATACGAGGGTTTCCTCTTTTACCTTCCAGAGATTCGATAAGTGCAGTTTCTTCTCCGCAGATATAAGCTCCGGCTCCACAGTGAACGTGTAATTCTAAATCGTAACCTGTACCTAATATGTTTTTTCCTAACCAACCGGCAGCTTTAGCTTCGGCGATTGCTCTTTCTAAAATTTTGAAAACCCACATATATTCTCCACGAATGTAGATATAAGAAAGGTTAGCGCCTAAGGCATAACTTGAGGTGATCATTCCTTCGATCAATAGGTGAGGAATAAATTCCATCAAATAACGATCTTTGAAAGTTCCCGGTTCAGATTCGTCGGCGTTACAAACTAAATGTCTTGGTTTTCCTGATTTTTTATCAATAAAACTCCATTTCATTCCGGCAGGGAAACCTGCACCACCACGGCCACGTAGTCCTGATTTTTTTACTTCTTCGGTAACTTCATCCGGAGTAAGCGTTTTCAAAGCTTTTTCTACAGAGGCATATCCACCATTTTGGCGGTATACTTCGTAGGTTTTGATACCAGGAATATTGATTTTATCTAATAATATTTTCTGTGACATCTTATTTATCGTGTAATATTATTTTATCATCTCTACAATCAGCGATTAACTGATCGATTTTCTCTTCTGTCAATTTTTCTTTATAGAAATCTCCTAACTGCATCATCGGAGCGTATCCGCAAGCACCTAAACATTCTACACCGGCAATGGTAAACATTCCGTCCGGAGTTGTTTCTCCCATTTTAATGCCTAATTTCTCAGAAGTGTAATCCATTAAATTTTCAGCACCATTTAAACAACAACAAGAAGTTTGGCAAAATTCGAACATGTATTTTCCAATTGGTTTTTGGTTGTACATGGTATAAAAAGTAACCACTTCGTAAACCTCAATTGGTTTGATGTGCAAAATTTCGGCAACTTTATCCTGTAACTCAATACTTAACCAGTTGTCATGAGCGTCCTGCACTTCGTGCAAAACAGGTAACAAAGCCGATTTTCTTTTGTCCTCAGGATAATGACTGATCAATTCATTGATGCGGGACATCAATGCTTCGGTCATGTTTATTTCTTGTTTGTAATGTTTTCGTTCCATTTTTATTTTAGATTTTAGATTTTGGATTTCTGATTTTTCAATCTTTGTCCATCAATCCATATTCTGCAATCTTTATTAGTTTTTAGATTTTTCAATCTGAATTCTTCAATTCTATATAAGTCTAGATTTTTAATCTAAATTTTAAGTATGCCGTTTTGCAATCTAAAATCTTCAATCTAAAATCTAAAATTTTTTACGCGTCTAATTCTCCTGCAATTACATTTAAACTGGATAGAATAACAATTGCATCCGAAAGTAAAGCTCCTTTAATCATATCCGGATAAGCCTGATAATAAATAAAACAAGGTCTTCTGAAATGCAATCTGTATGGAGTTCTACTTCCGTCTGTAACTAAATAGAATCCAATTTCTCCATTTCCTCCTTCAACAGGGTGGTAAATTTCTGCCACTGGTACAGGAACTTCTCCCATCACAATCTTAAAGTGATAAATTAAAGATTCCATCGAAGTGTAAACATCTTCTTTTGGAGGCAGGTAGTAATCAGGAACTTCTGCATGGTATTCGTTTCCTGCCGGCATTTTAGCCAAAGCCTGACGAATAATGCTTAAACTCTCCCAAACTTCAGCATTACGTACGCAGAAACGATCGTAAGTATCTCCTGATTTTCCAACAGGAACAACAAAATCGAAATCTTCGTATGAGGAGTAAGGTTGTGCTACACGAACGTCGTAATCAACTCCCGCAGCACGTAAGTTTGGACCTGTAAATCCGTAAGCCATTGCCTGCTCTGCAGAGATAGCACCTACGTTTACAGTTCTGTCAAGGAAAATTCTGTTTCTTTCAAATAAGTTTACAAACTCTTGCCATGCAACAGGGAATTCTTCTAAAAAGACATCCAGTTTGCGGAAAGCTTCCGGTGACCAGTCTCTTTCGAAACCACCGATTCTTCCCATATTTGTTGTTAAACGAGCACCACAAATTTCTTCGTAAATCTCGTAAACTTTTTCTCTAAATTGAAAAACGTACAAGAAACCAGTATAAGCACCAGTATCTACACCCAGAATCGAGTTACAGATTAAGTGATCTGTAATACGGGCCAGCTCCATTACAATTACTCTTAGGTATTGTGCTCTTTTTGGAACTTCTATGTTTAGTAATTTCTCTAAAGTCATCCACCATCCCATATTGTTAATAGGAGAGGAGCAATAGTTCATACGGTCTGTAAGAGGAGTAATCTGGTAAAAAGGGCGATTTTCGGCAATTTTTTCGAAAGCTCTGTGGATGTAACCAATGGTTGGTTCAGCCTCAAGAATTCTTTCACCATCCATCAACAGGATATTTTGAAAAATACCGTGAGTCGCCGGGTGCGTAGGACCTAAATTAAGTACCGAAAGTTCACTTCCGTCTTCGTTTAGTTTGTCCTTAATTATTTTAGCATATCGATGCTCTGGTGATAATAATAGTTCTGACATTTTATAATGTTGAATTATTTATTTTTAGCAATTTGTTGTTGTTCTTCCAAAGAATCTGTCGTCTTTATCAGTTCTTCCGCTGTCTTCCATTGGGAATTCTTTTCGCATTGGGAAAGACACCATTTCATCCATATTCAAAATACGTTTCAGTTGCGGGTGTCCAATAAAATTGACTCCGAAGAAATCGTAAGTTTCTCTTTCCATCCAGTTTGAACTTAAGAAAATATTTGAAATGGTTTTGATCTCCGGTTTTTCACCGTTTAAGTATACTTTGATTCGAATACGTTTGTTTTCGTACCAGTTATGCAAATGGTATACGATTGCATATTGGCGATCTGTTTCGTTGTCCGGATAATGAACACCACATAAATCAGTTAAAAAGTGGAAGCGTAAATCGGAATCGTTTTTCAAAAAAAGAATCAGGGCTGTGATTTTATCAGCGGTAGTTTCCAGTGAAAAAATATCTCTTTCTTGTTGAAAGTTAAAAACACTTGTGTCAAATGTTTCTGTAAGTTTATCTTGAATCAGGGTATTTTCTAAAGCCATCTTATGTAATATTATATGAAGCTAGTAATTCTTGGTATTCCGGAGAGCTTCTGCGTCTTACAGATTCGCTTTTCACTAATTCCTGAAGTTTCATTACTCCATCTACAATTTGTTCTGGTCTTGGCGGACATCCCGGTACATAAACGTCAACCGGAATTACTTTGTCAATTCCTTGTAAAACGGAATAAGTGTCGAAAATTCCACCTGATGAAGCACAGGCTCCAACTGCAATTACCCAGCGAGGTTCAGACATTTGTTCGTAAACTTGTCTTAAAATAGGGGCCATTTTTTTTGAAATAGTTCCCATTACTAAAAGCATATCGGCCTGACGAGGAGAGAAACTCACACGCTCAGAACCAAATCGTGCCAAATCGTAATGTGAAGCCATTGTTGCCATGAATTCGATACCACAGCATGAGGTTGCAAAAGGTAGTGGCCATAACGAATTGGCTCTTGCCAAACCTACAACATCATTTAGTTTTGTAGCGAAGAAACCTTCTCCTACAACTCCTTCTGGCGGCGCAACCATATTTACATTTGAATCGCTCATTTTTTATTTCAGATTTTAGATTTCTGATTTTAGATTTTTAATCCTGAAACCGAAATCAATATTTTAAAAATCAATATTGTGTTTTGAGAAATTATCTTTCAAATCTAAAATTCTAAATCAGGGGATCTAAAATCTAGAATCTGAAATCTAAATTTTTTTTATTCCCAGTCTAACGCTTTCTTTTTGATGATATAGAAAAAACCAACTAAAAGTAGCGACATGAAAACAATCATTTTTAACATTCCTTCGATACCTAATTCTTTAAAGTTTACTGCCCAAGGGTAAAGGAAAATTACCTCTACGTCAAACAATACAAACAAAATGGCTACCAGGAAATATTTTACAGAAAAAGGAATACGGGCGTTACCAACGGATTCGATACCACATTCGAAGTTTTTATCTTTTACTTCAGAGCTTCTTTTTGGGCCTAATTTTCCGGAAATAATGATTGTTCCTACCACAAAACCAACAGCTAAAATTAACTGCATTAAAATAGGAATGTAACTGTATTGATCAGATTGCATAAACTTAGCTTTTTTACTTAAAGAATAAGCCACAAAGATAACTTTCAACTCTGTAAATCACAAGCTAAAAAATGATTTAAGTGCGCCCTTAAACCGCGTTACTAGCTAATTTTTATTGATTATAAATAAGATGAGTGGATTTTAATATTTTTTTAAGATTTGGGCAAAAAAAAACGTCCCGATTACTATCGGGACGTTTTGAAAACCATTCAGAGGCAAAAAAAATAAATTGCTATATTTTTCTTAGATTACTGCTACTTTAGCAGCAACTTTCCCTTTTCTTCCTTCTTCTTCTTCATAGCTTACACGGTCACCTTCGCGTAATTCTTCCGCGTTAATTCCTGAAGCGTGAACGAAGATGTCTTTTCCTGTTTCTTCGTCTGTAATGAATCCATAACCTTTAGATTCATTGAAAAATTTTACTGTACCTGTACGCATTGTAATTGTAATAATAATTTATAATAAAGCAAATGTAATATATAAATTCATACAAAAGACATATACCTGTTAAATTTTTGTAAAAATTATTGATTCACAGTCTTTTCGCTATTTATATTGCATCAAATTTGGTATGACAGTGCTTTATTTGAGAATCATTAATTATTATAAATAAATGTTAAAAAAGTAGCTTATGTTTTACAAATTTTTTGTATATTAAGCGGAATACGTTAAGGGCAAGGTTGTTTTTTGTGAGAAAATGCTTGATTTTACTGGTGTTCGCCTTTGTTGTTTAAGATTTTATTAACACGAAAAAAGAACAAAATGACGACAAAATGCATAAAAAAACGACAACTGAATCTTTAGTTGCCGTTTTTTTTATTTTTTCAAAAAGGAGAAAAAATTATTTCAAATCCAATTTAATGGCAAGTTCTTTTAATTGAGCTTCGTCGATTGCAGCAGGTGCATCGATCATAACATCACGTCCGGAATTGTTTTTTGGGAACGCGATAAAATCTCTAATGGTTTCCTGACCACCTAAGATTGCTACTAAACGGTCTAATCCAAATGCCAGACCTCCGTGTGGAGGTGCTCCAAACTGGAAAGCGTCCATTAAGAAACCAAATTGTGCTTTTGCCTCTTCTTCGGTAAAACCAAGATATTTGAACATCAATTGCTGAGTTGCTTTGTCGTGAATACGAATAGATCCTCCACCAATTTCATTTCCGTTTAATACCATATCGTAAGCATTGGCGCGTACTTTTCCTGGTTCGGTTTCTAATAATTGCATGTCTTCCGGTTTTGGAGAAGTAAACGGGTGGTGCATTGCGTGGTAACGCCCTGATTCTTCATCTAATTCCAATAAAGGAAAATCAACTACCCATAGCGGAGCAAATTCTTCCGGTTTGCGCAATCCTAAACGAGTTGCCAATTCCATACGAAGAGCCGAAAGCTGTGCGCGGGTTTTATTAGCAGGCCCTGAAAGTACAAAAATCATGTCTCCAGGTTTTGCACCAGTAATTTTTGCCCATTGGCCTAAATCGTCCTGATCGTAAAATTTATCTACAGAAGATTTAAAAGTTCCATCGTCGTTACATTTTGCATACACCATTCCTGATGCTCCAACCTGCGGACGTTTTACCCAGTCAATTAAACCGTCAATTTCTTTACGGGTATAATTTCCGGCTCCCGGAACTGCAATTCCCACAACTAGTTCGGCAGCATTAAATACGGGAAAGTCTTTGTGTTGTGCAAATTCGTTTAATTCACCAAATTCCATTCCGAAACGAATGTCCGGTTTGTCATTTCCATAGGTTTTCATGGCGTAGTCGTAGGTAATTCTTGGGAACTTGTCTACTTCAATGCCTTTAATTTCTTTTAATAAATGTCTGGTCAGTCCTTCAAAAATATTTAAAATGTCTTCTTGCTCCACAAATGCCATTTCACAGTCAATTTGTGTAAATTCAGGCTGACGGTCAGCACGTAAATCTTCGTCACGGAAACATTTTACAATCTGAAAATATTTATCCATTCCACCTACCATCAATAATTGCTTGAAAGTTTGTGGTGATTGTGGTAAGGCATAAAACTGTCCTTCGTTCATACGGCTTGGCACAACAAAATCTCTGGCACCTTCCGGAGTCGATTTGATAAGGTATGGAGTTTCTACTTCGCAGAAATCTAAGTCCGATAAATATTTACGAACTTCCATCGCTACTTTATGACGGAATAATAAACTGTTTTTTACAGGATTTCTTCTAATGTCTAAGTAACGGTATTTCATTCGAATATCTTCACCTCCATCAGTTTCATCTTCGATGGTAAAAGGAGGAGTTAAAGCGGCATTCAGAATGGTTAGTTCGGATACTAAAATTTCGATTTCACCGGTTGGAATATTTTTGTTCTTAGCTTCACGCTCAATTACAGTTCCTTTTACCTGAATTACAAATTCTCTTCCTAGTGTTTTTGCTAGTTCAAAAACTGCTTTATCACTACGGCTTTCGTCAAAAATAAGTTGTGTAATTCCATAACGGTCACGTAAATCAACCCAATTCATAAATCCTTTATCGCGTGATTTTTGAACCCAACCCGCTAGTGTAACTTCCGTGTTAATATTTGAGGCGTTTAATTCGCCACAATTATGACTTCTATACATGATCAAAATTTTAGATTGCAAAAGTAAACACAAAATTCAAATTAATATAGTAAAGTGATGACTTGATGCTTATAAATTTGAAATATTTTGTTAATTCTTAAATTTTGCGGCTCTAATTTCTTTAGATTTGAATAGCAAAATCAAAACTTTAATTTATATGAACAAATTTATTTTAACTGGTTTGTTGATTTGTAGCGCTTTGGGTGCTATTGGTCAGACCAAGAGTCCAATTAAATTTACCGCTAAAATTACGAACAGAAACAGCGATACTTTAGTAATTACAGGAAAGAATAATTTTAAACAGGTGATTCCAATTAATAAAAAGGAAACTTTTGTATCTTCTTTTGATGCTCCAAAAGGATTTTATACGTTTTCGGATGGAACAGAAGCTTCTTATTTGTATTTAAAGCCAAATTCGGATATTAATCTGACGATGAATGCTAAGGAGTTTGACGAAACGATTGTTTATAAAGGAAAAGGGGTTGATGAAAGTAATTTTCTGGCGCAGCAGAGTTTAAAAGATGAGAAGTTTCAAGCGGAAGCTTTTACTAAGGAAGCGAAAGAGTTTGCATCGCTTTTGGAAACAAAGCTGAAAACGGATCTGGAAAATTTAGAGAAAGGTAATTTTGATCCGGAATTTAAAACGGCTGTAAAAAAGAAATTTGACAGTTTTAATAATTATGCTGTAAGTGAGTATGAAAGTGCTGCGAAAGCAAATAAGATGACCGGAACTCCTTCTCCGGATTTTGATTATGAGAATCACAAAGGAGGAAAAACAAAGCTATCTGATTTAAAAGGAAAGTATGTTTATATTGATCTTTGGGCAACCTGGTGTGCGCCATGCCGAGCTGAGATTCCGTTCTTGCAAAAAATAGAAGAGAAGTATCACGGAAAAAATATTGAGTTTGTGAGTGTTTCTATTGACAAGGCAAAGGATAATGAAAAATGGAAGAAGTTTGTAGCGGATAAGAAGTTAGGAGGTATTCAATTGTTTGCAGATAAAGATTGGGAATCGGAGTTTGTAACCAGCTACGGAGTAACCGGAATTCCCAGATTTATTATTGTAGATCCAAGGGGTAATATTTTAAGCAGTGATGCTGAAAGACCTTCATCTCCGGAGCTTCAGGTGCAATTAGATGCCTTATTGAAATAATTTAGGTTCAAAATTACATTACCAGTGTAATTTTGGTATTTTTATAAAACACTAGTAAAACCAAGGCATAAGCTTTGGTTTTTTTGTTTTTGGGAAATTTCCAATGTTAAGTTTTTATTCAATGTTACCAAATTGTTAAGCAAAAGTTTTTTTAATGTAAACAATTGATTATATTTGATAAAGATTTGATAACATTAATACCTAAAGATATGAAAAAGTGTGTAATTTTAGTTGCAATATTGTTCTCTGGAATTTTAGTTGCACAAGAGATAAAACCGGAATTGGAAGTTGTTGGAAATAAAGTAAAAGCTACTTATTACTATGAAGATGGTAATATTCAACAAGAAGGTTTCTTTAAAGATGGTAAATTAGATGGTGTTTGGGTATCGTATGATGTAAAAGGAAATAAGATGGCGGTTGGAGAGTACACTGAAGGAGTGAAAACTGGAAAATGGATTTTCTTTAACGACAAAAATCTTTGTGAAGTTGCTTATGAAAACAGCAAAGTAGCATCCGTTAAAAATTTACAGAAAAATGCTTTAGCAAACAGAAATTAATAAAATTTCGAATGATTTATAAAACCGCTTTTAAAGGCGGTTTTTTTATGCTTTTACTTTTTTTGACTTTTTGTTTCTTCCGTACCAGATTATAAAACCGCTTACAGGTAAAGCTGCAGCCGTCAGGCTGATAAGGAAAGCAAGAATCTTTCCGGGCAGATCTAGGATTTGTCCGGTATGAATACCGTAATTCATTTCGACGACCTGTAAACCCAGACTTTTTTTGTGGTATGGGTCGCTTTGGATTAATTTTCCGCTGTTTGGATGGAAAGAATAATTGCTTTGATGGTCGTATCGCAAGGCATGAGGGTAAGCTCCTGTACCGATTATGTCGCCTTTTTGCTGCGGAAATGTGACATAATACATTCCGGCTTTAGGCTGAAGCTTTACGGTCGTAGTAAAAGCACGATCGATTGCACTAATTGAATTGCTGCTAAATTTAGTGGTATCAATGGTTGGTGCTTTTGTTTCTAAAGCTTTATCTCCGCCAAAATTGAATGTTTTGTAGATTCCATCACCCACCCATTCATAAGTAAAGGTCAGACCGGTTATGGCGATAATGGCTGCTAATAGCGAAATGTAAAATCCGGAGGTGTTGTGCCAGTCGTAATTGACACGTCTCCATTTGGCAGACCATTTTACAGTAAAGCTTCGTTTCAGATCGCTTTTTCGTTTGGGCCACCATTGTATAAGTCCTGTGATTACTAATAAAAGGAAGATGATAGTTGCGCTCCCAATAATGTGTTTTCCGATATAATCAGGTAAAAGTAAATATAAATGAATGCGTTCGACAATGATAAAAAAATCAGTTTCGGGATCTTCAATTTTTAAATGTTTTCCGGTGTAGGGATTGAAGTAGAGGTATCTATTCTCGCTATCAGCATAGGTGTAAACAATTGCAGAACGGTTTTTTCCATAATACGAAACCATAGTCGATTTGTAATTTGGAAGAATTTCTTTGGCTCTTTCCTGTAATACAGAGGGTAGTACAAAAGGCTTTTTTTGGGGTTCAACAAACCGCCATTCTTTTCGGGTAAGGTCTTTTATCTCATCATGAAAACAAAAAATACAACCCGTAATACTGACAATAAAAACAATAAGCCCGGAAATTAATCCGAGCCATTTGTGTAGAAATCGTATTTGTGTTTTGAATCCCATTTTATTGTAAAAACGCAAAATTATACGCAAAATCAATGGGGAGCAAGTAATTTTATTTATTTTTTAGAAACGGCTTCGTTTTTAGGTTTTAATGAATAGGCGACATAAAGGGTTATGGAGGCCAGGAATATCCAAAAAACATCTACAAAGAAGACTTGAATTCTGTTTTGCATAAAAGATGTCCAAAACCAATTTCCGGATACAATTCCGTTTGTAATTGGGATTAAAAAACCTAATATGCTTCCTGAAATTAAGCAGCATTTGTTGGTAAAGGCATCATTCTTTTTAAGGATGAAAAATAGGGTAAGAATAAGCCATCCTATAAAGTAAACCATGTATAACTGATCCTGAGTAAGAGGGTGGAATATTTTGGCAGCAATAAAAGCAAAGGCCGTGATCGGATACATGCTCAGACATATGGCTAAATAAATACGAACGACTCCGGCATTAAAGCGTCTTTTCTTTTCGGGTAAGTTGTTTTTTTGTCTGGCGACTAACCAAATCATAACTCCCGAAATGATGACAAAACAGGTAATTATGCCTAAAACGAAACTTACAATTTTGAGAGCATAACCCCCATAATCGCCAAAGTGTATGCGATACAGAACATTTTTTACCACATCGAGATAGTTGTTTTGCGTAATCGGATTTTTTCGGGCAATTTCTTTTCCGTCCGCAATTCGATAAACGATCTTCCCAATTCCAGTGAATTTTTTATGACTTAACATTTGGCCTTCTACCAGAACATGCATGTTGGCATCTCCGTAATTCTGAATGAAAACACGAGTGATTTCAAAATCTTTCCAGCTGCTTTTTGTTTTCGCAACAAGCTGATCGATATTAAATGGAGCGGCTAATTTTTTGTTGTCGAACTTGTAATCAGGATCAGTATATTCTAATTCTTTGTATAGCTTATCCTGATCGCCTTTGTACAATGCCATTACAGCCGGGGCCACAATTAAGAGTTTAATCATGAAAAAAGTTCCGGTTACGGCATATACAAACTGAAAAGGCAAACCAATCATTCCTAAGGCGGTATGAGCATCTGTCCATAAGGTTTTTAGTTTTTCTTTTGGACGGAAGATATAGAAGTTAGAGACGATTTTTTTCCAATGCAGTAAAAGCCCGGTTACGATGGCAAATAAAAAAAACAAAGCGGTGAAACCCGAAAGGTAATAACCGGCAGGATAAGGAATTTGTGCCAGAAAATGCAAGCGGTATAAAAATTCTCCTAAAGAATAAGAATCTTCGTAGGTAAAGGTTTTGAAGGTTTTGGTATCAAGGTAGAAGAACGATCCTTCTTGTTGTTTTTTAGGGGCCAGGGTATCTTTTGTACCCTCCATATAAACAGCCACTCTCCGTTCTGTACTTGGTTTTGAAATGGTAATGTTTCTTCCATGTAAGACGTATTCTTTGTCCAGTTTTTGTAACGCTGAAGTATAGTCGAGCTGGATTTCTTTGGTTAAAGCAGTAGATTCATTTCTTTCCCAATTGATAATTTCATCTCTGAAGAAAGAAAAGGACCCTGCGAAAAAAATCACAAAAAGGACTACGCTAATCACAATTCCGCTAACGGTATGAGTATGAAAATAGATGTTGTAATTACGATTGTTCATAGGTTATTTTGCTATTGGATTGTAGGTTTGACCAAGGTATATTAAAAGAGAAAAAACTAAAGAAAGGAGGATGTAAATTCCCCAGATTTTCCATCCGTTTTTGGCCAGGAAAGCAATAACCATAAGGGCCACCCAAAGGATGAATCCGCTAAAAGCCATGGTCATTAATATGTTGGCACGGTTGAACCAGGCCGCTAAGGCCAAATGAAAAGTAACTGAAACAAAATAGCCGCCTACTATAGCCGCTGTAATTTTGGCAAATCGTTGCCATTTGGATTGGGTTAAATATTTTGGATTTGCCGGCATATTTTGGTTAGCAATAAGTTAATAGTAGTAAAATTCCAGTAAAGCAGCGAGTATAAAAAAAGCAAGAATTGCGTATCGGTTTACTTTTTTGAGCGGTGCTAAAATGATGATGAGACTTCCAATGGTCATGAGCTGAATGAAGAACATAAAAGTTCCGCAGCATAAAGATTGTGTAAACAACCAAAGAGTGTAAGCTAGTAAAAGAAGTCCCAGGCCCAAAAGTTTGGTTGGTTTAGGATTGCTTTTCATCCATTTTTCAAAACCTAAATCATACGATAATGTAGCTCTTTTCGAGGTGTAATAAAGGGTGTAAAAAGCTAAAAAAACGATAAGACTTGCAATTGTTATCATGATTGACAGAATTTAAAAAACACCTTTCAACTCAAAGAAAGGTGTTTTTTTGTTTTTATTAGAATTTGTAAGCGAAGCTTGCTGCTACACTTCTCATGTTTCTTGGGTGAATGGTAGACCAGCCATCGTAAGTCTCTACGTTGGCGATGTTATCCATTTTTAAAGTCAGAGTAAATTTCTCTGCAGAATAGAAAAGAGAGGAGTTTAGTACCGTGTATTCCGGGATTGTAAATGCTCCGGTTGTTTTTCTGTTCATGATTTTGTTATCACCTACATAATTTCCTCCAAAACCTAGTCCAAAGCCTTGTAGTGGTCCTTCCAGGAATTTGTAACTCGCCCAAAGATTGGCTAAGTTTTGTGCTCCGGCACTTTCCGGTCTGAAATTTACAAATTCACGATCACCGGCAGTTAATACGGCGTCATTATAGCTGTAACCAAACACGATGTTTAAACCGGCAACTGGGTTAGAAACGATTTCGGTTTCAAAACCTTTGTTTCTCTGGCCCCCATTTTGGTAAGAAGTTGAGTTGGTCGCATCTGTTCTAATGCTGTAAACCTGATCTGAAACTTTAATATCGTAGTAGCTGAAAGTAGCGTAAAGTTTATCTTTAAATAAGTTAAGTTTTGTACCTACCTCAAATTGATTGGCGTGTTCCGGGTTGTAAACTCTAGGGGTTCTAACACCACCGCTCATATCTTCTCCAGGGGCAACGTTTGAGAATCCATCCATATAATTGGCGAAAATAGAGACTTTGTCTAAAATAGGTTGGTATACTAATCCGAATTTTGGAGAAAAAGCAGTCTGATTGTATCCGCCATTATCTGCGTTCATGAAACGGTCAACACGTAAACTTGCCATGGCAGACAATGCCGGCGTAAAGTTGATTACGTCTGAAACATAAACACTGTAAACTTCCTGCTTTGTTTTATTATTGTTGGTTGTTGCTTTTGCTAAAAGAGCATCAGTTCCGGATTTTGATAAATTTCCACTATCACCACTTGTAATATATTTTGTAGGATCGGTAATTTTGAAAACATTTTCGTTTACGGTTTGTAAACTTGCATTACCAATATAGATGCTTCCATTGCTAATATAGCTGGTTCCGTTGTCTGTAGAAGAGTTGTTGAAATAGTCGAAACCGGCAACAATTCGGTTTCTTAACTTACCGATTTTAAAATCACCAATAAAGTTTTGTTGAATATCAGTAGTTAAGGTTGTTGAATTCTGGTAATTGATATAACGATCTAAGACGATACCTTCTTTAATTTCCGAAAAGCGTTTGGTTCCTTCATATATATATGAGTAATACCCTTCAGATCTTGATGATCCTCTTGAAAGAACCGTCTGAGAAGTCCATTCGCTGTTGAACTTATAAACCATTTGACCTTGCAGGTTGTAAGATGGAGTTTCTATAGCAAGTTGGTTGCTGGTATAAGAATGCTTGTTATCGTATCCAAGTTCTTTCATATTGTGAACTCGTAAAGCAGCACCTCTGTCCAAAAACAGCATAGTTGGATTGGTGGCTTTATTGTTCATGAATTCAGTATTAACAAAGAATGAAAGTTTGTCGTCTACTTCGTAAGATAGGGAAGGGGCAAAAAAGAATGATTTTTTAAATCCTGCATCCTGAAAACTATTTTCATTGTGATAAGCAGAATTGATGCGTAGATTTACTTTGTGTTCATCGTCTAAAGGAGTGTTGATATCTGCAGTAACTCTGTTTAGTCCGTAACTTGCGGCAGTATAAGTGATTTCTCCTCCAAAATGATCGTAAGGTCTTTTGGTTGTAATGTTGATTAATCCTCCGTATGAGATTAAGCTGCTTCCAAACAAAGTTCCTGAGGGACCTTTGATTACTTCGATTCTGTCGATGTTGGCAGGATCAAGGCTTCCGTTTGTTAGTCCCGGTAATCCGTTAATCATAGTAGGCTGAACAGCAAAACCTCTTAGAGAGAAATAGCCTGCACCATCATTTCCACGTCCTGTTGAGGCCCAAAGTGTGGTTAATCCCGGTGCATTTTTAAGAGCATCGTCAATATTGGTTACTACCTGTTCTTTTAGTAATTCACCTGTAATAGTAGTGTAAACTTGCGGGTTTTCAAGATTTTTAAGTGGTAATCTTGATACTTGTTGATTTTCTTTACGGGCTAATGGATTCTTTTTTCCGTGACCGTTGATTACGATCTCGTTCAGTTGTTCAGAGTTTGAACTGATTGTAAAGTCTTCTACTATTTCGTCTCCGGCATTAAGAGAAACACTTTTTTCTTTGGAAGAATGTCCAACAGCCGAAACTTTAATGATGTAGCTTCCCGGTTTTATGTTTTTAATCTCGTAAAAACCTTTACTGTCTGTGTTGGTTCCAATCTTGGTTCCTTTTAATACAATAGTTGCATTATCGGCAGCCTGATTGTTAGTTAGGTTGATCTGACCTTTTAGAGATGCTTTTCCTTGTGCCGAAATTGTGGTAGCGGCCAATAGGAAAAAGCAGAAACTTAAAAGGGGAATGGTAAACTTATATTTCATTTTTTATTTAGAATTAATTTGAATAGTGCAAATTTAATTGCAGAATACAAGCCAAGCAAGTTATTCTTATTTATTCTAAATAAAATAGTTTTTAAGGGTTTAAATTTTTATTTGTTTAAAATTTTAACATCTTAAGCGGAATTTAAGCTAATATTAAGAAAAAAAACCTGCTCAAATGAATGAGCAGGTTTTATATGATTGTAGAAAATTATTA
The DNA here is from genome assembly GCF_902804485.1 of Flavobacterium collinsii. Classification (GTDB taxonomy): domain Bacteria; phylum Bacteroidota; class Bacteroidia; order Flavobacteriales; family Flavobacteriaceae; genus Flavobacterium; species Flavobacterium collinsii. The sequence continues at coordinate 68,314 of NZ_CADCST010000071.1, read as the reverse complement.
CAATTACAATTCTAAAGCGCGTTTAGCATCGCCATTCATTAATAACTCTAACGGATTTTCTAAAGCTTCTTTTACAGCTACTAAGAATCCAACTGACTCACGTCCGTCGATGATTCTGTGGTCGTAAGAAAGTGCTACGTACATCATTGGGTGAATTTCAACTTTACCGTTTACAGCAATTGGACGCTCAATAATGTTGTGCATTCCTAAAATTCCTGATTGAGGAGGGTTGATAATTGGAGTACTTAACATACTTCCAAAAACACCACCATTAGTAATAGTGAAAGTTCCACCTGTCATATCGTCAACAGTAATCTGACCGTCACGTGCTCTAAGTGCTAATCTTTTGATTTCAGCTTCGATTCCACGGAAAGTCAACAATTCAGCGTTACGAACTACAGGAACCATTAAACCTTTTGGTCCTGAAACTGCAATAGAGATATCAGCAAAATCATAAGCTACTTTATAATCACCATCCATCATAGAGTTTACGTCCGGATACAATTGTAACGCTCTTGTAACTGCTTTTGTAAAGAATGACATGAATCCTAAACCAAGACCACCATGTTTTGCTTTGAAAGCATCTTTGTATTCGTTACGAATTTGGTTGATTGGCGTCATGTTAACTTCATTGAAAGTCGTTAACATTGCTGTTTCGTTTTTAGCAGCTACTAATCTCTCAGCCACTTTACGACGTAACATTGATAATTTAGTACGCTCAGTTCCACGGCTTCCTCCTGTTGGAGTTCCCATTGAAGGTACTGCGTTTACTGCATCGTCTTTAGTGATTCTGCCTCCTTTACCAGTTCCTGAAACTGTTGCCGGTGCTATGTTTTTTTCGTCTAATATTTTTCTTGCTGCCGGAGATGGTGTTCCCGCTGCATAACTTGTAGCTGCCGGAGCCTGAACCGGAGCTGCTTTTGGTGCTTCAGCTTTTACTTCCGCTTTTGGAGCCTCAGCCTTTGGAGCTTCAGCTGCCGGAGCAGATCCTGACGGTTTTGCTGCACTTGTATCAATTAAACAAACTACAGCGCCTACTGCTACTGCATCACCTTCTTCTGCTTTTAGCGTAATTGTTCCGCTTGCTTCAGCCGGTAACTCAAGAGTAGCTTTGTCTGAATCAACTTCAGCAATAGCTTGATCTTTTTCTACATAATCTCCGTCTTTTACTAACCAAGTTGCAATTTCAACTTCTTTTATTGATTCCCCTGGTGATGGGACTTTCATTTCTAAAATCATCTTATTTTTTGTTTAAGGTTTTTATGGTTTAAAGTTTCCTGTTGTTAAACCGGAAACTTTAAACTTGAAACATTTTTTTATCTGAATAAATTTTTATCGAAAACCATTCTAATCGCATCAGCATGACGACGTTTTGAACGCGTGTAGCTTCCTGATGCAGGAGCAGAATAAGCTTTTAATGAGGCCAATCTCCATTTTACAAGGTCAAAGTTCATCAGCATAAAGCTGTAGGCTCCCATGTTTTTAGGCTCTTCCTGTGCCCAAACATAATCGTCAACATTTGGATATTGTGCAATGATTTCTTTGATTTGTTCCACTGGGAAAGGAAATAATTGCTCGATACGAACAACTGCAACATCATTTCTTCCGTTGTTTTCTCTTTCAGCTACAATGTCGTAGTAGAATTTACCGGTACAGAATACTAAAGATTTTACGTCTTTTTTGTTTACTGTAGTATCATCAATCGTTTCCTGGAAAGTTCCTGTTGCTAGTTCTTCAACAGTTGATACGCATCTTGGATCACGTAATAAACTTTTTGGAGAGAAAACGACCAAAGGTTTACGGAAATTTGTTTTCATTTGTCTTCTTAACAAGTGGAAGAAGTTGGCTGGCGTTGTACAATCGGCAACATACATGTTGTGTCTTGCGCAAAGTTGTAAGTAACGTTCCATTCTTGCAGAAGAGTGTTCAGCTCCCTGACCTTCATATCCGTGAGGTAATAATAAAACAATACCGTTTTGGTTGTTCCATTTGTCTTCTCCACAAGAGATGTATTGGTCAATCATGATTTGAGCTCCGTTAGAGAAATCTCCAAACTGTGCTTCCCAGATTGTTAAGGCATTTGGATTGGCTAATGCATATCCATAATCAAAACCAAGAACACCATATTCAGATAAAAGAGAGTTGAATACACCAAATTTCCCTTTTTTGTTCTCAATAGAATTCAATAAAATCACTTCTTCTTCAGAGTCTTCTACTTTAACAACTGCGTGACGGTGAGAGAAAGTACCACGCTCTACGTCCTGACCAGAAATACGAATGTCGAATCCTTCTGTTAAAAGTGAACCGTAAGCCAATGCTTCTGCAGTTCCCCAATCAAGTGTATTGTTGTCGTATCCTACTTTTCTGTCCGTAACAATTTTAGTTATTTTGTTGATGAACTTCTTGTCAGATGGTAAGGTTGAGATTGTATCGATGATAGAGTCCAGTCCTTTTTTATCAAAAGTAGTGTCTACTTTTTCAAGCATTTGTGTATCTGTTACCTGAACAAATCCATCCCATTCGTTTTTCATGAATGGAGTTATAATTGTCAAATCTTTTTTACGGGAAGCTTCTAAGTTCTCCTCCATAGCCGATTTGTATTCTTTTTCTAAAGCATTTACATAAGTAGCATCGATTATGCCGTCAGACAATAATTTCTCTGCATAAATATCTCTTGGATTTTTATGTTTCGCGATGATTTTATATAAAACCGGTTGTGTAAAACGAGGCTCATCACCTTCGTTGTGACCGTATTTTCTGTATCCTAATAAGTCAATAAATACGTCGCGTCCAAATTGCATTCTGTAGTCTAATGCAAAAGATACGGCGTGTACCACAGCTTCAGCGTCATCAGCATTTACGTGTAATACCGGTGAAAGTGTTACTTTGGCAACATCGGTACAGTACGTAGACGAACGTGCATCTAAATAGTTAGTGGTAAAACCAACCTGATTGTTGATTACGATATGAATCGTACCGCCTGTTTTGTATCCGTCAAGTTGAGCCATTTGAATAATCTCATACAAGATTCCCTGACCTGCGATTGCAGCATCTCCGTGAACGGCAATAGGTAATACTTTAGAGAAATCGTTAGGATAGTATTTGTCCTGTTTTGCTCTTGTGATTCCTTCAATTACAGCTCCAACCGTTTCTAAGTGAGAAGGGTTTGGTGCTAAATTGATGTTGATGTTTTTTCCTGTTCTTGTTTTTTTGTCAGCTGTAAGACCTAAGTGGTATTTTACGTCACCGTCAAAATATTCCTGATCGTAATCTTTACCGTCAAACTCACCAAAAATATCCTGAGTTGATTTTCCGAAGATGTTAGCCAAAACGTTCAAACGACCACGGTGAGCCATTCCCATTACGAATTGTTCCACTCCTTTTTCGGCAGCCTGCTCGATCAAAGCGTCCAAAGCCGGGATGATAGATTCTCCACCTTCTAATGAGAATCGTTTTTGACCTACATATTTAGTGTGTAGGAAATTCTCGAAAGATACGGCCTGGTTTAATTTATTTAAGATTGTTTTCTTTTCTTCAGAAGAGAAGTTTGGCTGGTTTACGTTTACAGCCAGTTTGTCCTGGATCCATTTTACAACGCCGGGATTTCTGATGTACATGTATTCGATACCAATGTGTTGGCAGTAAATAGTCTGAAGGCGTGTTACGATATCCTGTAATGTAGAAGGGGCTACTCCGATTGCCTGAGCAGCATCAAAAACTGTTGAAAGATCAGCAGTTGTTAATCCGAAATTTTCAATGTCTAAAGTTGGAGACGATGTTCTACGATCACGAACAGGGTTTGTTTTGGTAAACAAGTGCCCGCGTGTACGGTAAGCATCGATTAATTTTAGGACATTGAATTCTTTTTGTAATTTATCAGAAACTAAACTACAATCTACGTTGTCGTTTGTTACGTATTCAACAATTCGTTGAACCGGATTTTCGTCATTATAAGTCGTTTGTCCAAAATCGAAACCTTGAAAAAAACTTCTCCAGCTTGGCTCAACGCTATCTGGGTTTACTAAATACTGATCATATAATTGTGCGAAAAACTCTGTATGCGCTGCATTTAAAAATGAAAACCTATCCATAATATGAGTGAATATACTTTTTGTTAAATAGAATCGCAAAAGTACAACAATCACATTTATTTAAATCTTTTTTTTACGTACTTTTACGTAAAAATTTGTTAAAAATAGACTCAACTATGGATAAAAATCAAATTTCAATCGTTTTCAAAACTTTTTTTGTGATTTTGGTAGTCTTATTTTCAAGTTCTGCAATTGCACAGCAAAAATATGTTATAGACAACAGTAATCATTTTTGGGAGAAAGTTCAATTTGGAGGAGGTCTTGGTTTAGGAATTGGTTCCGGATATACGGATATTTCCGTTTTGCCAAGTGCTATATATAATGTAAACGAAATTGTATCTGTTGGTGTTGGATTGCAGTTTGGTTACCTGTCCTCCAAAAACTATTACAGCTCTTTTGTTTATGGTGGAAGTCTGATTGGACTTGTGAATCCAATTCCTGAAATTCAATTGTCTGCCGAACTAGAACAGGTTCGTGTAAATACGGATTATAAATCGACTCCTTACCGACCAAGTTATTCCGATAATTATTGGAATACTGCCTTATACCTTGGCGCAGGTTACAGAACCGGAAGTGTAACGATTGGAGCCCGCTACGATGTTTTGTTTAATAAGGATACCAGTCTTTACGGATCCGGATTTATGCCTTTTGTGAGAGTGTACTTTTAAAGGTTCAAAGAGACATAGAGACAAAGGTTCAAAGGTTTTGAAAACAAATTTTACTGCAAAGAAGGGAAGCCTCTGTCGCTTTGCAACTTTGTACCTCTGCGCCTAATTAAGTGTAATGATTTCGGAACCAAACTTTTTGTAATTCTCTTCTTAAAATCAAAAAAGACATTTTCCTCTACAAAGTGCTTATTTTTATTTTGAATCTGTTGCTGTTTCTTAATGACATTTGAATATAAATCGATCATCTGGACTCCAAACGAAATCTAAGGAGCAGGTGTATCCCCTTAACCACAATTGACCGTTCATTTTTCTAAGGTAAAATCCTTTTGGGAAACTATCGTCGTTACTAATAGAATTGGTAAAGATTGTTAAGGAACCAAGAGGTGCCTTGTTTTTTTGGTGCTCAGAAACAGTGATTTCTTCTTGGTTGAGTAATTTGAGTCGTAAATATGGGGCTGCTTCCAGTGGACATTCGGATAATCCAAATTTCTTCAGAGATTCTTTTATTTCAGATATTGTTGCACCATTCGGAAATCCTAATTCATTTATTGAAATTTCTTTTATCGAAATTAACTTCTTTTTTTTAGAGGTCTTAAATGCTTTATTTGAAAAGATAATTTCAGCAAATTCATTGAGCATGATAGTAGACGCTTTTAATTTTTGCAGTAAGTCTTCTTTGGAAAAACCTCCATATTCAATTGTTAACTCGTTTTTAAGGTTGCTATTTGAACTGTTCATGTTATATGAAATTTAGTTTAGCGATTGAAACTTTGAGTTTTCTTTTTGTGAATAATGGAGAAGCCTGGTATTTTACTTATAATAATTTCGAAACCAAACCTTCTGCCATTCTCTTTTTAAAATTAAAAAAGAAACCTGCTCGGCTAAAATCACTAAATCAGAACCGTCGAGTTTTTTAATTTCATTTTCAGAAACATCGATAATATAAAGCAGGTTCAGGTATTCAGCAAATTTGTACTGAATCATTCGGTAGATTTTTTCGTGAAGCTGAATCTTTAGTTCTTCGGGAGAGATACTCATCGGAAAATCGATTCCTTCGTTGGCCAAATTAAAGTCTTTATTAATCTGTTCAATCAAACTCAAATATAGATTTTCACTTTCGGCATCAGCCAATAAAATATCGGTATTTTCAGGAATCGGAAACATTGATGCTTTTTAAGAATTGACGCAAAGTTAAAACTAAAAAATCATTTAACGGTTGATTCTCTTTCAATGATTCTTGTAGGAAGTTCAATAATTTGATGTGTCACCGGTCGATGTTCTTTCAGGTCTGCAATTTCATCTATTAAAAGCGAAACCGCCTGATGCCCCATTTCAAAACCGGGCTGGTCAATTGTAGTTAGTTTGGGTGAGATAACGGTACTCATAAACCAATTGCTGAACCCAAAAACGGCTACCTGTTCCGGTGTTTTGATTCCCGCTTCATTAAAATATTTGATAATTCCGATGGCAACCAAATCGGTGATGGCAAAAATTGCGTCTATGTCCGGGTGTTCCGTCATTATTTTCTGGGCATTTTCGTAACCGTCTTCAAAATCGGTATTGTTGTCACACACATAAACCAGTTTGGAATCGTATTCAATTCCGTGTGCTTCCAAAGCTCTTTTGTATCCCAAGAAACGATCGATGGAGTTTTGCGGAACATAAGAACCTCTAAAATGGGCGATCTTTTTGAATCCTTTATTAATGAGGTAAGAAACTGCATCGAATGCCGCTTTGGCATCATTGATTACGACTTTGGAACAATCGACTCTTTTGGCAATTTTATCAAATAAAACAACGGGCGTGTTTTTGCGGATGGCTTCATTAATATGAGTAAAATCATCCGTTTCGTTAGAGAGCGACATCAGAACCCCGTCAACACGTTTTTGAATTAATAGGGCCAGCTGTTTTTTCTCCAGTTCGTATTTTTCGTTGGATTGTAATATAATGACAAGATAGCCTCTTTTTTCGGCTTCTTCGAGAATACCATTTAAGACACTTGAGAAGAAATGATGCACGGTGGCCGGAATAATGACACCTATTGTTTTGGTTTCATTGGTTCTCAGGTTTACCGCAACCGAATTGGGCATGTAGTTCATGGTTTCGGCCATTTCGATCACCCGGGCACGTGTAGACTTGCTAATATCTGTATAGCCTTTTAGTGCTTTTGAAACCGTGGTAACCGAAATTCCCAATGCCGAGGCTATATCTATTAATTTTGTGTCATTCATGAAATAAAAGTACTAAAAAATAAAGTGTATTAGTAAAAAATTAACTTCCGAAAACGTTTTAGGTCATTTCGAAAACGTTTTCGATTTGGAATTCTTAAATTAGAGTTAATTCCTTGAGTAAGTTTACATTCACAAATGAAAGATTTACTAACTAAACCAAAAAATCATGAAACAGCAACATTCTTATTTAGGCATATTATTTTTGATATTGTGCTTAATCTCTGTTCCAAACCATCTGTTTGCTCAGAATAAAAATACCGTTTCGGGAAAGGTACTCGATGAGAGTGGCCAAACCATTCCGGGAGCCAATGTTTCGCTTAAAGGAACAGATAAAAATACTATTACTGACGAAAACGGAAGGTTCGTATTTGCGAACCTTGCCGCAGGAGATTATACCATTGTAGCCACTAATATTGGTTATAAAACCTTTGGAAAACAAATTACAGTAAAAGAAGGAGAATCTTTAGAGGTAAATTTACTTCTCGAAGGAGAATCCCAAAGTCTGAAAGAAGTTGTAGTAACAGGATCTTCAAGTCCGAGGTCTAAATTAGAATCCAGTGTGGCCATTACCACAATGGGCGCTAAGGCTATCGAAGACAGAGCTCCGGCCAGTACGGCGGCTTTATTGCAGACTATTCCCGGATTTGTGGTAGAAGCCTCGGGAGGAGAAATTGGGAATAACCTTTTTGCAAGAGGAATCCCGTCTGCAGGAGCGTATGAGTATGTACAGATTCAGGAAGACGGATTACCTGTTTTTGAAGATGGTGCACTGCAATTTGCAAATGCCGATACTTTTTACCGATTAGACGAAACCGTGAGTAAAATGGAAGCGGTTCGTGGAGGCTCGGCATCCATTTTTGCCAATAATGCTCCGGGAGGAATCATCAATTTCATTTCTAAGACGGGTCAGAATGACTTTCAGGGAAGAGCTAAATTCTCGACTTCGGATTATGGGATGTTCCGAACAGATCTGAACTTATCGGGTGCTTTAATCCAGGACAAATTGTTCTTTAATATAGGAGGTTTTTACAGAGCTGATAATGGCGTAAGAAATACAGGGTTTACTGCTAATAAAGGAGGGCAGATAAAAGGAAACATTACGTATAAGTTTGATGACAACGATTATTTGAGAATTAACTTCAAACACCTAGACGACAGAAATACCTTCTACCTGCCAATTCCGTTAAAAAGTAATAATGGAAAAATCGAAGGAATTCCGGGCTTTAATCCTAATTATGGAACACTGACGTCAGTAAATTTCAGTCGTTTAAATGTGCCTCAATACGGTGGCGGAACTTTTAGTGCCGATTTAGAAGACGGTTCTCATCCGATAATCAACTCGATTGGTGCTGAATTTAAAAATAAAATATCGGAGAAAGTGACTTTTAAAAATGCATTCAAACAAACGAGTATCAATTTGAATTACAATGCTATTTTTCCAAATGGAGGTCCGTGGACACAAAGCGCTTATGCAAGCGGTGTTCAGAATACAACGGCCAGTAATCTTACCTATTCTTATGTAGATAACGGCGCAACACTTGATCCAAATGCTTTAATCATGAGAGCAGATCTTTGGCATATCGAGAAAAAGATGAGCAATTTTGCCAATAACTTCTCTTTTGCATTTGATTTAGATCCGGTAAAACTAACAGCAGGGTACTATTATTCGAACTGGAAATCGAATCAATATTGGAACTGGAACTCGTATTTAGTGGGGGTTTCAGATAATCCGAGATTGTTAAATGTAAAAGACAATACAACCGGAGTAAATCATACCTGGAACGGGGTGGAAAGAATTACATGGTTGGAAAGGGATGCGCAAACCAAAGGACTTTTGAATGATGTTTATGCCGATGCCGAAATCAAAGCAACAGACAATCTGACTTTTAATGCCGGTTTACGATACAACAAAGACAAATATTCCGGTTACAGAGACAATGCTCGTTTTTTTGCAGAGAATGTAGGGATTTTAGATAACAATACGGCCGATGATAAGGTAACAACGGTTAAAGGAAATCCGTATACGTACTGGAGATATGATGTGAGCGAATGGTCGTATACCGCTGCCGGAAACTACAAATTCAATGACAATATGGCTTCATATGTACGTTACAGTCATGGTTTCAGATCGCCTATCGAAGAGTCTTTTTATGATAATGCGGCCGATTTGAGCAAACTGGAAAATACCGAGGTGAATCAGTTTGAGTTGGGGTATAAATATTCTAATTCTTTCTTTAATGTGAATGCCAATTTGTTTCACATGGGCTTAAAAAATGTTGCCTTTACAGATATTTTATCGGATGGATCTTCTGAAAATAAATTCGCCGATGTAAATAATATTGGTCTTGAAGTAGAAACGAATGCGAGATATGAAATGGTAAAGCTGAACTTTACGTTTACCGTTCAAAAACCGGAGTACGATAATTTTACAGGTACAAATGCAGATGGCTCTACATTTAATTTTAACGGAAATACGGCACGAAGAATCCCTAAATTTTTCTGTAACTTAAGACCGGAAGTAGACATTACAAAAGATTTTACCGCTTATGTTCAGTTTTCGTACTACGATAAAAAGTTCACGAATCAAGACAACAAACAAGTTTTACCAGCGTATAAAGAAGTGGGAGCAGGTTTAAATTATACCTATCATAATCTTCGTTTTGCAGTTGATGCTTCGAATTTGTTCAATGAAATTGGTTTAACCGAAGGTGATCCAAGACAAACAACATCAGCCGCAAGCGATGTATTTATGGCAAGACCTATTTTAGGACGTGCTTTTAGATTTTCGGTTGCGATTAATTTTTAAGAGATGTTAAATGTATGTTTGAAACCTGAAACTTTAAACCTGAAACATTTCATCAACTAAAAGACAAACCAATAAAAAATGAAAAACATAGGAATTAAAATATCTCTTTACCTTAATTATTTTGTCTTCGCTATTCTTCTGAATAGCGTGGGCATTGTGATTTTGAAATCGCAGAAAAATTATGGAGTAGATGAAGTTCAGGCGAGTATTTTAGAAGCGTTTAAGGATATGCCTATTGCGATTGTTTCCTTTTTTATAGCTTCTTTTTTACCCAGAATCGGATATCGAAAATCGATGCTGATTGGTTTGGGACTGGTTACGCTGGCATGTATTTCTATGTATTTTGGAAACTCATTCGACAATGCTAAAATTCTTTTTGCAACCGTTGGAGTGTCATTTGCTTTGATTAAAGTTTCGGTGTATTCGTTGATTGGTACAGTAACCGAAACCAAAAAAGAACACAACGCCTTGATGAGCAGTATTGAAGGTTTTTTTATGGTTGGAATTGCACTGGCTTATTTTTTATTTCCGGCTTTTAACAATGAAGATGATCCCAATTCATGGCTGAATGTGTATTGGTTTTTGGCAGGATTGTCGTTGCTATCGTTTCTGTTTTTGTTTTTTATAAAATTTGAAGAAACTGAAGTCGCTGCGGGAGCAAATCTCAAAGACGATTTTATGCAGATGTTCCGTTTAATGGCGAAATTGCTAACGGTTATCTTTGTTATTAGTGTCTTTTTGTTTGTGATGATTGAGCAGGGAATTCTTTCCTGGCTGCCTACATTCAATACAAAAGTGCTTCATTTACCGGAGAACATCAGTATTATGATGGCGAGTATTCTGGCTATTTCATTGGCAGTAGGAAGATTGATTGCGGGGATTGTGACCAAAAAAGTAAATTGGATCTGGGTGTTGAGTTTCTGTATTCTTTCGGCCATGCTGATTGTGATTTTTGTACTCCCAAAAACTGTTGGGCTGGAAGTGAAGAACATCAATACGCTCTCAGATATCCCCTTAATAGGTTTCGCATTTCCTTTAATCGGATTGTTTATTGCTCCCATTTATCCTCTGTTAAATTCGATTGTATTGAGTGCGCTGCCCAAAAACCTGCAAAGTTCAATGACGGGATTAATCGTGATTTTCTCGGCTCTTGGCGGAACATTAGGCTCCAGAATAACAGGTTGGCTGTTTAAAAATGAAGGGCCTGAAAAGGCATTTTACTTTACTTTGATTCCAATGTCTTTATTATTAATATCCTTTTTTATTCTTAAAAAAATAACTGCAAAAGATGAAATTTAAACTACATATATCCCAAACTATCGAAAAACTATTGGCTCAGGAAGATACTGATGGTGATAAAAAAATAACGATTGATGATCAGGGTCCAAAGAGATTTTTACTGAACGGTGAGGAAGGAAATTCGACTGTTATTGAAGGAACCTATCAACTTTCAAACTTATTGCAGGAACTGGCTTTGGCTAAAAAAGATAATGTTGAATTTGCTGAAATCAGTCTGGATCAAATCATTGAAGATCCTGTAAAAAGAATATCAGGAAAAATAAAAAACCTGTATTGGAAAGGGCTGACACGTACGATCGATACCAATGGTGTCAAAAAAATACTAGAAGACAATAAAATAGAAAATGCTATTTCGTATCTGTATGTGCCTTTTGGTGATGAAATTGTTTTTGATTATTTCAAAAAGTTAGAAGCCATAACGCCAAAGTTAAAAGTGGTACAGCTGCCGAAACATATCTCACCGGAGTATGTATTGTCACTGAACCAAAAGCCGGGTATTCTGGCTTTGGCACTTCAAATTAAAAACAATGAAATTTCGGGAGTTCCGTTTGTCGTTCCGGGTGGAAGGTTTAATGAAATGTATGGTTGGGACAGTTATTTTATTGCCAAAGGACTTTTAATCGATGATAAAATAGAGCTTGCCATGGGTATTGCCGAGAACTTTAAATACCAAATTGATCACTACGGAAAAATACTAAATGCCAACCGCAGTTATTATTTAACCCGTACCCAGCCACCGCTTTATACGTCATTGATCAGAGATGTTTTAGAAAAGTCGAATCCTGATATTTTCTGGATCGAAAGGCATTTGAAAACCGCGATTAAAGAATACAGAACGGTTTGGATGGAGGAAGGCAAAAGGCTTACGGCCAATGGACTGAATCGTTATAAGGCGGAAGGTATTGGCTTGCCATTTGAAGTAGAAGAAGGTCATTTTGATGATATTCTGGAGCAATATGCGCTGAAGTACAATTTGTCTACTCGGGAATTCGAGAAAAAATACCTGGAGCGTGAAGTTGTTGATGCCGAATTGGATAAGTATTTTATTCACGATCGAAGTATGCGTGAAAGCGGCCATGATACCACAAACAGACTGGTTGGAGTTTGTGCAAACTTAAATACGGTTGCCATTAATAGTTTGCTTTATAAATACGAAACGGATATTGCGTTTTTGATTAAAAAGTATTTTAAAGATGAATTTCAATATTTTGAAGACAAATCTTTCTCAAGCGAATATTGGCTTTCAAAAGCAGCTTCCAGAAAAGAAAAAATCAATCAGTTGTGTTGGAATTCAGAATACGGCTGTTATCTGGATTATAATTTTGTAAACGAGGAGCAGCATTTTTTTGAAGCAGCTCCGACATTTTACCCACTGTGGGCAAAAATAAGCACACCGGAACAGGCCGAAATTCTGGTAAAAAAGACGCTTCCGAGATTTAAAATGAAAGGTGGAATTGCAGGAAGTACCAAAGAATCTATTGCAGATATAGACGAAAACGCACCAATTCGACAATGGGATTATCCGTTTGGATGGGCGCCGCATCAAATGCTTTTATGGGAAGGTTTGCTGAATTATAATTTTAATGAAGAAGCGCAGGAAATGATATATCGCTGGCTTTGGCTGATTACCAGAAATGCGGTTGATTATAACGGAACCATTCCGGAGAAGTTTGATTTATCGATCAGTTCGCACAAGATTTTTGCAGAATACGGAAACGTAGGCACCGAATTTGATTTTATAACCGAAGAAGGTTTTGGATGGATGAACGCTTCGTACCAGTACGGTTTAACCATTTTGGAAGAAGATTTAAAACAAAAATTATCGGATTTGGTTGATCCTGATACACTTTTTTAATGTTCTAAAATGACAGACCCGACAGGTTTCAAAACCTGTTGGGTTTACTATTTTGTCAAAACACATTAATTTCCACGAATCCATCATAATTAAATAGGTGAAAATTAGTGTAATTCGTGGCAAAAAAATTAAACTTTTCTACCCATTAAATTCTCGCCAAAAGTTCTAAGAATATCTTTCTTTTCGGCATTAATATCCATTTTTTCTAAAGTTTCAAAAGCTTTAAAAGTATACATCTCTATAGCATCCTGCGTTGCTTTTGAAGCTCCTGATTCATTAAAAATGGTTTTTGCAGTCGCTATTTTATCGGTATTGTCTTCTAATTGTAGGCTGAATAATTGCTCTAATTCTGAAGCCTTTTCAGGAGAAGAAAATTCTCTTGCTTTGAGGTATAAATATGTTTTTTTGTTTTCGATAATATCTCCTCCAACTTGTTTTCCGAAGGTTTCCGGATCTCCAAAAGCATCCAGATAATCGTCCTGAAGCTGGAAAGCAAGCCCTAAATTCAATCCGAAATCATAAATTAAATCGCCTTCTTTTTCAGATGTTTCGGCTACAATAGCTCCCATTTTCATGGCTGCAGCAACCAGAACAGCTGTTTTATATTCGATCATTTTAAGATATTCCGGAATCGTAACATCGTTTCTTTTTTCAAAATCAACATCCCATTGTTGCCCTTCACAAACTTCAAGAGCAGTTTTGCTGAACAGTTTTGCCAGATTTCTGAAAACATTTGGTTCATATTGTTCAAAATACTGATAAGCCAGAATAAGCATCGCATCGCCGGAAAGAATACCAGTGTTGAGGTCCCATTTTTCATGAACCGTTTCCTGTCCTCTGCGCAAAGGTGCATCATCCATAATGTCATCATGTACAAGCGAGAAATTATGAAAAACTTCAACAGCCATCGCAGCCGGAAGTGCTTTTGTATAAGAAGTGTTAAAAACTTCTGCGGCCATCAAAGTAAGTACGGGACGTATTCGTTTTCCGCCAAGGCCGAGAATGTATTCAATAGGAGCGTAAAGATTTTGGGGTTCTTTCTGTATGCTTTGTTTTTTTAAATAACTAATAAAAAAATCCTGGTACTGACTAATATCGTGCATAAAATGAAATTCTGATTTGCGAAGCCCAAAGATACAATTCATTAATCAATTATTCCTTTTTTAAAAATTGAAATGATTTAACAGGGTTTAGAATGGGCTTTAAATCTTCTAATTTGTAAGATGTTAAAATTATTTTTAAAAAAACTTGGAAACTTTTTTGGTATTCAGAGTTTCCTGTCTATATTTGCACCGTTAAACGGAAACTTAGAACACTGTAATAGTTTCCGTGAAAAGTTGAGTAATTTATAACCTCAGTAAAATCAGTAATTTATGAAAACAACATGGACCTTAGATTCTAGCCAATCAGATGTTTTAATCAAAATGAGACATTCGATCATTGCTTATATGGGAGGAACTACAAATAAATTTGGTGGTTATGTGAACATTGAAGACAATGAAATTGAAGATGCATCGGTTGAGTTTTCACTTGACATCAATAACAAAATTGATAATTTTCAGCAAATCGATACGTATTTACAGCTTCAGGATCTGTTTGATGTAAACGAACACCCAATCATTAGTTTTAAATCGACTTCTTTTCAGAAAGTAAACAACAATATAAATTTTTTCAAAGGTGACTTAACCATTAAGGACGTTACTAAGGTAGTAGAACTTGATGCTGAGTTTATAGGGGTCAATACCTACAATGGCGAGAAGAAAGTTGCTTTTGAAATCAAAGGAGATATTAAGCGTCAGGATTTTGGTTTAGATTATAATTCATTCAATCATAATGGAGGTTTGGCTTTAGGAAAAGATATTAAGCTTATCGCAAATTTAGAGTTTAGCATATAAATTATACCTAATGAATAAATTAATGTAAAATTATTACAAAAATCATGGAAACTGTTTTTTTTGATTTTAGTTTCCTAAGTATATTTGTAATGAAATTTGAAAATTAAAATGAAAGAGAAAATTATATCAAAAGCAAGTGAGTTGTTTTTAAAACTTGGTTTTAAAAGTGTTACAATGGATGATATTGCAGGAGAAATGTGTATTTCGAAAAAAACCATTTACAAATACTTTTGCAATAAAGAAGTTTTGATTGAAGAAAGCACATCATTAGTTCATAAACAGGTACATGAAATAATTAATACGATTGTAGCGAAAGGTTATAATGCGATTCATGAGAATTTTGAAATTAGAGAAATGTTTAGAGATATGTTTAAAAATAATATGGATACTTCTCCCATTTATCAATTGAAAAAACACTATCCGGAAATTTATCAAAATATATTGAGTCAGGAGATCGATTTGTGTAGTCATTGGTTCAAAGAGAATATTGAAAAAGGAATTCGTGAGGGACTTTATCGTAAAGATCTGAATATAGACATCTATGTGAAATTTTATTATACACTTATTTTTCACATCAATGAAACGACTGTTTCAGAACGGGAAGCACAAAAAATAGAATTGGAGGCACTGGAATATCACACCAGAGCTATGGCAACAGAAAAAGGAATACCGGAATTGGAAAAACAACTTAAAAAAATTACTATTTAATCATCAATCTATGAAACGAATAATTCTTATATTTTTGTGTTCTATTGGCTTGTCTGCCAGCGCACAAGTCAAAAACCTAACCTTGAAAGAAGCTCTTACGTATGCGCTTGAAAACAAAGCCGACGCGAAAAAAGCAAAATTACAGGTTGAAAACAGTGAGTATAAAATTCAGGAAATACGCTCCAGAGCGTTACCTCAAATTTCTGCTAACGGAAATCTAACTCACAATCCGATAATTCAGACAACCGTAATCGATGGAGCAGGATTTGGTGCACCGGGAACTACAATTCAGGCAGCATTTGGTCAAAAATGGGTTTCAACTGCCGGAGTTTCTTTAACTCAGGCTATCTTTGATCAGTCTGTTTTTACAGGATTAAGAGCAGCAAGATCTACTCGTGAGTTTTATCAAATAAACGATCAGTTAACAGAAGAACAAGTAATCGAAAGAGTTGCAAATAACTATTATTCTGTTTACGTGCAACGCGAAAGATTGACTTTATTAGACAGCAATTATGTGAATACTACTAAAGTTCGTGATATCGTAAAAGGACAATTTGACAATGGACTGGCTAAGAAAATTGACTTAGATCGTATCATCGTAAAAATGTCAAATATTGATACAGAACGTCAACAAATTAAAAATCAAATTACCTTACAGGAAAACGCTTTAAAGTTTTACATGGGAATGCCTATTGAAACTGTAATAGAGATTCCAAAAGAAGAATTTGAAGTGGTACCGGCTGCCTTAACAGAAGTACCAAATATAGAAAACAGAACTGAGTATCTGCTTTTGAAAAAACAACAAGAACTTTTAGTATTCAACAAAAAAGCAGTTGAAGCAGGATATTATCCAACACTTTCATTAACTGCGGGGTATAACTATATTGGTCAGGGGCCTCAAATGCCATGGTTTGCCAAACCTTCTCAGGGAGTGTACTGGTCAGATTTCTCTGCAATTGCATTAAACCTGCATGTGCCAATTTTTACAGGATTTGGAACTCGTGCAAAAGTAAGACAGGCAGATGTTGAACTAAGATCGCTTGAGGAAGACATCAAGGATACCAAACTTTCGCTTGATTTAGATTATAGAAATGCAATGGCGCAAATCGATAATAACCTTGTGACCATTAATAATCAAAAAGAAAACATGCGCTTAGCGACTGAGATCTTAAGCAATACAAAAAACAATTACCTTCAGGGATTGGCGTCTTTAACAGACTTATTAGATGCAGAAAACGCATCACTTGAAGCACAAAATAATTATACCAGAGCGGTTTTGAATTACAAAATTGCCGAAGTAGCACTAATCAAATCAAAAGGTCAACTTAAAACTCTTATTAAATAACTAATTACAATGAAGAAAACTATTATAACAATCGTAATCATAATTGCAGCCCTGGGTGTGATTGGATATGTCTTAAATAATAATAAGAAAGAGAACAAAGAGAAAACAGATATCGTAGCAGAAAAGAATGCTGCCGTTTCTGTAAAAGTAGCTCCTGTAAAAACAGAAGAAGTTTCATTGGATTTCGTAGCAAACGGAAATTTTCAACCAATTCAACAATTGACATTTTCTGCTGAGAAATCTGGAAAAGTAATTACGGTTCTGGCTAAAGAAGGAGACTACGTAAGAGTAGGTCAAACTTTATTGACGATGAGAGGAGACATTATTAATGTAGATGCTCAGAATGCAGAGGCAGCATATCAAAATGCAAAATCAGATTATAACAGATACGAAAATGCCTTTAAAACCGGAGGTGTTACCAAGCAGCAATTAGACCAGGCAAAACTGGCTTTGACAAATGCTCAGTCTCATTATACACAGGCTAAAATTAATGTTGGTGATACCAGAGTAAAAGCACCAATCAATGGTTTTATCAATAAAAAATACATTGAACCAGGATCTATCTTAACAGGAATGCCAGCAACAGCATTGTTTGATATCGTAAACGTTTCAAAGTTGAAATTGGTAGTTACGGTAAACGAAAATCAGGTTGCGAGTTTAAAAGTTGGAGATCACATTAATGTATCAGCGAGTGTTTACCCGGACAAAACGTTTTCAGGAAAAATTACTTTCATTGCTGCAAAAGCAGATGAATCTTTGAACTTTCCGGTTGAAATTGAAATTACAAACAATACCAATAACGACTTGAAAGCAGGTATGTACGGAACTGCAAACTTTGCATCGAAACAACAAAAACAACACCTTATGGTGGTACCTAGAAATGCATTCGTAGGTAGTGTGAGCAGTAACCAGATTTTTGTAGTAGAAAAAGGTGTTGCAAAATTAAGAAAAGTAACTGCTGGAAGAATTTTGGGTGATAAAGTAGAAATCATCAACGGATTAACTGATGGAGAAACTGTAGTAATTACAGGTCAAATTAACCTGCAAGACGGTAACACAGTAGAAATTATTAAATAAATTAAAGCATTAAGCTATAGGCTGTAAGCATTAAGCTTATTGCCTAAAGCCTAAAGCCTAAAGCAACAAATATGAAATTAGCCGAAATATCCATAAAACGTCCGTCGTTAGTAATTGTACTGTTTACAATTCTAACACTAGGTGGACTGTTTAGCTACAGCCAGTTAGGTTATGAGCTGATCCCGAAATTTGAACAAAACGTTATTACCATTTCTACCATATATCCGGGAGCTTCTCCTAGTGAGGTAGAAAATACAGTGACCAAGAAAATTGAAGATGCGATCGCATCCTTAGAGAATGTCAAGAAAATTGACTCAAAATCGTACGAAAGTTTGTCTATTGTTTCAATTACATTGACATCAAATGCAAAAGTCGATTTCTCTTTGAATGATGCACAACGAAAAATAAACGCGATTATCAGTGATTTACCCGATGATGTGAAAACACCGGCACTAACCAAGTTCTCGCTGAGTGATTTACCAATCATGACGCTTGGTGCCAACGGAAAAATGGACGAAGCAGCATTTTATGACTTAATTGACAAAAAAATTGCACCTATTTTATCCCGTGTACAAGGTGTGGCTCAGGTAAATATTATTGGTGGTTCAGAGCGTGAAATTCAGGTAAACCTTGATGCATTAAAAATGCAGGGTTACGGACTATCTGTTCCGCAGGTGCAACAAAATATTCTGACCTCGAATCTGGATTTCCCAACGGGTAACATTCAGACACGTGATCAAAAAATATTAATCCGTTTAGCGGGTAAATACAAAAGTGTTGAAGAATTAAGAAACTTAGTGGTTTCTTCTCAAAACGGAATTCAGGTTCGTTTAAGTGATATTGCAGATGTTCAGGATACGCAAAAAATTGCTGAAAAAATATCACGTGTAGATCAGAAAAGTGCGATCGTTTTGCAAATTGTAAAACAATCAGATGCAAATGCGGTTGCAGTAAGTGAGCATTTATTAAAAACAATTGCAATTCTTGAAAAAGATTATAAAGTAAACCAGTTAAAACTGGAAGTTGCAAAAGACAGTACCGTTTTTACATTAGAAGCGGCAGATTCTGTAGTACACGATTTATTGATTGCAGTAGTACTGGTAGCTTTTGTAATGTTGTTCTTCCTGCATAGTATCAGAAACTCATTGATTGTAATGGTATCGATTCCGGCATCTTTGATTGCTACTTTTATCGGTATATATTTAATGGGATATACCCTGAACTTAATGAGTTTATTAGGATTATCTCTTGTAGTAGGTATTCTGGTCGATGATGCGATTGTGGTACTGGAAAACATCTACAGACACATGGAGATGGGGAAAAGCCGAATTCGTGCTTCGTACGACGGAACAGCAGAAATTGGTGGAACGGTAACTTCGATTACTTTAGTAATTGTGGTAGTATTCTTGCCTATTGCTATGAGTTCCGGATTAGTATCTAATATCATTACACAATTCTGTGTTACGGTAATTATTTCGACTTTGTTGTCGCTTTTGGCTTCATTTACTATTATTCCTTGGTTATCATCTCGTTATGGTAAATTAGAGCATATTGAAGGAAAGAATTTATTTGGAAGAATCATTCTTGGTTTCGAAAGTTATTTAACACGTTTTACAGACTGGGTTTCTCACTTGTTAACATGGTGTCTGGATCATTATATTAAAACATTTGCGGTAGTAATTGTATTGTTTTTTGCTTCAACCATAGGTTTAATGGCCGGAGGTTTCATTGGAGGGGAGTTCTTCGCTTCTTCTGATAGTGGGGAGTTTTTAGTTCAAATCGAAATGCCGAAAGACGCTTCGTTAGAGCAAACCAACTTCATGACCCAAAAAGCAGAAGCGTATTTGAAAGCACAGGAATATGTACACAGTCAGATTACAACCGTGGGACAAACTAGTGAAGGTTTTGGAGCATCGCAGGCTACAGCTTACAAAGCAGAGATTGACGTAAAAATGATCGAGCAAAAAGACCGTACAGATGATGCTAACGTCTATGCAGCAAAAATCAAACGTAAGTTAGAGAAAGTACTGGTTGGAGCTAAAGTAAAAACAGTTCCGGTAGGTATCTTAGGAACAGCTGAAGATGCTACATTGGGATTGATCGTAACAGGTCCGTCAACAGAAAGTGCGATGGCATTTGCTAAATTGGCAGAGGCAGAATTACGTACTATTCCGGGAACAACAGAGATTAAATTAACGGTTGAGGACGGAAACCCGGAGATCAACGTTAAGGTAGATCGTGATAAAATGGCAGCATTAGGTTTAACACTTCAAACAGTTGGTTTGACCATGCAGACTGCTTTTAGTGGAAATACCGATGGTAAATACAGAGCTGGTGAATACGAATATGACATCAATATCAGATACAATGCTTTTGACAGAAAAAGTATTACAGACGTTAGTAATTTGATTTTTGTAAATGCAGCTGGTCAACAAATTAAATTGTCTCAGTTTGCAGACATTACAGAAGGATCAGGACCTAGCCAGTTAGAGCGAAGAGATAAATCGGCTTCGGTAACGGTAAAAGGACAAAACGTTGGAGTACCGTCAGGAACAATCGTTCAACAATGGCAAGTGAAGTTAGACAAACTGAAAAAACCTGCTGGTGTAAACTACATCTGGGGTGGAGATCAGGAGAACCAATCGGAAGGATTTGGTACCTTAGGAATCGCTTTATTGGCTGCTATTATTTTGGTTTACCTGGTAATGGTTGGACTTTATGACAGTTTCGTTCACCCGTTTGTGGTATTGTTTGCTATCCCGCTTTCGTTTATCGGTGCGATGTTAGCCTTGGCTTTGACCAACAACTCATTGAACATCTTTACAATTCTGGGGATCATCATGTTGATCGGTCTGGTGTGTAAGAATGCGATCATGCTGGTCGATTACACCAACCAGAGAAGAGCTGCAGGTGAATCAATAAGAACAGCATTAATTCAGGCCAATCACGCTCGTTTGCGTCCAATTTTGATGACAACTATTGCGATGGTATTTGGTATGTTCCCAATTGCATTGGCATCAGGGGCAGGAGCTGAGTGGAAAAACGGTTTAGCATGGGTAATTATCGGAGGATTGATTTCTTCTTTATTCCTTACCTTAATTGTAGTTCCGGTGATTTATAATATCATGGAGAAAATTATTCATAAATTCTCTAAAGGAGAAAAAATCGACTATGAAGCTGAAATGGTGGCCGATTATACGCCAACAGAAGTAAGCGAGGATGGTTTTAATCCTAAACATACCCATTAAGATTTAAAATCTTAATAAAGAAATTCCAAATTCTAATCCCGACACTTCGGGAGGAAATGGTAAAAAAAATCCCAAATTCCGAAAGGAGTTTGGGATTTTTTTATGGTTTAAATTTAGAGAATCTTTTGGGTGTAATTAATATAGCATCTATGTCTCTATGTGTAAAAAATAACTACTCTTAATAGATTATTAGTATGCATGATTAAATGAGAACTTTTTTGATGTGTTGGTTTTCTATAGCCGAGTGTATTCTTGTTGAGATTTCGTTATAATCAGGATTGTAGTTGTCCCATATTTTCCAGACATCGTCTCTTTTTTTGATGAAATACGTTTGCCTGTTTACTTTATTCAGAACTATTGAAGTAACTTCATTTTCGTCCTTCCACTCCAGATTCCAAAATTCTTTTGCTGTGATAATAGCGATGCTCTCTGTAATACTTGAAATCTTAAAATCAAAAATCTCAAAATTAGAGCGGTTGTTCTCGCAGTTGAGATGATATTTTAAGGTTGAATAATTCTCGAAAAGATCCATAATCCTTTTTGCAAAAGGTCCTTCTTTGAACACAAAATCAGACAAGCTTTCAATATTAATCAGTGGTAATTTTTGTAATGAATAAAACTCTTCCTGACAATAGTCGGCAACCAGTTTTTCAAAAAAGGAGGCGGATTCAATTTTGTTCTCCACTTTAACAGCATCTGTGGCTTCCTCATTTAGAAAATGGTTTAAAGAAGGATATCCAATAAAAATAGCCAGTTTGTCGAGACTTTTTAAAAAACGCAAATCAGAGTTTTTGGTTTTAGAAGAATCATTTGTAAAAATCCTTTGTAAGGTCATACTCGAGATAGAGCATCCAAGTTCGTTTCTTTTAGCTCCCTGCATAAATTCTGATTTCTCTAAAACATCAGAAATTATTTCCGACAGGATGATATAATGTGCTCTTTTCCACTCCTGAACACCAGACAAGGTGCTGTTTTGTATAATTGGGTGTGATTGTATGCCTTTTATTAATTTTTCTATAATGATTTCCATGGGCGAATTTTTTTAATAATTGAGGTTCTTTTTCAAGATAATTAAATACAATTCCAGCTAGTTAAATCCCGGTTATAGATTTGTGTGTAAGATAAGTTATTGTTGTGATCTTTTTATTGTTAATGTTATGCCAAAATTACTAATAAATTTGTTAAATAATTTAACAGGCTGAAAATTAACAACAAAAAACCAATAATTATGAAAAAACCACTTATTAAATTCTCAATTAGAAAAATCGCTCTTGTACTGTTTGCATTACTTGCTTTGTACTCTTGTGATAAAGGTAATGATCAGGCTGAAGCCGATGTTCAGGAAAAATTAATGGACGGTGATGTCAATCTTTTGGACAAAGGAAGATACGGACTTGCTCAGATGCCGGATGCTTATTTAAAGAGTATCGAATTTTTAACTCCTGTTGATTACCGTGCCAGAATCGCTGAGTTAAGACCGGATTTAATTACAAGTACTCAGAAAATGTCTTTGACGGCTAAAGTTGCGGCAGCCAAAAACTTACCAACGCCACCGGTTGGAGATCAGGGAAGCGAAGGTTCCTGTGTAGGCTGGGGAGTAGGATACGCAGCACACAGTATTGCCCGATACCTTAATAACACTGTTCATCAAAGTAATTGGAGTGGTGCTTCGAGAAGTGCGGCATATGTTTACAATCAAATAAAATTAGGCAATTGCGGAGCGGGTTCTTATCCGAATGACGCCATGAATTTGATCAAAAATCAGGGAGAATGTTCAGATGTTCAAATGCCATATGTTGCCGGAGGCTGTTTTACACAACCTTCTACACAGCAGAAAAACTGGGCGGCTGCCAGAAAATCAGGAGGCTGGTTTAACGTAAATCCTAGAAGTACGGCAGATATTAAGTATTATCTAAACCAAAATTATGCTGTTGCAGTATGTTTTGACGTGAATCAGAGTTTTTATGATATCCGTAACAACAACCATGTTTGGTCCAGTCTTTACGGCAGCAGACAGGGAGGTCACTGTGTTTGTATCGTAGGATATGACGATGCGACCGGACTCTTTAAAGTACAAAACTCTTGGGGATCAGGTTGGGGACGCAGCGGTTTCTTTTATGTAACATACAACAATATTGCAAACGGTGCCTTCAATTGGGCAGGATGTATTATTCCTAATCCAGGAGCAAATTCTTAACGATAGGTTCGTTTAATTAAAAAAGGGACCGTCTGAATTCAGACGGTCCCTTTTATTTTTAATAGAAAGTTTGTAGTACTTAATGGTTTTATTTCTTAACAATTTTAATTGTTTTAAGCTGCCCTTCTGCTTTTACTTTTAAGAAATAAAATCCAGCGGTAACATTCGACAAATCAATTTCAGAATGAGTATCGTTTATTTTCTTCGCTAAAACAGATTTTCCGGATACTGATATTAGCTCAATTTCATCAATAGCAGAAGTATTATGTATTGATAAAGTATGGTGAACAGGGTTTGGATAAAATTTAAAATCAGGTAAAACAAAATCTGATGTAGCAAGCGATCCGTTTACTTTTGCAGTAACCGCAAGACGTTCTGTACTTTCGATTCCGTCAATGGTTTGAGAAGCATAATAGGTAACTCCATCTACCAAAAGAGTGGTCGGAGGTAAAGGAGTTTCTGAAGTTTTACTCGTTTTGCCAGTTGAAATACCTTTAGTGCTGTACCATTTTATATTCTGACCTTCAATGATCAAATCACCTAAAGTCTGCCCTGTTTTAAATGCGACCGCGATTTCTTTTTTGCCATTAATTAAAGGAGCTGGAGGATTTACTACAATCGAAATAGATTCCACACAGCCATTTTGATCCCTTACAACTATGCGATATACTCCATAAGTAGCGATGGTAAAAATGTTACTGGATTGAAAAACGGCTCCATCTATTGAAAATTGATAATTACCAGAACCACCGGCAGCAGTAACGGTTATGGTTTGATTGTTTACAGTTGCAACCGCGGTTACAGGTACAGGCGGAGCCAAATGAATAGCGATAGTCTGCTTACAATCGTTAGCATCTTTTATGGTTATAACATGATCACCGGGATTTAGCCCCGTAAAAGTTGTGGTAGACTGAAAGGCATTTTGAAAAGAACCTCCGTTTATCGAATACAGATAAGGGGCTTTGCCACCATTAGCGATAACTTGTGCTATTCCTTTTGAGAAGCAGGTTACCTGAGATACAATCGCTACAGTCGCAACAAACGAATCTAAAGGTGCTATTTTAAAAGTAAGAGCGTAGGTAGCATTGTTAGCGTCGCGAACGGTTATCGAGTAATTTCCAGGAGCTAAATTAGAAAACACATTTGAAGTCTTTGCAGCTTCATTATCTAGTGAATAGTTGTAAGGAGCAATTCCTCCGTTAGCCGTAACCGTTACTTTTCCTAAAGAACTACAAGTTGCAGGGATAACTTCAGTGGTAGCCGAAAGAGGCGGAGCGGGAATCACATTTATTCCTCCTTGCATATAACCGCAACCGTAAACATCTGTAACCTGTGCCGTATAAACACCAAGTGGTAATTTGGTAAAAACTCCGTTATCTTTTGGGCCTGCGATTACAACTCCTAAATTGTTTTGTAAAGAATACAGATAAGGAGCAGTTCCTCCTTTTGCATTAACAATGATACCCTGATCATTTATCGGGATTGCTGTTGCTGACAAACCTTCTGTTGGTTCTGAAATATGAACGCTGGCTAATGCTGTACAGCCATTGGCATCCTGTACGGTAATGTTATAAGTTCCGGTACGCAGATTCGTAAAAGTGGAAGCTGAACTGAATGGACCTCCATCGATGGCATATTTATAAGGAGCTTTTCCACCGGTTGTTTCCACCGATGCTGAACCGGTGTTGTCTCCTTTACAGCGAACATTTGAAAAAGTAGTTACATTAACCAATGGACGATTTAGAGGAGAAATTTCGAGAATAAACTGGATTTCGGTGTTTTCTGCGTCACGTACTTTTACCGTATAAATTCCGGCGGCCAATCCGCTAAAAATATTCAAAGTAACAAACGTATTTCCGTTGTCCGCCGAAAATTTGTAAGGAGCTTTACCTCCCGACGCAACCACTGTTATTGTTCCTGTTGGAATAGAGCAGGTTATTGGTGATATATTTACAGTAGCAGCTAATACGGCGGGCTTTTTAAGAATAGAAATGTTGGTTTGTGATGCGATACAATTAGTGGCATCGTTCACCAGAACACCATAAGTTCCCGATTTCAAACCTGTAAAACTATTTGATGGCTGAGAAGGTTTAAGAGGATTACCTGCGTTATCGGTTAGGGTATACGTATAAGGTTTAAGGGCTCCATTGGCGGTAACGGTTATAGTACCGTCATTGTCATCGTTAGTTGTAGCGTCTGTTTTTGCTGTTGCTATTGAAAGAGGAACAAATTCGGCTATCGTGACATTAGCATAACGTACTACATTTTGGACATCCTTTACTTCAAAAACATAATCTCCTGCGGCAAGGTTCGAAAAAACATTTATAGGTTGATAAGGACCTTTGTTGACTGCGTAAAGGTACGGAGCACTTCCTCCTGCTGCAAAGACACTAACTCTAGCCTTCTCAATACAGTCAATAGGTTTTAATATCTGGGTTCCTACAGCCAGTGGATAATAAACATTCACCGATTCTGATGTTATACAACCCTGAGCATCTTTTACCCTAAAAGTGTATGATCCGACAGGCATATTTGAAAAAACATAGCTCGTTTGATAATTGATTCCATCCAAAGAATATTGATAAGGAGATGTTCCTCCTGAGGCATTAACCACTACCGTTTGATTTTCAGTAAATAGCTTTACTGTCAAAGCAGAAGGTTCGGTAATCTGAAACGTCTGAAGCATCGATTGACAACCTAAGGCATCTTTTACAGCAATGGTATGTGTGCCTGCTGACAAGTTAGTAAAAGTACCTATGGGGTTACCGATATGAACGGTAAAAGAGCCTCCATCCAGACTATAAGCATAAGGTGTTTTGCCTCCTGATGGAGCTACAGTTAAAATACCATTGTTTTCTCCTTTACATCTTACAGGTGTTGTAAGGGGTATAGCATTGATCTGATTGTATATTTTTAAATTAAAATAGTTTGTTGTAACAGTTCCTTTATTGTCTATTCTGGCATAAATAGTGGTAGACGGTGCGGTACTATTGTAGGAGGCAGGCTGTGCAATTGCGTTTGTATTTGCAGTAGCTTCCTGAGCGCTTACGTGATAGCTAATCGTAGTTTCTACCGGATTTAAATTACCAAGTAAAGCGGACTGATTGAGCGTTAAATTAAATCGGGTATCCCCATAACAATGCTCTATATCATTGACCTGAGCATAAAAATAATTAGAAAACAGTAAAATAAAAAAAAGTAGAGTTTTTTTCATACGTATAGGTTTGTTAAAATAGCCAAGCAAATATATATAAAAAGCGTATTAAAACTCTGGTATTGGAATTTGGAATTTTAAAATTTGGAGTTTATTATTTAAGGTACAAATAATGATTGTAATAATCGATAATTGCTTTACCTTCAAGCAAAACGTCGGCTCCTATAATGCCCTGAACTGGTTTTGTTTTATAAGATTCTAAAGCCTCATTGACGTGTGAAAGATCAAAAATTACCAGACCAAAATCAGGGTTTTTCCAGCTGCCAAGTTGTAAGTGATTGTGTTTCGAAATTTGTGTTCGCATTCCCGTTCCTCCGGCTCCCGAGGCTTTGGTTTTAGACTTTTTTGCCGTCAGTTCAAAACGTTCAATACTCTCAAATCCTACACAGGAATTAGAGGCTCCGGTATCTAAAATGAAGTTTCCCGAAACACCATTGATTTTTGCTTTAATTAGCAAATGCTGCGTTTTGGTGACTTTGAATTTTATTTTTTTGTATTTCTCTTTTTTGAGAATCTCGTGAAGATTTTCCATTTTCGGTAATGATTGAAAACCAAAAATAAACCAATTACTGCCAATAAACTAATGATATAAAAGATATAATTTGAGGATTTCTCTTCGGCCGAAACAGCGCCGTAGTATGCAAAAGAACTCCAGTAATAAGGAGATTTTTTGGCATTCGAAATGGACTTGTCCTGTAAAAAAGCAAGTTTAGCGTTTGCATTTGCTTCAAAATAAGATTGCCCCTTTTTGATGTTTTTATAAAAATCAGCCATAAAAACAGCCGTAGTGTAATCATTCACTTTCCACAACGAGAACAGTAAATTTTGAGCTCCCGCAAATTGAAAACCCCTTGCTACACTCATTGCACCTTCACCTTTATACAATTTCCCGATTCCGGTTTCGCAAGCACTCAGAACTACCAAATCGGGATTGATGTTGAGATTGTACAGTTCTGAATATAAGATTTCCTGGTCGTAAAACCTGATGCTTGCCGGCGTTTCGACATCACCCGAAGAGGCGTGAGTACTTAAATGTAAAATGGAGTAGTGGTTAGCGTTGTTTTTGAAATTGGAGAAATTGGCTTCGGAATTTTCTAAATATTTTCCTTTGAAATTATTTCGGATGACTTCGAGTTCTTTCCTCGAGTAGCGCAGTTCAAAGGAAGTATTTTTGAAAACAGGGAAAACGCCCAAAATTGTATTTCCGTAATGTAAAATCGGTTTGGCATTAAGATACTGGTTTGCCGAAGTATTGTAAGCGATCCTTAAATCATTTAATAAGTAATGCATTTTGGCAAAATTTGTCGTTTTTGATGCACTTGTAATTAGCGCCTCAAAAGGCAGGAAGTTCAAAATACCGTCAGGAATAATGATTAGGTTTTTGTAAACGACATTTTGAGGCAATCGCAATAAATCGTATACTTTTTTACCGTAATAATTGTATCCGGAAATATCATTTGTAATGGCTGCCGCAGTATTAAAATAATTGATGAATTTTAGAATATTGGACATCGCCGTATGAGCATTATAGAGATGATTAAGACTGATTCGGTTATTTTGCAAGGTGAAATAATACAGGTTTTCGGCACCCATAAAATAGTAAACCAGGACCGCCTTGTCTTTTTCTAATTTTGAAAATAGCCTCTTTAAATCACAATTGTCAGGAAGCGAATTCGGATTCTTAGATTGAATTTGCTTTAGGGAAAGCATCAGTTCATTCTGCTTTTTAATGGCGTTGTTGAGGTTGGGAATATTGGCTGAAGGACCTTTTTGCTGTTCTTTTACAATCGCATTGTTTAAACTTTGAAGTTGCTGTAGAAGTGATTTTTCTTGTGTTGTTGCCTTTTTAATATTCGATTGATAACTTTTTAAAACCCCTGATTTTGTTCGTTCTGCCAATTGAAAAGCTTCCTCCAGATATTCCGTTTTATTTTCTTTTTGAAACAAGCGATCATAAATCAAGAGACATTTTTCGGTACGATTTCGGGAGCGTAGTTGTGTAATTATTTTGGAGTTTTCATACAGTGTAATATTCATCAGCAGATCTTCGATATGAAGAGAAAGCCGGTAAGACTCCAATGCTTTTTTAGGCTGATTTTGGTTTAGAAAAATCTGCGCTCGCAAATCAAGGGCATCAATTAAAACCGTTTCAGCATACAATTGATTTAGATTCGGAAGCACCTCTTTGGTTTTGTAATTCGGGATTAAAATTTTAAAAACGCCTTCAATCTGTTGCGCGCTTTCAGCATATTTTCCTTCATCAAAAAGCAATAAAGCCTTTTCATAATACAGTTTCGCCATTTTTCGGACTTGTACGTGCGGCGTTTCCAGTAAAAGTTTTTCAGCTTTTGTTAAATAAGAATCTGCTGCTTTAAATTGATTCCTTTGTCTCTTAAGCACGGCCAGATTCCGATACGAATTAGACAAAGTTTCCGATTGTTTCTTTTCGTTTTTCAGATAATTTACAGACGACTCAAAGCTGTTTTCGATTTTTTGATAAATCTCAGGACGCATTAAACCTTCGGTCGAGCTCAACAGATAATTGTTTCCCAGATTATTGAGTACGATTCCTTTCTGAACATTTGACAGTTTTTCGGTTCTTAGTATTTGTTCTAATAAATCAATGGCCGGATTAAACTTGCCCAAGCTCTGATATACATTGGATAAATTCAGGATTGCAGCAAATTTTTGTTTTTGGGAATCGGGATAACCGGGAGTCGTATTTACAATAAAAAAATACTGCTTTATCGTATTCTCAGCACTGTCGTAATCGCCTAAAACGGTGTATAGGTTTCCCAGAGGTTTCAGGCAGTATTCGATAATGTCATAACCGCCAAGTTTGTTTTTCTGATAAATTTGCCAGGCGTTTTCATAACTCGTAATAGCGTTTTCCGTTTTACCAAATTGATTTTCGTAGTAGGCTTTATTGCAGTTTAAAACCACAATTGCGAGTAATTCTTCTTTGGTTTTTGACTTCGGATTTTTCCAGAAAGCAGATTCTGTATTAGTGAGATCTTGTAGCGCTTTGGCTGAAGGGTGAGCAATAAAGATGTCAATTGCGGTATATATTTGATCTTCCTGATTCTGTCCTAATAGAATCATTGTTGTCAAGAATAATATAGAGCAATATATTTTTTTCATAGCTTTTTTGTTTCACAAAGATTCACAAAGTTTTCTCGCAGAGATTCACAAAGGGCGTTTGCCACGAATTCACGAATTTTTACAAATGCATAACGTAGCACAAAGGGAGTAATAAATACAAAAAACTTGAAAATTCGTGAATTCGTGGCAAAAAAATTAACGTATCTCGGTGAAAAATCTTTGTGTATCTTCGTGAAAACCCTCTGTGAATCTCCGCGGGATAACTCCTAAAACTTCCAGATTCCATAAAGCTGAAAATAGTTGAAATTCTGTTCAAAATTAATCACATAGCGCGCTCCAAAACTGGGCCCGATTCTGGCAAAACCAGCGGTTAAATCAAACAAAACACCAGTTCTTAAATTCACAAAACTGTTCTTTACGGAGTTTGACTGCGTTCGGGTATTAATCAAAAATTGGTCTGTTCCGCCTTCAAAAGTTTCAAATTTCTGAGTTTGGTTTTGTTCTGACGAAACATCAAAATTGGCCTGAATCCCAACTCCGATTCCAATATAATTGTTAAGGTTATACCGAATCAATACCGGAATTTCCCAGTTTACATTTTTGTTTTCGGTTGTGCTGGTCGTGCGCTGAAATTGCTTTACACCATTTGCATTTACTACGGTTTGATCAATCACGGTTAGTCCGCTTTCGTATTTGTTCAGTGCATTAAGCCATTCTGCCTGCCAGTAAAAGCGATAGGATTTAAAAGGCGAAATAGTGGCACCTACAAAATAACTTGTCGATTTTTCAAGATCAGGATATAAATTATAACCTGCTTTTGCCCCAATCGAAATTCCGGGAAGGAATCGGGTTGTGGCATAGTTGGTGATTATAGGTTCATTTTTATCAAAAATAATAGCCGTTCGGCTTCGGGTTTTCACTTTGTGAAAGTCTTCACCAAACTTCATCGAATATTTTACAAAGCCTTTTGTACTGTCTTTTTCATGTACATTTTTCTGTTCGCTCCCGGGTAAGTAAATGTTTTTGAAGGTAAAAAAGATTTGATTCTTTTTGATAATGGTATCCAGACAGCTTGTCGTTGGAACTTCATCTTTTGGACAGATGGGACATTTAGGATACATGTCTTCAATCTGGAAAGTTTTTTTGTCAAACATATCAGGGACATCCGTTTCAAGTCTGATCATTCGTGCAGGACCTTCACCGTTGTTCTGAAAGCGCGTTTTAAAATTTACCCTTTTAAACCGAACTAGTCTGTAATTCATAAAACTTCCGTTAGAACCCATTTTATTGGGGTCGTGGGACGTTACGATCTCCATTTCGAGATTCTTTATTTTATGGTTTTTATAACTTCGGTTTGGAATAAAAATACCACGCATTGTAACCGTTGCGCTGGTGTCTTTGATCATTTCGGGAGTTGTTTTAAAAGTGTAAAAAACATTTCGGGTCTCATTTGGATTGGCATCATCAAATTCTATAACCGAAACATTATGATAGATTTTATTGGCATCCAGCAACGATGCATCCAGATCTTCTTCGCTGGTTGTATTTCTGTATTTTTTGGTTTTGAAAGTGTTTTCAGCCGAAGCCACATAATTTTTAGAATCATCCAGATCGTCAATAAGAGCTACCGCTTTCTCTTTTACTTCACGTTCATTGGCATAGGTGCGAAAATCGACCAGTTCGAAATTGTTATCCTTAAATTGTTTTTCATTATAAAATAAATACAGTTTTCCGCTTGAGACATAATTCTCAAGATTTTGATAACTTACTACAACTACCATTTCCTGTTCGGGAATAGGGTCGCAATTTTTTAAGATTGCAAATCCGTTTTGATCGGCTATAGAAGCAATGTCTTTATAGTTGGTATCGGTAATATCGTTTATAGCCACTTTTTTTGGGCGTGTTGCGGGAGGTTTTCCGTTGTCGTAATTGTTGGTCACGGCAAGTTTGGTGGTATAGGTTCCCTTGTTTTTGTAGACATGTTTGGGTTCTGCTTCTTTGCTGTAATGTCCGTCGCCAAGCTCCCATAAATAAGAATAACTTGGTTTTGGAGCTCCCGCAATCGGAATTAAAGGCGGAGTTTCGGGTTTATACGTAACCGCATTTCCGTTCTGAATGAAAACAATATTGGCTCTTCGCGTTATGGTGTCTTTTACCTTCGTTTGTCCCATTGCGAAAACAGAAAGCAGCATCAATAAAATAGACGATAGTGGTTTCATAACTAGAGGGTTTTAGCCCTGATGGGAGCGGCATCCTTTTGTGCCGGGGTTCGGAACAAAAGATACAGCGGACAGCAGGATTAGCTTCTGAAAAGCATCAGAATTAATTTGAAAACTGGATTAAATGTAAAAAAAAGTGATGAGCAAATCACCACTTTTTCTTAAAAAGAATTTTGTAAGTTACTGAATAGCATTGATTGCGGCTACCAGTTGGGCTTCGGTACCTACAACTGTTTCGGCAAGTGTAAAGGTGTACACATCATTTGCAGCAACGGTTACGGCCTTGATTGCGTATCGCCATTGACCATTATCTTCGGTTGCAAAAATCACATGACATTTTAAGCCAATCGGAATTTGTCCGTAGTGCTCGCTGAATAATCCTGCTGCGGTGTAAGTGTCTAATTTCGCAAGTGCATTTCCTTCACCATCGTATGACAGGTAAACGGCACTATTTGTATTGTTGTAGCCATCGGGAGCATCAACCAACAGCGTAGTTTTAGGTCTAGGGTCGCTGTAAAAACGGTCTACGTTTGTCCATCCAAAGTTTCCAAATGTCACAAAGTAATTGGTTCCTTCTCCCTGAACACCGCCTTTGCCACCTGTTCCGTCTGCATTTGGTTTAGGTACTTCCCAGGTCAATTCGTCATTTTGATCTATTACACCGGTCCATAAAGTCATCGCATTATCTACACCATCTGTTAAAGCAGCGGGAACAATTAAATTCATAGAGCAGGAAGTTTTAAGTTCTACTCCGCCCTGCGTGGCTTTGATGAAGAATTCTCCACCTGAAATCAATAGACTTTTCTTTCCGTCTGGCATAACTCCCATCGTAGGTTTGTTCGTAATTAGCATATTCCCTTTGTCAAAAAGTTCAATGTATTCGATATCCACTGCGCCCGTTACCGCTGCACCGTTTTTAGTCAGACAGTTTCCATTGATACTTAATTTTACTCCTTTTACTGAAGTTACAGTAACCACACCGGTTCCGGCTGTAATCGTAAATTTTTGCGTAGCGGACTTTACTCCTTTGGTGCTTATGCTTTTAAAAGCTGCAGGAGAAGGTGGTAAAATAAGATTATCATCACTGTCGCCATTGTCGCAGCTTGCAAAACTGATTGTTAGTAAAAATAAAAGCCCGATTTTTTTTAAGTTTGTGTTCATGATTTCTAGTTTTTATAAATCTGTCCTGATGATCAGGTGGTTTTCAGATTTCGGTTGTTAATTATACTTATATCAATTTGGGTTTGATATTGTTACCCTTACTGTTGAAGTTTATTTTTGAATTTGCAGAGATGTCGTTATATCAATTCCTTTAAACAATTGTTACCTCTGCTTTTGTATTTCAGAATTTATGCAGATAGGCACTTGTCTTCAAAGAGATTGCCGTCTTCGTCTACCGCAACGAGAATACTTGTTTTTCGCGAAAGCGTCACAATAAAATAAAGCCATACCATTAACCACAGCCCAAATGTGATGCAGGTAAGAAAGAGATGTAAAGGATGATTGATTGCTTTTTGTTTTTTGGATAAAACGACGTACGGAAGTTTCTCGTTATGCTCCACAATCACAAAACCATTTCGTGTTTTGGTAGAAATCATTTGGTGAAATTGATCTAAATTCTTCTCGCTTACAAATTGACAGGTTTCCATTCTTATTGATTTTTGATGGTTGTAGGAACATTTTTTTAAACAATTTTTATGAGTCCTTTGGTGTTATATCAACTTGATTTGTTAATTGTTACCCCCTTGCATGAAATTTATTTCCAATTGTTTTTTAAATTAGCTTCAAAAAGGTTTTTTATGGCTAAGGCAAAAACTCATCCCGATCAAATGTATATTGATGGCATTGCTGCAAACAACTCTGTAATCATTCAAATCATTTACAAGAAATTCGTTCCTAAAGTGGTGATGTTCGTCATGAATAATTCCGGAGACAAGGAACATGCACAGGATGTGGTTCAGGAAGTCATGATTTTGCTTTTTAATCAGGCCAAGGCGAAAACACTACAGCTGACTTGTCCTTTTGATGCTTACTTTTTTTTATTGTGTAAAAGGAAGTGGCTTAACGAACTTAAAAAAACAGCAAACAGAGGGGTAACAATTAATGAAGATGCAGTATCTATGAATGAATCTGCACTGGAATTAATTGGTCAAACAGAAGAATTTGATGAAAAACAACAGCTCTTTGATGCCATGTTTCAGAAATTGGGAGACAAATGCCAGGAGTTGTTAAAACTTAGTTTTGCCACTAAAACGATGGAAGAAGTAGCGGCTAAACTCAATGTAACTTATGGGTATGTCCGTAAGAAAAAATCGTTGTGTGTGGGGCAGTTGACACAGTGGATTCAGGAAGCTAAAAATTTTAATTCGCTAAAAAATAAATAGTCATGGATGAAGAACGCTATATAGTATTCGATCAATATCTTCAGGAAGAAATGACTGCTGAGGAACGGGATAGTTTTGAGAAACAATTGTCTGAGGATCATGAACTGGCTTCGGAGTTTGAAACTTTTAAAGAAGTACAGTCACAGCTTAGGAACAAATTTGAACATGAAGAAGAGAGAGAAGCCTTTGCAGCAAACTTGACAAAGGTTTCGGAGAAACATTTCAATGCCAACAAGCCCAAAGTGGTCCGAATGCGACCTTGGTATTTCGCGGCAGCGGCATCGATTATTATTTTATTCGGACTGTTCTTTTTTGATTACAATCAGACTCCTGAATTTGAGGATTTTAATCATCCGGAAACAGCTTCTTTTGTCGAACGAGGCGATACAGACGAAACCTTAAAACAGGCTGAAAAGGCTTTCAATGAAGGAAAATATGTATTGGCAATTCCGTTTTTTGAAGAACTGTTAACAGAAAATAAAACCGCTGAAATGCAATATTTTTACGGAATTTCTTTATTGGAAGAAGACCATTATAAACAGGCAGAAGCGATTTTTAATGAATTAAAATCAGGTACTTCTGCTTATAAAGAGAAAGCCAAATGGTATCTGGCATTGTCTAAATTAAAACAAAAAGATTACAATGGCTGTAGAGAAATCCTGCAGACCATTTCTCAGGATTATGAAAACTACGACGATGTTCAGGAGCTGCTGGACGATTTGGATTAATTGCTTGTTAGAACATCAAAATCGCTAAGAATTTTTATACTTATTCAAACCGGACAGTTTTTTAAAACCTGTCCGGTTTATTTATATAAAAAAGGTTTTTACGTAAAGTCGTAAACGAATCCGGATTTTTAGTTTTACATTCGGCTGATTTTTTTTTTAGAAAAATTTACCAAAAAACAATTTCAACCTAACCAGTTATTTACATGAACAAAATTACTTTAGTTTTTCTTATTGTATGCACTCAGACGATCTTTGGCTATACCAAAATCACAGAAACCGAAAAGCTTGCTGCGACCTGCAAAGTTTGGGGATTTTTAAAATATTATCATCCAAAAATTGGCAGTGGACAAGTGAATTGGGACCATCAGCTTTTAGAAAAATTACCATTAATAGAAAAAGCGCAAACTAAAGAAGAGTTTTCTTTAATTCTCGAAAATTGGATTAATGATTTAGGAGAAATTAAAATGGTTGCGCCAATTGTAATTCCAAAAGAGGTTGAATTCTTCGATAAAAATTTTGACTTAAGCTGGTTTAATAGTAAGTTGTTTTCTAAAAAACTTTCAAAGAAACTGAAATTTATAGAGGCAAACAGGTTTCAGAGTGATCAGGAATTTGGCCATGATTTTGATAGTTTTAAGAATCTAAAAAACTATTTCGATCTTGATTACACTAGTAAAAACTCCCGAATACTAATGTTGTTTGCCTATTGGAATGTGATAGAATATTATTTTCCGTATAAATATGTAATGGATCAAAAGTGGGATTTGAGTTTAGAACAGGCGTTACCATCTGTTCTTGATGCTAAAAATGAAACAGATTTTTTCATTGCACTTAAAAAATTGACAGCCAAACTTAACGACAGTCATGTAGAAACGACAGCATATAGAGCGGGAGCTGCCGGGAAAAAGCCGGTTTACTTTCCTGCAACGGGTAGAATAATAGAAGAAAAGCTGGTTGTTACAGAGATAGTAGGGGATAGTCTGGCTCAGGCAGACAATATAAAAGTTGGAGATGTAATTACAAAAATAAAAGGCAAAACGATAAAAGAGCTAATTCAGGAGAATCGGGACTTAATAAGTGCTTCCAACGAGGCTAAGCTTTTAGATAAAGTTACGTTGCCTATTTTGAAAAGTTACGACGAAAATGTTGAGGTAGAATTTTTAAAAGAGGGGAAATACGAAACGAAATCAATGATTTGGTTTAATTACCATGATTCTCATCGGAATGAATATAAAAAAGGAGCTATTAAAAAGAAGGAGAAATTTAAACTGTTAGACAATAATATCGGTTATGTCGATATGGGGGTCATAAAGAACAGACATATTCCCGATATGATTGAAGCTCTGAAATCTACACAGGCGATTGTTTTTGATATGCGAAACTATCCAAATGAAACCTTTGAACTCATCGCAAATTTTTTGAACCCTCAGCAAAAGAAATTCTGTGATTACACTATACCTTATTTAAATTATCCGGGACGTTATAAGTGGAAAGAAGGGATAAAGGTCGGATTTGAAAACAAAGACAATTATAAAGGGAAAGTTGTAGTGCTGCTTAATGAGAAATCCATAAGTCAATCCGAATGGACAGCAATGTGTTTTCAAGCCGCGGGGAATACCACTATAATCGGAAGCCAGACTGCCGGGACAGACGGTAATGTATTCGATCTTGAATTTAAAGGATTTCATACCCGATATACCGGAATTGGAGTTTATTATACGGATAAACGCGAAACGCAAAGAATTGGAATTGTTCCAGACATTGAAGTGAAACCAACCATTAAAGGAATTCAGG
Source organism: Flavobacterium collinsii (assembly GCF_902804485.1). GTDB lineage: Bacteria > Bacteroidota > Bacteroidia > Flavobacteriales > Flavobacteriaceae > Flavobacterium > Flavobacterium collinsii. Next base: position 31,453 of record NZ_CADCST010000071.1, on the reverse strand, counting down.
AAGGAAGAGATGAGGTTTTAGATCGCGCCATAGTGTTTGTTAAAACAGGGAAATAATTTAGTATCGTGTACCGATTCAAACCCGACAGGTTTCTAAAACCTGTCGGGTTTACTATTTAAATAATAACCATAGCTTCATAGACTTCGATTTCATTCAGTCTGACAGTGTTTAAAAAATCCGTTTTTATCCGCGTTTTCACGAAGTGAATCCGTAAAAATTCGCGTCCCATTTTTCCTCATTTCATTCAAATTGGGAAAGTTTTTAATATTATCGTAATTTTGGGCCATTAAAAATTACAACAATTGAATTTGAAGCCCATAATTACCGATACACATACACATTTATATTCTGAAGAATTTGATCAGGATCGCGACGAGATGATGCAAAGAGCGATAGATGCCGGAGTAACCCGTTTTTTTATTCCTGCTATTGATGCTGCTGCAACACCTTCTATGTACGATTTGGAGCAAAATTATCCCGATTATGTATACCTGATGATGGGATTGCATCCTACCTATGTGAAAGATAATTACGAAGAAGAATTAAAACATGTGGAAAAGGAGTTAGCCAAACGAAAGTTTTACGCTGTTGGTGAAATTGGGATCGATTTGTATTGGGATAAAACACATCTTAAGGAGCAGCAAATTGCCTTTAAAAGACAAATTCAACTAGCGAAACAATATAAATTGCCTATTGTGATTCATTGCCGTGAAGCTTTTGATGAAATATTTGAAGTACTGGAAGAGGAAAAATCAGCTGATTTATTTGGAATTTTTCATTGCTTTTCAGGAACATACGAACAAGCACTTCAGGCGCTCTCTTATAATATGAAGTTGGGAATCGGCGGAGTGGTAACATTTAAAAACGGAAAGATTGATCAGTTTTTAAATCAAATCGATTTGAAACACATTGTTTTAGAGACTGATTCTCCTTATTTAGCGCCAATTCCGTACCGTGGAAAGCGAAATGAAAGCAGTTACTTAGTAAATGTTATTGCGAAATTAGCCGATATATATAATGTTTCTGAAGAAGAAATTGCAGCGCGAACAACTCAAAATTCAAAAGACGTTTTTGGGATTTAACCCATACCTTACAATAGTTTAATTTTTTTTTTGTTCTTTTGCCCACTTAAAACCAATATAAATAATGCAGAGATTTGATGCCATTCGACCGTTTTATGATTCTGAAATAAATGAAGCACTTCATGATGTTGTCAATCATCCGATGATGAAAACCATGATGAACTTTACTTTTCCGGAAGTAGCAGATGAGGTTTGGAAAGAGCAGCTTAAAAAAACACATTCGATTCGTGATTTTCAATGCAACTTTATTTACAATACCATACAAAAGGTTTTAGAGAAAAGTTCAGAAGGACTTACCACTTCAGGATTTGAGAAATTAGAAAAAAATACTTCTTACTTATTTATCTCCAATCACAGAGATATTTTATTGGATACAACCTTATTAAATGTTTGTCTTTTCGAGCATGGTTTAGTCATGACGGCATCTGCAATTGGAGACAATCTGGTTAAAAAAGCATTCCTGAGTACGCTGGCAAAACTAAATCGAAACTTTTTGGTTTTAAGAGGTTTAACGCCAAGAGAAATGTTGCAAAGCTCTAAATTATTATCTGAGTATATCGGGCAATTATTACTTCGCGAAAATCGTTCGGTTTGGATTGCACAAAGAGAAGGTCGTACAAAAGACGGAAATGACGAAACCAATCCGGGAGTCCTAAAAATGATCGGAATGGGGTCTGATGAGCCTAATTTGATGGATTATTTTAAGAAATTAAAAATTGTTCCGGTTTCTATTTCATACGAATACGATCCAACAGATGTTCTGAAGATGCCACAGTTAATGGCAGAAGCCAATAATGAGGTTTATATTAAAGAAAAAAATGAAGATTTCATGACCATCATAAGTGGTGTCATGGGAACTAAAAAAAGAATACATATTTCTGTTGGAGACGTTTTAGATACAGAGATCGATCAGATTGTAGCTGAGAATGACAATGCCAACAAACAAGTGCAGGCTTTGGCACAGGTTATTGATGATTCGGTTTTGAAAAATTATCAATTATGGCCAACGAATTTTATTGCTTATGATATTTTAAATGAGACAAATAGGTTTGCTCACTTGTACAAAGAAAGTGAAAAATCATTGTTTGAGCGTCGTTTAGAAATGCGTATCGGAAGTGATAACCCAGTGACAAGACAAGGATTTTTGGCAATGTATGCCAATCCTGTTGTCAATAAATTAAAATATCAGGATGTCATCTAAACCTAAAATACTGCTAATTTATACCGGAGGAACTATCGGTATGAGTAAAGATTTTGAGACGGGCGCACTTAAGGCGTTCAATTTTGGTAAATTATTGCAAAAGATACCCGAAATCAAACAATTAGATTGTGAGATTGAAACGGTTTCATTTGAAACTCCCATTGATTCTTCGAATATGAATCCTGAGGAGTGGACAAAGATTGCTACTATTATTGAGGAAAATTACGCTGCTTACGACGGATTTGTAGTGCTTCATGGTTCAGATACCATGTCGTATTCTGCTTCGGCATTGAGTTTTATGCTCGAGAATTTAGCAAAACCGGTAGTGTTTACAGGTTCTCAGCTTCCGATAGGAGATTTACGTACCGATGCCAAAGAAAATCTGATTACAGCCATTCAGATTGCCTCACTTCAGGAAAATGGAAGACCGGTAATCAACGAGGTTTGTTTGTATTTCGAATATAAACTGTACCGTGGTAACCGAACTTCAAAAGTAAATGCAGAACATTTTAAAGCATTTACAGCACCAAATTATCCTGAATTGGTAGAATCAGGAGTTCATTTAAAGCTGAACACACACTTGTTTCTTCCTGTAAATACAGAAGGAAAACTAATCGTTCATAAAAATTTAGACAGTCACGTTGCGATTATCAAAATGTTCCCTGGAATGAGCGAAGTGGTTTTGGCGTCCATTCTGGCTATTAAAGATTTAAAAGGAATTGTTCTGGAAACCTACGGTTCGGGAAATGCCCCAACAGAAGATTGGTTTTTAAATTTGATTGAGAAAGCAATTCAATCCGGATTGCACATCGTTAACGTTACGCAATGTTCTGGAGGAAGTGTCAATATGGGACAATATGAAACCAGTACTGCCTTAAAATCTCTTGGAGTGATCTCAGGAAAAGACATTACTACAGAAGCAGCCATAACAAAATTAATGTATTTGTTAGGACAGAATATTCCTCAGTCCGAGTTTAAAACGATCTTCGAAACGGCTTTACGCGGGGAGATTTCTTTGTAAAATTCCAAATTGTTTAAATTCCAAATTCCAAACTTTACGTTGGTTATTATCTCCGTTTTGGAATTTGGAATTTCTATTTTGGAATTTTAAAAGTTTGGGATTTGCAGCTTTACAAGATTGGAATTTGGGATTTAAAAAGATTGGAATTTAAATTTTAATCTTTATAACGAACCTCACAAGTTCCAAACTCTTCTTCAGAACTCTGTTTTTTGTAGTGCACATAAACAATGACCGAGATAATACTGATAACACCCTGAATGGCGACAGTTTCTCGGGTTCCGATAATGTGTGAGACATAACCAATAATCAAACTTCCCACAGGAATCATTCCCTGATACGCCATTAAATAATAACTAATACTTCTCGAACGCATATTTACCGTACTTTGCGTCTGAATGTAAATGTTGATTGATGAGGTTTGCGCCATCATTCCTATACCGCTCAAAGCCATGCAAATAAGCGCTACTGTTAAGCTATTTGAATAGGCCAATATGATAATGCTAAAACCTAACAATAAGCTTGCAGAGATCATTATTTTGCCCATATTGTCGGCTTTTTTAAGGTTAGCTAAGTAAATAGCGGATAGTATTGATCCAATCCCGGCAGCACTTTCAAACCAGCTGAAAGTCTGCGCATTTCCGTTAAAAATATCCTTGGCAAAAACAGGCATTAAAGTGTTGAAAGAAATTACAAATAAGCTGCTGCACATTAACATCAGAAGCATTTTGGCCATTTCGGTTTCTTTTTTTACATAATCCAGACCTTCGAGAAAATCATCTACCATTTTCATCTTGTCAGTGGCTTTAATATGTGGCGTAATTTTCATCATTAACAGCGAAATCAAAACCGGAATGTAGCTTAAGAAGTTCCCAATAAAACAAATATCCTCTCCATAATTGTGCAGAATAATTCCCGCCAGAGCAGGGCCTGCAATTCTGGCAAAATTATTCAGGGTAGAGTTTAAGGCGACTGCATTGGGTAAATCTTCTTTGTTGTCGACAATATCAATCATCATCGTTTGTCTGCAGGTCATGTCAAAAGAATTGATGATACCCTGAATCAGACTTAAAGCCAGAATAAAGTTGATGTTATATATTTTCAGGTAAATCAACAGCGCCAAAGCACCTGCCTGAAGCATGGCCAAAGATTGTAATAAAATCATAGCACGGTGTCTGTCGTAGCGGCCAATAATACTTCCGGCTAAAGGAGCCAGAAATAAAGACGGGATCATACTTAAAAAAGTTGCTAATCCCAGTAAAAAAACCGACCCCGTAACGCTATAAACCATCCAGCTTACGGCTGTTTTTTGAAGCCAGGTTCCAATTACAGAAACAGATTGTCCGTAAAAGAATAACTTGAAGTTTTTTGATTTTAACGCTTGAAACATGATGCCTGATATTTTTTTACAAAGTTCGGGATTATGATTTCATTAGAAAAATTAATAATTTTACTTGTAATAAGTAATTAAACTTATCAATATGGAAATTTATCAGTTAGAATATTTTATCAAAACAGCAGAGGTGCTGCATTTTACAAAAGCGGCCGAGTTGTGTTTTGTAACGCAATCCGGATTATCACAACAGATAAAAAAACTGGAAGAAGAACTGGAAATGCCTTTGTTTAAAAGGATAGGGAAAAAAGTGCAGCTTACAGAAGCCGGTGCCGTTTTCCTGATTCACGCCAAAAAAGTCATTGAAAATGTAGAAAACGGGAAGCAGGCTATTGAAGATTTAAACGAAATGATTGGTGGTGAACTGCGAATCGGAGTAACCTATATTTTCGGACTTTTGATTCTGCCCGTTATCAATACGTTCGCCAAACAATATCCGAACCTGAAAATTGTGGTCGAATACGGTACAACAGAGGCTTTAGAACAAAAATTACTGACGAACGAGTTAGACTTGGTTCTGGTGATTTCATCACATGAGATAAATATTCCCGTTGAGAAAGTGCCTTTGTTTACTTCGCAAATGGTAATGGTGGTTTCGAAAACACATTCTCTGGCAGCTTTAGACAAAATTGCGTTTAAGAAGATAGAGGAAATTCCGCTTGTTTTACCTGGAAAAGGTTCGAATTCGAGGGAATTTGTAGAAGATTTATTTGCCAAGAACAAAATGAGACCCAAGATTTCGATTGAACTAAACTCAATTCATGCCTTGTTGCAAATGGTTCAGGATAGTGATTGGGCTACAATAGTTGCTGAAAAAGCTCTAAAAGGTTGGGATGACCTCAAAGCGATTCAGATTACAGGAGTTCCCACGAAGAGAGACTCGTTTATGCTGACTATTGGAGGCTATCAAAAAAAGGCTGTCAAACTATTTATGGAAGAATTTAGAAAAAGTATGTAAAGTAATATCCGATTTTGTTTTTCTAAGTCATTTTTTTTTATGTTATTTGCAGACCAATTTAGAGAGGTGTCCGAGTGGTTGAAGGAGCTAGCCTGGAAAGCTAGTATATGGGTAACTGTATCGAGGGTTCGAATCCCTTCCTCTCTGCAAAAAAACAAGCAATGTATTTTGCTTAAATTTTATTAAAAGCTAAAAAAAACCGGCAAGTTATAAACTTGCCGGTTTTCTTTTTTTGCACCAGTACCTTATATCTTAGATTTCCTTAAGGTTGTCCTTGTAAGTACGGCCTATGGGCAACTCCTTGCCGTCTCTGAGCTGTACCATACGTGAATTGAATGATACGATGTGGTTTTTCAAAATCAGGTATGACTTATGTATTCTAATAAATCCCAGAGGACGGTGCATTTCTTCAAACTTTGCCATACGTTCCAGGACCATGTATTTTTTATAGCGGGATACAATTTTGAGGTATTCTCCAAAACCTTCTATCCAAAAAATATCATCCAGTTTTACTTTGTTTACAATGTTGTCTGATTTAAACATAATGTAATCTTCAACAATGTCTTTAGATTTTATAAAGCGGTGGTATTCTTTGGCTTTTGTGATGGCCTTTTCAAAACGCTCAAAACTTATGGGTTTTATAAGATAATCTACAACATCAAGTTCAAATGCTTTGGCGGCATGTTGCTCTTCGGCAGTTATAAAAATACAGAGCGGCTTGTTGTGTGTGTTTTGTAGTAATTCTATCCCGTTGATGCCGGGCATATTAATATCCAGTATCAGCAGGTCAACTTCATTGTGCTGCAAAAAAACCATGGCTTCCTTTGGGTTGCTGTAGGTAGCCAGCAACTTTATGTCATCCGTTTTGGTACAATACTTTTTTATCAGTTCCAGCGCAAGGTATTCATCATCTACGCCTACAACCTGCAATTGGTTCATAACTTTATTTTGAGAGTAGAAAAGTACGTCTTATTTGATAATTCATCAAACAATTCATAATTTTCTGCGTATTCCATTGCTAATATTTTTTTCAATGCAACCAGTCCCATTCCGTTATATCCTTTGTTATTACTAATTTGAGCGTGTTCTGGTACAGAGTTTTCTATTCTGAACAACAAGTTATCGTCTTCCTTATCAAACCTCACAGAAATATAGGCATCCATGTCTGTTCCAATGTCTGAATGCTTGAGTGCATTCTCAAAAAGAGTAAAATATATAGAAGGAGGAATCTCTACCTGTTCCTGCACTTCACTATCATTTAGTTCAAATACTATATGGAGTGTATTGTTGTATTTGAGCTGATATAAGCCAGCAAGTGCTTTCATCATTTCAAACTCTTTGTGTATGGCAATAGTTTTTTTGTCGGTTTCATATATGACATATTGTAGCAACTGACTTAGCTGTAGTATTGCTTCGGTCGTATTAGCATGCTGGCTGTAACTGCCCGCATAGATATTATTAAGAGTATTGAGTAAAAAGTGCGGATTTATCTTTGACTTCATAAGGTTGAGGTCGGTCTCATTTTTTTTTACCTCAAGGTCGAGATAGTCATATTCTATTAAAAACTTATGTTTTGATATTCCTAAAAAGGAAGCTACTAAAATCACGATACTTTGCGAACTGTATACACTTATCAAAAAAAGCGTTTGGTCTTGTGCTACACCACTTCCTTTTGAAAATTCAGGCTCAGCGAGCAGTCGTAGCAATGTTGTTGATATAAATAATATCAGGGCATACAACAGGTATTCAGGATACTTATTGGTTTGATAATAGGCAGGAACTAAATAGGCATAACAAACGATATACAAGGCAGTATTGATCGTCATAATAAATAGTATCCTATACAGCGCAAAAGGCATGTCGGTAAAATAAAACATTGAAATTATCAGAAAGGAGGTATATATAACAAAAAATAAAACATGTTGAAACCTGATAAGGTTCGTCCATTGTTTTTTCATGAGGCTGCCTATAATCTTTTGTTCAAACAGTAATCTAAAAGCTACAAGGAGGATAATGATGTTTATTAGTAAAACCATACTTTTTTGTGTTAAAAATTATTCACCCGTTAAAATTATATCATTTAAAATACAAATATCATTATTTTATAATAGGCACTTTGCGTTGTTTGTTTATTAAATGAGTCGTTCGTTGAAAATTAATTTTTTGAAAAAATCAATCCTATACTTTTACCTCACACAAATAAATTAACAATTTATCAGAATGTATAGAATATATATATCAATCATGTTTTTTTTAATGCTTTTTTCTACGAAAGCATCAGCACAACAAGATAATCTTAACATGTGGCTGCAATATACAATGTCGGCAAAACTGAGCGAAAAGTACAGCTTTACAGCCCTTTCTCAATATCGCGCATACGATTTGGTAAAAGATTCACGTCTTTTTTTAGTTTCGACCTATCTTGAAAGAAAGCTAGACAACGACCTGTATCCGGCTGTGGGTTTCATGTTTTTGGTGCTACAACCGTACACAAGTTTTACCGATAAAAAGATACGTTATGAAAACAGGCCGTTTCAACAGTTAACGATTAAAAGTAAACTTGGGCGTACTACATTATTACACCGTTATCGTGTCGAAGAACGTTTTTTAACCAATCCTGATGATTTTGTTTTGAGGCTGCGTTATCTCATATCGTTAAAAATCCCATTGGGTAAAGAAAAGGGAAATAACCTCTTGTATGGCATTCTAAAAAATGAAATCAGGATGAATGTGGTAAAGGAGGAACAATTTGACAGCAACCGGATTACAGCTGGATTGGGTATCAATCTTGGTAAACAATCAGCAATAGAACTTTCATTTGTCAATCAGGTAAGCCCTGATGATACAAGCAATTATGTGTTGGCGGGGTTTAGAAACTCATTTGACTGGTCGGCTAAAACAGAAAATAATTAAACTTAAAAATATAGAGTCATGCTTACAATCTTAGGATTTTCAATGATCATTGTATTTATGTACCTGATCATGACAAAACGCTTGTTTCCGTTAACGGCGCTAATACTTATCCCTATTCTTTTTGCTATTTTAGGTGGTTTTACTGCCGATCTTGGTTCAATAATCATGGAAGGTGTAAAGAATATTGCTCCCACCGGAATCATGCTTATTTTTGGGATACTCTTCTTTAGTATAATGATTGATGCGGGATTATTTGACCCGTTGGTAAACCTAATATTAAAGTTTGTAAAAGGCGACCCTTTAAAAATAGCCGTGGGTACTGCCTTGCTTACCATATTGGTTTCGCTTGATGGTGATGGTGCCACTACATATATGATAGTTGTAGCCGCAATGTTGCCATTATATAAAAAACTGGGCATGAATCCGCTTGTTCTCGCGTGCATTATAATGCTTGGTGGCGGGGTAATGAATATACTACCTTGGGGCGGACCTACAGCACGTGCGATGACGACTCTTAAAATGGATGCATCAGAATTGTTTATGCCTATGATACCGGTCATGATTGGTGGTATACTATGGGTACTATTTGCAGCATTCTGGCTTGGGCTTCGCGAAAAAAGAAGGATTGCACGCGAAGGCGACATGAACAAGCACCTTATAAATGAGGAAGAAGTTGTTATAGAGCGTGAACTCAGAAGACCAGGTCTGATATGGTTCAACCTTCTGCTTACAATACTACTGTTGGCCTCAATGATGTTTGATGTGTTGCCATTGGCCGTTTCCTTTATGATAGCATTCTGCATCGGGCTTATTATTAATTATCCAAAAGTAGAGCAACAGCAAAAAGTAATGAGGCTGCATGCGGGCAATGCTCTTTCTGTAGCATCGATGATATTTGCGGCAGGTATTTTTACAGGCATACTTTCTGGTACTGGAATGATGGATGCTATGGCAGCTTCTATGATATCAGTGGTACCAGATACTTGGGGGAGTGCTTTTCCTGTACTAACAGCCGTAAGCAGTGCACCGCTAACATTTTTTTTAAGCAACGATGCTTATTATTTTGGCATACTGCCATTAATTACAGAAACGGGATTACACTTGGGCGCTACAAAGTTAGAAATAGGAGCGGCATCGCTTATTGGTCAGGGCGTTCATCTGTTAAGTCCGCTTGTACCCTCAACTTATCTTTTAGTAGGTTTGGCAGGTGTTGAGTTTTCTGACCACGTAAAGTTTACTATAAAATGGGCTTTGGGCTCATCACTTGCTATGCTTATTGCGGCCTTGCTTATCGGGTTAATAACTTTTTAAAATTACCTTTACGGAGCAATTTAATGAATAAGGTTTAAAAAATGGATACCACACAACAACATCCGGAAAGTACTGGAATACCGCAAAAGTATTTGAAAAATTTAGCAGCTTATGTTACCATAGCGTTGCTGTTGGGAATTGCTGTGGGTCACTATTATCCTGAACAGGGTATTCAGCTGGATTTTTTAGGCAGTGGATTTTTATATCTTATTGAACCGCTTATACAGCCCATAATATTTTTAACGATAATTATAGGTGTAAGTAGTATTGATAATCTTAAAAAAGTGAGTCGTGTCGGGTTCAAGGCGCTCGTTTATTTTGAAATAATAACTACTCTTGCCATGATAATGGGTATAATGGCAGCATTATTTATAGAACCGGGCAAGATAGAAAAAAGCTTTATCGATGCGGCCTTACCCAAACATTTTACAGCTACCGAATCACTTAATGACGGCTGGTTTAACTTTATAATACTTAACCGACCGCTGGTATTGGTTCTGTTGGCAGTTATAACAGGTGTTTTGCTTAGCCTCTCTCCGGGCCGGGCAAAGTACGTAACCACGCTGCAAAAAATTATGACCTTTTTGTATAAGATACTGATGTACCTGTTTTTGCTTATACCGGTTGCTGCTTTTGGCGGAATGGCTTACGCAGTATCGCGATTTGGTATACATAGCCTGTTGCCTTTAGGCAAATTGCTAGCGACTACTTATATAACAATGGCTCTCTTTGTATTTGTTGTACTGGGACTTTTGCTGCGTTATTACAATATAAGTCTCTGGAAGTTTCTGAATTATATTAAAGAAGAACTGCTTATTGTTTTTAGTACATCGTCATCCAGAACAGCGTTTCCTTTAATTGTTGCAAAGCTTGAAAAAGCGGGGTGTAGTAAAGCTGTAGTGGGGCTTTCAATACCGTTGGGCTATTCTTTTAACCTTGCGGGTGCGTCTATATTTTTGCCAGTATGTACATTGTTTGTTGCTCAGTTGTTTGACATCCCACTTACGCTTCACGATATCATAACTATAGGGCTGGTTATCATGGTTACATCAAAAGTAGCATCGGGAATACCTGGTTCTGGTTTTATAGCGCTTACCATAACGTTTACAACACTTAATAAATTTCCTTTAGAAGGATTGGCACTGCTTTTCAGTATTGATAAGTTCATGAACGAAGCCCGTACCATAACTAATTTTATAGGCAATGGTGTAGCGGTTATAATCATTTCTAAATATGAAAAAGACTTTGAGCCAAACCCCGAAATAGATCTTTCCATATCAAAATAAATAAACAAGCCATTATGGCATCATTCTTTAAAATAATACAAAATGACTGAATTACTTACGACTATTAATAGCCTTTGGCAAGATATTATTGCACATCCCGGTACATCACTGGCAATTATTGGAAACCTTATTCTTATCGAGAGCTTGCTCTCTGTTGATAATGCAGCTGTACTGGCTACAATGGTAATGGATTTGCCCGAAAATCAGCGTGATCGTGCGCTTAAGTATGGTATCTGGGGGGCTTATTTCTTTAGGGGTGTTGCCATGATATTTGCTTCGGCACTTATTGCCATTTGGTGGCTTAAACCTATTGGTGGGCTTTACCTGCTCTATCTGGTGTATTCATGGTACAAAGACAAGCAAAAAGAAGGAGGCGAAGAAGAAAAAGTAAATAAGGAAGGTAATTGGTTATACCGTGTAACAGTAGGCTCAATAGGCCATTTTTGGGCTACTGTTTGCCTTGTGGAGCTTATGGATATGGCCTTTTCGATTGATAATGTATTTGCAGCTGTAGCCTTTACGCCAAATATCATATTAGTATGCATTGGTGTATTTATAGGTATTTTGGCGATGCGTTTTATAGCACAGTGGTTTGTGGGGCTTATGCAAAAATACAATTTTCTGGAAACCGCAGCTTTTGTAGTAATTGCCATTTTAGGGATTAAACTGGCGTTATCTTTATATGAACATTTTTATCCCGAAACAGCATTCAGTAAATTCTTAGCAAGCCATGCCGCAGATATAGGAATCTCGGTCCTTACCGCTGCCGTATTTTTTGTACCGATACTAACAAGTACCTTCTTTAATTATCCAATGAAAACCAAACCAGTTGCCAATAAATAAATTTTAGCGCTAAGCATAAGCTTAGAATAGTTGAAGGATTTAACTTGGAAAGCTAGTATAAGGGTTGACTGTATCGAGGGTTCGAATCTCGTGCTCTCTGAAATAAAAAGGGGCTGTCTCAATATGACAGCCCCTTTTGAATTTGATAAAGTTTTGATTCTCTTTTTTGTTGGATTTTAGATATTCTAGAAACTGACTTCTTTTAATTTTGAATGTGTCATTTGCGTATTAGAAAAACCAACTCAAATTTTATTGTAGACGAATTCTGTAAGTACTTTTATTTTTTGAATTTTTCAATTCGTTTAGAATAGATGTTATTGCCAAAAATAATCGCAGCCATTAAAAATGGAACAAAATGTGAAATTTGCCCAAAAAGACCAATTCCAGTTTTTAAGCCTTCGTCTAATGTTTTAAATATGCCTATACCAATAAAGAATAAGCAAATAACAAATAAGACAAATTGAATTTTATAATTTATTTTAATCATGATTTTGAACTTATGTCTCGTTTTGAAATAGTGATACAAAAAAGGATCGTGTATGTATTAAGAATTTATTTCTCTTTTAACAATTTCTCCAAATACTCATTTTTATCCTTTTCAGACTGTAATAAACGTTCGTATAGCTTTTCTTTTTCTTCATAAACTTCAACCAATTTATCTAAAGGATTAAAAGTACAATCATTATAATGCTTGTTAAAAGCTCCATGATCATAAATATTATTAAAATAATTGATTACGGCTTCTTCAGAAAAGTTCTTAATGGCTTCAACAGTCATTCCAAGTACTTTTGCCACTTCTTTCAATTTTTCATCATCAATAGTTTCGCTGTTTTCTATAGCAGAAACCGATTGTTGAGATATACCTAAAGCTTGTGCCAATGCTTCTTGCTTCATGTCTTTAAGTTCACGAATACGGCTGATTTTTCGCCCTATATGATATGGTTTTGTTGCTGTGCTCATAAATCAAAGATATTTAAAAATTTTAGAGAAAATAGATTTTAGTAAAAAACAGATTCTTTTTTGTAAGATACGGATTTCATTATTGATGCAAAAATACGGTTTTTCTACTCTGGTACAAGTCTGTTATTCGGATTCGTCTACAATAAATTAATCAAAAATTAAAAGCAATTGATCAGATTTTCAGTAGTAGTAATATTAAAAAATACATTGAAAACAGAAATTTGATGAAGGCTTTCAAATCTTATTTTTAAGTTAAATTTATTAGATAAATTATTATATATTTGGCTCCTTTTGTTACCTAAAAAACTAGAATGGATTTACCTCCTTATTCGCCAGGACTGCATAAACTGGTTACTTTACATGTCGATGAAATTCAAAAACTAACCAATAGTCAGGGTTTTGTTGATGCAACCCATATAATTTTAGAAAAGTATGAATTGGAGAAGGTTGGTGCGGTTGTACACAATTTTGACAACGATAGCTTTACAATTTCATTCTGTTTAAAAGAATCTCATATTTGCATACACACCTGGCCAGAATACAATCAATTAACACTGGATGTTTATTTGTGTAACTATCTTCAGGATAACTCGCAAAAGGTCAAAGACGTAATGGCAGATTATATCAGCTATTTTGAAGGAAAGATTATTAAAGATTTTGAAATTAACCGATAGTATATGAAAATTCATTGTTACGATTGTAATATAGAAACCGAATTACAGGTTGGTTTTGACGTTGTGAATTTTGTCTGTCCTAATTGTCAGAGTTTATATGCTCGGGACAAAGAAGGGATGTTTCGCAAAAAAACTCAGTATAAAACGACAATCAATGATTTTCCTTTAGCGATAGGTGATGTTGGTTTTTTAAAAGGAAGCGAATATAAAGTTACAGGCATTTTGGTAAAGAAGGTTCATCCTGATTATAGATGGACCGAGTTTATACTCCAAAACCATAAAAATGAATTTGTCTATCTTTCACTTTCTCAAGGGCATTGGATTTTATTAACTCAAATGGAAGAGGTTTTTGAGGTAAAAAAACATCCTCTGATTTTGGAGCATAATAAGGAAGACTATAATATTTTTGAATATTCAGATGCCGCAATTATAAATGCTCAGGGGTTTTTCGATTTCGAATTGCCTCAGAACAGGAATATTCATTTAGTGGAGTACATAAGACCACCGTATATGATTTCGGTGGAAAGAATGAATGGTGTTGAAACCGCTTTTTACGGAGAATACATTAAAAAAGGAGAAATAAAAAAGGCTTTTAAGAAGATTACTTTACCGTATCAGTCTGGTACAAATATGGTTCAGCCTTATGGATTTGATCTCAGAAATACCGGAATTATTTTCTGCTTTATTGCTTTATTGATCATTACGGCCAACTGGTATATCTATAAGGATCAATTCGAACAGAATGTTTTTTCTAAATCAATAAAGTTTACCGAATTTGATAATAAAGAAGTTACAAGTGATGCTTTTATTCTGAACGGAGGTTCGGCACCATTGACCATTAAAGTTTCTACAGATGTTGATAATTCATGGGCCAATCTGAATGTCGCTTTAGTAAATGAAGTGACCAATGATGAAATTTATGCAAACAAAGACATCGAATATTATCACGGCTATACGGACGGAGAGTCCTGGACAGAAGGGAATAATTCTGAAGAATTTAATATTTGCGGTGTAAAAGCAGGCAAATACCATCTTTTAATAACACCAATGAAAGCGCCAGAAGATGTTATTAATAGCGAAATGCGTGTAAATGTGGTCTGGAATGAGCCTTCAAGCAGAAATGTATGGATGGTTGTTATTGGCATGATTATCATTTACTTAATAATATGGTTTTTTAATTATAATTTTGAAAAAGGGAGATGGGCAGACAGTTCTTATTCTCGCTATGAGGAATAAACAGTTATGAAAAAATTTTTGGATTTTATATTTAATAATGCCGCTTCACTAGCAATAGGACTTTTTTGCTTTGGAGTTTATCTTTATTTTGCAATGGCAGGAAATCGAATTTGCGACTGTGAAAGCACAGAAAATTACAAGTCAACGGGAAGCCGTACTTCTTATAACCGTTTTTATCACAAATAACATTTTACTATGGATTTAATACATGTTCAACCAGTAGTTAATTCAGTCATTTTTTCTTTTTTAGGAATTATCATTTTATTGGCAGCTTACTTAATTATCGAAAAAATCACTCCTGAAAACACCTGGAAAGAAGTTGGGGAGAAAAATAATGTTGCCGTTGCAATTGTTCTGGCTGCATTCATCATCGGGATTTCGATGATCATTAGTGCGGCAATTCATGGGTAAAAAGTTTCTTAGGTTTGAATTTCTTTTGCTGTTTGCCGTATTTATTATTGCGACCTGCGGGCTTATTTATGAGCTTGTCGCAGGAACATTAGCAAGTTATTTATTAGGCGATTCCGTAAAACAATTTTCATTTATAATTGGAGTTTACCTGTTTTCGATGGGTATTGGCTCCTTTTTTTCAAAGTTTTTTCACAAAAACCTGCTCAATACATTTGTCGAAATCGAGATTTTGGTTGGTTTGATAGGCGGTTTGAGTTCGGTAGTTTTATTTCTATTGTTCGAAAGTGTCGAATCCTTTCAATTCATATTGTATCTGTTTGTTTTTGTAACAGGTTTTTTGGTCGGATTAGAGATCCCACTTTTGATGAATATTTTAAAAGACAAAGTCGAATTCAGAGATTTGGTCTCTAATGTATTTACATTCGATTATATCGGGGCTCTGTTGGCGTCAATACTTTTTCCTTTGGTTTTAGTTCCAAAATTAGGGATAATGGGAACGTCTCTTTTCTTTGGAATGATCAATGTTAGCATAGCCATTGTGTTGTGCTTTTTGCTTACTAAAGAATTAAAAAAGCCTTACTTCTTAAAGGTAAAAGCTATTTTTTCATTTTTAGTCTTACTTACGGTTTTTATTTTTTCAGATGTTATTTTATCTTATTCAGAAGGAAAATTATATGGAGAAAATATAATTTACACTAGTACAACTCCTTATCAGCGAATTGTTTTAACACACAATAAAAGTGATTACAGATTGTATTTAAATAACAATCTCCAGTTTAGTTCTGTAGACGAATATCGTTACCATGAAGCCTTAGTTCATCCAGTAATGTCAATAGCTAAAGAGGTAAAAAACGTTCTAGTTTTAGGAGGAGGTGACGGATTAGCGGTTAGGGAAATACTGAAATACAAAGAAGTCCAAAAAGTGACCTTAGTCGATTTGGATGAAGGAATGACCAAACTTTTTAAAATCAATAAGGTTCTGACAAAATTCAATCAAAATTCATTAAACAATCCAAAAGTTACGGTTGTAAATACCGATGCCTATATCTGGGCAAAAAGCTGTACCGAAAAGTTTGACGTTGCGATTATAGATTTTCCTGACCCTTCAAATTATAGTTTAGGAAAGCTATATTCTCTGAATTTCTATCAAACTATGAAAAACATCTTAAAACCGGATGCGGCAGTTGTGATTCAGACTACTTCACCCTATTTTGCTCCAAAATCATTTTGGTGTATTAATAAAACTGTGATGCAGGTTTTTCCGCAGGTTGATGCTTATCATGCATATGTTCCTTCGTTTGGAGAATGGGGATATACCATCGCAATCAATGGTTTTGGAACTACTTTTAATGAAGTAAACCGAAAAAGCCCGGGATTGAAATTCTACAATTATCAATTTGACAGATTTAATTATTTTACTAACGATATGATTTCTAGTCAAGTAGAAATCAATCGTTTAGATAACCAGATTTTAGTACGCTATTTTGATGAAGAATGGGGAAAATTGCAATAGAGGAAGACGAAATTTCGTAAAAGGAATTACGGCATCTTTGCTTTTAATCCCTTTTTTACAATTTTGCTCCGATAAAATAGCAGTTCTGATGATTCGGTTATCAGGAACAAATCATCTTTTAGGACATCGTTTGTGGATAAAGGACTTTCCGAAACCACAGCAACAAGTAAAAATCCCTTATTTAATTATTGGTGGTGGAATCTCAGGTTTGAGCGCTGCACGTCAGTTTCATAAAAAAGGAATCTCAGATTTTTTATTGATTGAAATGGCAGATCATTTGGGAGGGAACTCTTCTAATGGGGAGAATAAATATTCTAAATACCCTTTGGGCGCGCATTATCTGCCGCTTCCAAATTTTAATGATAAAGAACTTCTCGGTTTTCTTGAAGAAGAAAAAATTATTCTTGATTACGATAAAAATGGACTTCCTGTTTTTGATGAATTACAACTGACTTTTGCACCGGATGAACGGTTGTTTTATAAAAATAATTGGCAGGAAGGCGTTGTTCCAAAGGAAGGAAACTCTCCGGAAGAAAATAAAGAATTTTTGCGTTTCTTTAAAGAAATGGATGCCTTTCGAATTGCAAAAGGAGAAGATCAGAAGTACTTATTCGATATTCCTCTTTCTCTTTCTTCTAAAAATGAAAAAACAAGAGTATTGGATAAAATTACAATGCAGCAATGGTTTGAAGAGAACAATTTCAAATCAGAACCTTTGTTTAATTATATTGATTATTGCTGTAAGGACGATTTTGGATTAGGAATTGCCTTTGTTTCGGCCTGGGCAGGAATTCATTACTTTGCCGGAAGAAAGCAAGATGCAGCTGTAGAAAAAATGGATAGTGTTTTGACATGGCCGGAAGGAAATGCAAGATTGACACAGCATCTTAAGAAATATACAGAGCAAAAAGCACTGAAAAACCATTTGGTTTACGAGGTGAAAATTGAAAAAGAAAAAGTTATTGTTAAAGCTTTTGATGATGTCAAAAAGACAACAATAGAAATAATAGCAGATAAAGTTATTATGGCAACACCGCAGTTTGTAAACCAATATCTCATCAAAGACCGAAAACAATTTACAAAACAGTTTCATTACACGCCTTGGCTTTTGGCGACTTTAGTTGTAAACAATTTGACTGACAATTTAAGTTTCCCGCTTTCGTGGGATAACGTAATTTATGAAGCAAAAGGCTTAGGTTATGTTTACGCACAACATCAGACGTTAAATCAGATTCAGGACAAAAAAGTGGTTACGTATTATTACAGTTTTTCATCCGGAGATTTAAGGAAAATGCGCAAAGAAATTTATAAAAAAGACAAAGGATATTGGAAACAGGTTGTCTTTAATGATTTGAAAATTGCCCATCCGGATATTGAAAATGATACCGAAGAAATGGAAGTTTTTTTATTAGGGCACGGAATGATTTCTCCGGTGCCTGATTTTATTTTTGGAGAAGCAAAAGAGAAGGCTTCACAGAGTATCGAAAATCGAATCTATTTTGCTCACTCCGATTTGTCGGGAATTTCAATTTTTGAAGAAGCTTTTCATCAGGGAATTAATGCCGTAAATAAAATTTTAGATGGAACAACCCTGGATTCATAAAGCAAAAACAGACTCATTGTTTATCATTGGCCCTTCATTTTTTGTGTTGGCAGTTATTTTTGTTTTTCAGAACTATATCACTTCGATCGAAAATAATTATTCTTTTTATACCTGGCTTTTTCTAATTGTTTTTATTGATGTCGCACACGTTTATGCCACCTTATTTAAAACCTATTTTGTAAAAAGTGAATTTCAAAAAGACAGGAAAAGATTGATTCTTTTGCCTGTTATTTGTTTTCTTACCGGCTTAGTTTTATTCTCTTTCGGGAGCTTAGTTTTTTGGTCTTTTCTGGCTTATGTGGCTGTTTTTCATTTTATTCGACAGCAATATGGTTTCATGCGATTGTATGCGCGTAAGGAGGAGAAAACGAAAGTTTCTGTGTGGATGAATAATCTGGCAATTTATGCTGCTACAGTTTACCCAATGCTATTTTGGTTTCTTTCTTCTGAAAGAAAGTTCAATTGGTTTGTTGAAAATGAATTCTTTCGTTTTGAAAATAAAACCGTCTTAGAAATTTTGTTTTGGGTTTATATTGCCATTCTATCTCTTTATGTTATTCGCACTATAATCGTTTCGGTTAAAACTAAATTCTTTAATATCCCTAAAAACAGCATTATTTTAGGAACTGTGCTTTCGTGGTATTTCGGAATTGTTTATTTCAACGACGATCTTATTTTTACTTTGCTAAATGTGGTTTCACACGGAATTCCTTATATGGCTTTAGTGTATTTTAAAGAAATTGATGGGAAGAGTAGAAAAGAAATAGGTGCTTTGACTTATTTAAAGAGATACAATGGCGTTTTAATTTATATTGGCATATTAGTGTTAATTGCTTTTTCAGAAGAGTTTCTCTGGGAGTTTTTTGTCTGGAATGAAAATATAACGTTGAGCCGTTTCGATTTTTCAGGATGGCAGTTTCTATTAGTGCCGCTTCTGAGTGTGCCTCAATTTACACACTATATTTTAGACGGCTTTATCTGGAAATCTAAAAAGTAAAAGTAAACTTAAACTAAAGCTTAATATTAAACAAATTGATAACCCCTTGTAATGTTGTTTACAAGGAGTTTATTTAAGTTATTGTATCTATACTAATAATTCAGATGGTATTTTATAACTTGCAGCATACTGGAGATTTTCTCCACTTTCTTTAAATTTAATAAATGCTTTTCGATACCATTTTAAATCAGAGTTAAAGTCCTCGTTTGTTATGACATCATAAAATGCTCCATTTTTCCAAGGTTCTATTCCTAAAATTTCAACACCAAGTTTTTCTACTCTATCGAGAACTATTTCAAAATCATTTTCAGAGAAATAATATATTGATTCAGAATCAAAACCATTGTTAAGATTTTCAAGCCCGATAAAGACATTTTTAATTAAAAAACTATGCTTGTCCATTTCTTGAGATTTTATTTTATGAATGAAGGTAAGTAAACTAAAGCTTAATCTCAAACAAACTAAAAGAACCTTCTTTATAATGCTCCGGTAATTCGCTTGTCCATTCGATGGAGCTGATACCCTTGTATTCGAAACCACAGCTGGTGTAATAGTTGTTTATCCTTTCGTTTCCGCTGTGGGTGTCAAGACGAATATATTCTTTGTTGTTCTCTTTGGCGTATTCTTTGGTCCAGGCAATGATTTTTTTGACATACGATTGCCCTCTGAATTTTGGATTCGTTGCAATACGATGAAGATAAACTGCAGGATCGGCACTGGCTTCTTTCCAGATAATCAAATCGTTAAAAGTTAGCACAAATGTACAGGCAACTTCATCTCCTTCTTTGATGACGAAATGACGATTCTCGGCAATTTCTTTTTCGATAAGAGTCCTTTCAAAACCTCTCCAGCTTTTATTGTTGACTGTTTTTTGATAAGATGTAGCGGCATTGTAAAGATCGAAAACGGCATCGATATCTTCATTTGTAGTTTTAAAAAATTCCATTCTTAGGTTGTATGCTGTAGATTAATGAATGCTTCAAAGATAAATCTTTAAGGAGCGTAAAGTCCCATGAAACATCAGTTTTAACTTTTTTTATTAGCGTCCAGCCATACCACATTTTGTTCGGATTGATGCTCCTGACCAATAATATCCCGATACAATTCTGGTCTTCTTGCTTTTATGTAACGATTGCCACCAGCCTGAGTACATTTTTCAGAAGTTAGTATCGCGGTTGTAAAAGAGTCATCAAAAGAGCGGCATTCGGCCAGAATATCTCCAAAAGGATCAATAATCATCGAACAGCCATTTTTCAGCTGATCATCATCCATACCGATTGGGTTCGAAAATACGGCATAAATAGCATTGTCGTAGGCTCTTGCAGGCAACCATTTCATTAACCAGTCTCTGCCTTTCATTCCGTCAAATTCTAGTCGTAGAGAAGTAGGATCGGCTTCACGGTTTTCCCACAGTTGCGGAGAAACAAAACCAGCACCCGGTCGGGTAGAAGGAGTACACATCGTAACATGCGGCATGAAAATGATCTTTGCTCCTAAAAGAGCTGTGGCACGAACATTCTCAACAATATTGTTGTCGTAACAAATTAAGATTCCACATTTCCAGCCTTTAATCTCAAAAATGCAGTAACGATCTCCCGGAGTAAGGTACGGATTTATAAACGGATGCAATTTTCGGTATTTGGCGACTAAACCGTTTTGGTCTACACACACATAAGCTTTGAATAAGTTATTGTTCTCGTCTTTTTCAAAAAGCCCCGCCAGAATCACAATATTATTGTTTCGGGCAATTTCAGTCAATTTTAAGATGCTTTCTCCACTCGGAATTAATTCTGCTAAGTCTAACATTTGTTCTTTAGATAAATGTCGCGCAAAGGTATAGCCGGTTACAGAGCACTCGTGAAACGAAATAACATCACAACCCTGGCTTGCTGCCTGTTGAGAAAGTTTTTCAATTACAGCTAAATTATAGTTTTTGTTACCGCTTTTGTTCTCAAACTGTGCGGTGGCTATTTTTAGATTTTTCATAAGGCATACTATTGATTTGAGACAAAAGTAGCCCTAGTCCTATTTTGAAAATTGTATAAAACCGACATTTTAAAGAACAATAGGCGGAGCGGTTCTGAGAAGATTATTGGTTAGCTTTCCGGTATTGTTTAGGTATTCTTTTGGGGTTATTCCCGTATGTTTTCTGAATTCTTTGATCAGATGAGACTGATCTGAAAATCCGGCATTGTAGCAAATACTTGTGAGATTGGTGTCGGCAGTTTTATCTTTTAATAATTTTAAAAAATGATGCAGTTTTATAATGTTCCCAAATTTCTTTGGATTTAATCCGATAGATTCCTGAAACTTCCTTTCCAGATGCCTTTCCGTATAGCCAGTATATTTAGCCAGTTGGTTTACATTAAAACTTCCTTTGTGGGCAGTAATGAAATGAATCGCACTTTCTACGATTAATTGGTGAGAAACCCCTTTATTGGAAATGTGAGTACTGAAAAAATGATTGAGAAGATTGACTTTCTTTGGGATCGTATAATTTTCAGATAATTTCTCCTGAAGAATCAAACCGTTTTTGTCAAAAATGTCGTCAATAGAAACAATAGAATCCAGAAACTCATGAGCCGGAATTCCTAGCAGTTGGTGGATTCCGTTTGGCTGAAAAACAACAATAACTAAAGTGATTGCACTGTTCGAATAAATGTCTTTAAATCCGCTAAGCTGTCCGTAGAGAAAAGAATCAGGTAAATGATTTTTTATCTTGGAATCATTAAAATCAGAACTGAGTTTACCTTTTAAGGAAAATACGATACCGGTATTACCATCAGAAAACAAACGAAGTTTTTGTACAGCCATTTCATTATGATCTAAAAAGAGATAATGTTTAATATAAGGCGCTAATTCTTCTGATGGCGAAATCTGCATGGTTTAAACAGTTGATTGAGTGCAATCAATTAGAGTCAATTTTAGGAGATCATTTTTGATTGGTAAGAAAATAACTTTTGATAAAATTAAGGATATTTTTTCAATTACAGTTTTCCGGACTCTTTGTAGATGTTCTTTTCCATAGTGATGCATTATGTGGTGAATACTCCGCCCGAGTTATTTTTTTGCAGAAGAGCTCAAAATAATTAATCTTCTAAAGCGACTCTTATCTTAGGTAAAATACGCTCTGCATATAAAGTATAAGCTTTGGCTGAAGGATGTAAGCCATCTGTGGCCACCAAATCAGGATTGTCAAGACCTTGACGAGAAATATCGGTTATCGAAACAAAAACAATATTGTTGAGTTTACAGTAGTTTTCGGCAAAGGAGTTGTATTGGTTGATTTCGCTTGAAATTCTCTCGCCTTCTCCTTCCATTTGTACTTTACCGAAACGAGTATAGGCATAATCAGGAATGGAGATAACAACTACTCTTTTTTTATTCCCTTTTGCTAAAATAATTGCTTTGTTTACGAGTTCTGGGAATTCTTTCTCATAGATCGAAAAGCTTTTTCCCTGATACTGATTGTTAACTCCAATAAGAAGGGTAACGATATCGTATACAGGATCGGGATTTTGAGTATTTATTGCCGAAATTAGATTAGTCGTCGTCCATCCGGTGGTTGCAATGATTTTTAAAGAAAAGCTGGCTTGCGGATAAATTGCCTTTAAACTTGATTTTAGCTGTTCAGGAAATCCGCAGGTTTCGCAGACACTTTGCCCAACGGTATAGCTGTCTCCTAAAGCCAAATATTTTATGGAACCGGTAAGTGGAGTAATTGGAGCGGCAGGAATTTCTGAAGCTGTTTCGTCAGAACTACAGCTTAAGAGGAATATAGAAAGGATAACAATAACTATTTGTTTGAATTGTTTCATAACTTAGATAAATTAAGTTTCGGCTCATTTTAAACAAATAGTTACGTTAAATAACTTGTTTTGGTTTTTAGACCATCTCCGTTTTCATTAGAATTTCTTCTTCAATAGCGTTCCAAAGTCCGATACGTTTTTCTAATGCCAGAATCGAAATTTCTTCCACTTCTTTCCATTTTTGGGCGTCATCTTCACATAAATCAGAAATCATTTGCATGGCCATTGGTCCATGCTCATCAGCATCCAATTCTATATGTCTTTCAAAATAGTATAAAAGCTTACTTAAATCTATTTCAGGAAGATTTTTCTGAAAGTTCTTTAGGATTGCCGTAAACATACTTGGAATTAAATCTTCTCTTCCAAAAGTAAACGCGGCTGCAATTTGATGCGGTTTCCCTTCTTCAATCACTCTAAAAGTAAAATCTAAGAAAGCTTTTGTATTAGGATGTAAGGAGCTTTGTTTTATGGCAACAAAAATATTATGCAATGAATTTACTTCAGCTAAAAAGGTATTGATTCCGCTTGTATCGGCACCACAATCTTCCATTGCTTCAAGATACATTTCATAATGACTTTGTCTTTTTCCATCAATACTTAAATCTGTTTCTTCTGCCAGAACAATTTCGTTGATTAAGTATCTTGTTTCCGGATTTTTTGTAGCAAACCAAGGGGTAGAAGTACAGGTAAGTTTCGATTGTAATGCTTTTAATAATGACATGAAATCCCAAACGGCAAAAACATGAGTTTCTAAAAAACGATGTAAATCATCAATGCTTTGGATTTTATTGTATAATGAATGTTGTAATAGTTGATCTTTTTGGGGTTGAATGCTATTGTTTATAGTTTCAATATTCATTTTCGTATTTTTTCTGCAAATATAAAAAGCTTCCCGTTAAGAAGAAGCTTTTTGTATTGGTTTTGTATATATTTTAATAGTTGTTTATTATTTAAATGCTGGAATTCCAGTTACATCCATACCTGTTATTAAGAGATGAATGTCGTGAGTTCCTTCATAAGTAATAACACTTTCAAGATTCATCATGTGACGCATAATCGAGTATTCTCCCGTAATACCCATTCCGCCCAACATTTGTCTTGCTTCACGTGCAATATGTATTGCCATATCGACATTATTACGTTTGGCCATAGATATTTGCGCAGTGGTAGCTTTTCCTTCGTTACGTAAAACACCTAAACGCCAGGTTAATAATTGTGCTTTTGTGATTTCGGTAATCATTTCGGCTAATTTTTTCTGTTGTAATTGCGTTCCTCCAATTGGTTTTCCAAATTGAATTCTTTCTTTAGCATAACGCAAAGCAGTATCGTAACAATCCATTGCTGCCCCAATTGCTCCCCAGGCGATTCCGTATCGTGCTGAATCTAAGCATCCAAGAGGTGCGCCAAGACCAGATTTGTTAGGTAATAGATTCTCTTTAGGAACCTTTACATTGTCAAAGATTAATTCTCCGGTTGAAGAGGCACGAAGTGACCATTTATTATGTGTTTCAGGAGTTGTAAAACCTTCCATTCCGCGTTCAACGATAAGACCGTGAATCCTTCCTTCTTCATTCTTTGCCCAAACTACCGCTATATCTGCGAAAGGAGCGTTTGAAATCCACATTTTAGCACCATTTAAAAGATAGTGATCTCCCATATCTTTAAAATTAGTGATCATACTTCCGGGGTCAGAACCGTGATCTGGTTCAGTTAAACCAAAGCATCCCATGAATTCTCCTGTAGCCAGTTTTGGTAAGTATTTCATTCGTTGCTCTTCGTTTCCATACTTCCAAATAGGATACATTACTAACGAAGACTGTACAGATGAAGTAGATCGAACACCTGAGTCTCCACGTTCTATTTCCTGCATAATCAAACCATAAGAAATCTGATCCAGACCCGCACCTCCGTATTCTACCGGAATATAAGGTCCGAAACCGCCAATTTCTCCGAGTCCTTTTATAATTTGTGTTGGAAATTCTGCTTTTTGAGCATATTCTTCTATAATAGGAGAAACTTCTCTCTTGACCCAGGCTCGTGCTGATTCTCGAACTAATTTGTGTTCGTCTGTCAATAAGTCATCTAGGTTATAATAATCTGGGGCTTGAAATAGGTCTGGTTTCATTTTTGATAGTTTTATAATACAAATCTACGCAATAAAAATATAACAAAATACTGTTAAATTGTTATATTTTTATAAATACTAGAGAAGAAAAATAGTATAAACACGAATTAATTTTAGTTTATTGAAAATTTATAAGCTATTTTTGAGATTCCAAAAACAAAATGAATGAGGCTGATCATCTCTTTTATACTCTTTTTTGTTCTAAATATTGCTGTTTCTCAAGAGAAAAGGGTTTTTACAGAACAAGAGTACTTAATCTTGCAAGACAAAATTCGACTAACGGCAAATGCCAATGTTGACAGTGCGATCGTATACGCCAATCAGCTGGCGAGATCCAATAATAATAAGCATTTGGCTTTTGCAAATGCAGCATTGTCTTATTTGAGTCAGTTAAAAGGAAATACAGCAAAATCTAAAGAGAAATATCAGTTAGCATTAAAATTCTTAGATAAAATACCGGATGGTCAGGAAAAAATACAGCTTAGGTCTTATTTGTATAATTATGCCGGACTATCAGAATGGAAAAGAGAG
Source organism: Flavobacterium collinsii (assembly GCF_902804485.1). Lineage (GTDB taxonomy): Bacteria > Bacteroidota > Bacteroidia > Flavobacteriales > Flavobacteriaceae > Flavobacterium > Flavobacterium collinsii. Next base: position 5,589 of record NZ_CADCST010000071.1, on the reverse strand, counting down.
AACTATAGCGACGCAATCGAAAATTATCAGCAAGGCATAAAGCTTTCTATAAAAATTGATGATATTATTCAAATTGTAAAATTTAAGAGTAATATCGCGTCTATAAATGTTGCTGTAGGTAATTATCGTTTGGCGATAAAGGATTTGAGGAGTCTTAATGAATTTGTTGATAAGAATCAAAGTGTTTATAACAAGCAGCAATATCTAAATAATAAGAGTAACATTAATCTTAGCTTAGCAGGATCATATGAAAGCTTTTATATGAAAGATCCTAAAAAGAAGGTTTTACTTGATTCTGCCAAATATTTTTATCAAAAAACGATTAGTTATTCTCAGAACTTCCCCGATAATAAAATTGTAGCAAAATTAAGTTTAGGGAACATTTATAATGAACTAAAAGAGTACAAAGATGCTGAGAAAACCTATTATGATATAATTTATCTGGCCAATCAAAACAGTATGCTCGATATTTTATGTACCACTAATTATAACTTGGGTGACTTATATTATAATATTAAGAAGTATGATAAAGCACTGGTATTTTTTAAAAAATCAGACTCGATTGGCGATATAACGAAAACGAATCAGGTTGACAATTTGAAGTCCAATTACTATCAGGCAAAAATTTACAACATACGTAAAGAGCCTGAACTGGCTTATAAGCATTCAAAAATTTACCTGGATAATTATGAAAAATCGGAATCAAAATTAAATGATGAGGTTTTAGAGGTAAATTATAAACTTGGAGTAGGAGATCTGACCAACGAGATGATTACCATTCAGGAGAAATATAAGTATGATGTTTTTCTAAACAAAGCGCTGAAAGTATTTTATGTTGTTTTGTTTATAGGGATTGTCTTTTTGCTGATAAAGAACATACGGGATAAGAATAAAGCGCATAAAAAAATGAATGCTTTAATAGAAGAATTCAAAGCTAACTTAGAGAAGAAAAATGAACCGGAACCAGAACGGGAGACTGTTCTTGACTCTGAAGAAGTACAACTTAAGAAAGAGAATGTCAATTTAAGTATTGATGAGGCAAAAGAGAACAAAATCGTAGAAAAATTGTTGGCCTTAGAAAGTAAACAGGAATATTTACATGCCGATTTTACTTTACCTTATGTGGCTAAGAAGATAAAAACCAATACCACTTATTTATCTTATGTTGTAAACAAGCGATTTGGTAAATCTTTTGGAGAATACTCAAATGAGTTGAAAATTAATTACGTCATTAATGAAATGATTACGAATCATATGTACCGCAAATATTCAACTCAGGCAATTGCAGAAAGTGTAGGCTTTAAAAACGCAGTGTCTTTTGCTAAATCATTTCGCAAAAGAACTGGAGTGTCTCCAGCTCAGTTTGCGAATAATATCTAGAAAACAAGTTGATCAAGGATTCTCAGCGTTACTTCCTTTACCATTTCCTCTGATGGTGTCACCGTCACCTCCACAAATTGTTTGTTGCTCTTTTTTTGATAATTTTTCGTTTCCAAAATTTTCTAATTCCATTTTTTTAGTTTTCATTTTTTAAATATTTATTGGTTGTGTAGATCCTTTACCATTTCCTCTGATTGTGTCGCCATCACCTCCTTGAATAGTTTTTTGTTCTTTTTCTGAAAGTGCAGTGCTCGTAAAATCGTCTAAATTTAATTTTTTGTTTTTCATTTTTACCGGATTCTTAAAGGTTAATTAGATCCTTTACCATTTCCTCTAATTGTATCACCAGCAATACCAGTAATTATGTCTTCGGGAATATTAGGTTCATCCCCTCCATGAACAGTTTTCTGTTCTTTTTTTGAAAGTGTATTACTTTTGAAATCTTCGATATTTAATTTTTTAGTTTCCATTTTTATGAGATTTTTAATGATTAATTAGATCCTTTACCATTTCCTCTGATTGTGTCACCAGGAGTACAAGATTCGTCTCCTCCTCCTCTAACAGTTTTTTGTTCTTTTTTTGAAAGAGTGTTATTTGTAAAATCTTCGATATTTAATTTTTTATTTGCCATTTTGTTAGATTTAATTTATTAATTAGACCCTTTTCCATTCCCTCTAATTGTGTCACTAAGAACATTAGATTCATCTCCTCCCTGAATAGTTTTTTGCTCTTTATTGGATAGTTTTTCTAATTGAAAATCTTCGAATTTTTGTGCTTGATTTGTCATGATTGTTTGTATTAGGATTATTGATATATCAAAACTAGACAAAAAGGAAAACGCTTAATCGAGAATGGGGTTTTTTGGGTTTTTGACAAAGCATTTTTTGTTTAATGTATTGATAATAAAGGACTTGTTTGTTTTATTCAGACTGATATAATTTATAAATTGTATGTAGTATAATTAATAAAATGTGTACTACTAGCGTTTTTTTCTCAATAAAAACAACAATATTTGCAGTGTAATTATGATTTTAAAGACTCGAAAAGATGTTAAAACTTGTCCAAAAATTTCTACAAATAAACAAGTACTCGGAGATTAAAAATGAGTTTAAAGATTTGTTTCTTTCTCATCCAAATTATCCTAGTTTATTTGCGATAACAGATTCTCTGGATTTACTGTCTGTAGAGAATGCTGCGATAAGAGTTCCGAAAGAGCAAATAGTAGATTTGCCTTCAAATTTTTTGGCTTATTTCAAAGAAGAGTTAATATTGGTTGAAAAGGCAAAAAATTTTGTTCGTATCAATACAGTGAAAAAAGGAAGTCATAAAATGGCGTATGAAAAGTTTTTATTAGACTGGAATGGAGTTATCGTTGCAATCGAACCAAACAATGTTGTTGCAAAAGAAAATTTAAAAGTTGAATTCAGTTGGTTGAAATATGGTTTGCCACTTTTATTGCTAGTTGGATTGTCATTTTTTTATAATACTTACAGTTTATTTAGTGTTGTTTTTTTAGTGACATCAATTTTAGGGTTTATTGTAAGTGTTTTTATTGTTCAGGAAAAATTAGGATTCAAGAATAGTGTTGTCTCGAAACTTTGCAATTTGAGTTCAAACTCTTCCTGTAGTTCTGTTCTCAATAACAAGGAAGGAAATGAAAGTAAATGGATTAGCTTTCCAGACCTGCCATTAATGTTCTTTGGAGCCAGCTTGATTGCAATTTTGGTTAAACCAGTAGAGTCATCAATTTTTGTTGGTTTTTTAAGCTTACTGGCCATACCGGTTATAGTATCCTCGATTTGGATTCAAAAATTTGAGATTCAAAGATGGTGTGTAATGTGTTTAATGGTGTCTTCTTTGATTTTTGTACAAAGTGTTATATGGTTTGCTTCAGATCTGTTTACGTTGAGTTTTAGTTTTGCTGAAATCTTTCCATTCGTGTTCTCACTGGTACTTTTAGTTCCTATTTGGATGGTTTTGAAAACAATTATAACTAATGTTTTGGGAACTGAAAACTCGCTTAAGGAGATGAAGAAGTTTAAAAGAAATTATTCTTTATTGAATTTCTTGTCTAAAAAAGTACCTCACATAAATGGACTTGACGACTTAAGAGGATTGAATTTTGGAAATAGAAATGCGGCCGTTAGATTATCAGTAATTATTAGTCCTAGTTGTGCACATTGTCATAAAACATTTCAGGAAGCATTTGATTTAGTGTTGAGGTTTCCGGATAAAATATATCTGAATGTATTGTTCAACGTGAACCCGGAAAATATCGAAAATCCATATAAAGCGGTTGTCGAAAGACTTTTAACAATAAACAGATCTACACCGGGAAAAACAGTTGAAGCTATCTCAGACTGGCATATTAAAAATATGAGTCTTAAAAAATGGTTGAAAAAATGGCATGTCGATTCCGTAAGTATGATGATAAGCCAGGAAATAAACAAACAATATGAATGGTGTTCTAAAAATGATTTTAATTATACACCTGTTAAGATTGTGAACGATAAAGTTTTTCCGGCAGAATATGAACTGGGTGAACTAAAATATTTTCTGAACGATTATATTGAAGAGAAAGAAACGATTGTTTTGGAAAAAACGGCGTGATATTTAAAAAATAGTGACAACAGACAGAAACTTCAGCTGTCTTAAAATGACTGAGGTGCGAATTCAAAAATAAAAACCTTTAGTTATGTTAAAAATTATTTTAAACTTAGAAGGTGCTCAAAAGCTAAGTGCTTACGAGCAAAAAGGTATGGTGGGAGGCCAACCGATTAATTCGCCAAAGAAATGTTGTGTTTGCCCGGGTAAAGGCTCGACAACTCTTGTAGCGTGTGATTCGTTTTGTTCAAATGGTACAATACCGGCAGTACTTCCGGATTGTTTGTAGTTCTTACTTCGTTGAAGAGCGTTTGGTAATAAGGAGATAGAAACAAACTCCGGTTTATAGAATGCCTGAAATTGTAGTAAAGAAGAATAAAAAATGACGTAAGTCACTTTTGATATTAATTTTTAGCGTTTTAATAGAAGTACGAAATAGCCTTTTTTAGAATTTAGTCATGTTTTTTTTAATTTGTAGGCGCTCGATCGTGGAACATTGAGCAAATTTCCCCACATTGATGATTGGTGTAGGGATTCTTAGGAAATTGGTCACTGAGTTGATTTTAATTGGTTAGGGTTAACCAGTGCCATGTCCTAAAGAAATTGTATTTCTAATAAATATGTTTTTAAATACTCTAACAGAGAAGATTAATTTCTTCTCTGTTTTTTTTTGGTTGACCATAGTATGTTAAGTTTATTTTCTGTTTCAGTATTTTAAATGTATTCCTATAACCAACGGAGGGAGTAAAAAATAGAGATCTGATTAACTGAAATTTAGAATTGATAGTTATTGACGTAGATTGAAAAAAATGGAAAAGAAAAGCTTTTAATGATTTAATTGGTTTAATATTGATAAAGGATGGTTGTTCGAAAAAAAAAGTGAAGGAGAAAGTAACAAAAACAGATCATTTTTTTATGATGCAACCGGAGCAAATGTTGTTACACTCCTATTTGTAAATTGAGAAGATAGATTGGGAGGAGTAGTTTTAGATCTGGTACGAATGATTTTACTAATCTCATCTTTTAAAGCGGATTGAGTTTTTTTAACTATAAATCAAAAGGAAAAACAATTAATTACGAATTTTTGGTGTATAAATATTATATTTTTGTAAGAGGAAGAATGACAAGGTTATTTGTGCATAAAATGATTAACTCTAAATTAAATTGAAAAAATTCACCAATTATAAGCAGGCCGATTATAAAGATTGTGGCCCAACATGTTTAAAAATAATAGCGAAACATTACGGTAAAACGATCAACATCCAGGAGTTGAGAGACATCAGCGAAACAACTCGTGAAGGAAGTAACTTGCTTTTTTTGAGTGATGCGGCAGAGAAAATTGGTTTTAGAACTTTAGGTGTAAAATTAAATCTGGAAAGACTAGAAGAGGCTCCATTGCCTTGTGTTCTGCACTGGAACAAAAATCACTATGTAGTACTCTATAAAATTAAAAAAAAGACTTACTATATTTCCGATCCTGCTTTTGGCTTGATAGAATACAATAATGAGGATTTTATTAAATTTTGGATCGGAAACAATGCAAATGAATCTACTCAGGAAGGAATAGCATTATTGATTGAAGCGACTCCTAAATTTTTTCAGTCG
>NZ_CADCST010000070.1 GCF_902804485.1 Flavobacterium collinsii | reverse complement strand
GCCTATGTTGTAATCTCTCTGACTGCGTCGCTCTTTTTTAAATTCTGGATTATTCATAAATAAGTCAATTTTATGTCAACTTATTTCAGGACGAGACATATATTAAAGTGAAAAAGCTCCAAATTATGGAGCTTTTTTTATTTAACATTTTTAGAAGATTATACTGAATAATACCACTTGTATTTGTTTTGATATGACCTGAATTTATCTATATTTGCCCATCAACCAAAATAAAATTATTAAACTAATTATGGTACAAAAAACATCGAATGCCTTTATAGCGGCATCTTGGGTAGCTCTTGGAGCAGGAACAGTTGGATTTATAGTAGGACTTGCAAGAGCCGAAATGCTTTTAAACGAAAAAGGATACTATTTCACCGTTTTAATGTTTGGACTGTTTGCTGTAGTTTCATTACAGAAAAGTGTAAGAGACAGGCTGGAAAATCTTCCGGTAACTGATATCTATTATGGAATCTGTTGGTTCGGAACCCTTTTATCTATCGTATTACTAGTCGTTGGCCTTTGGAATGCCACTATTTTACCAAGCGAAAAAGGTTTTTATGCTTTCGCTTTTTTATTAGCTCTTTTCGGTGCTATTTCGGTACAAAAAAACACAAGAGACAATATGGCATTTAGCCAAAATAATTAAAATCTTATAAAGATTGTGAATTAACAATTAAAAAAGCTTTGTATTAAAAGTTTTTTTGTTGCAAAATTTACGTCTCTTTTTATTGCTTACACTCTTAAATGAAGAGAAGTAAAACAACAATAATTCTACTATTTTAATAAATAAAAAAAAACAATACCTATACTTTCTAAGCAAAAGCATAACTTTTGCACTGAGAGTTTTTTCTTTAATTGAATTTAAATTTAAACAGCCCTATATGAAAAAAATTTTACTCTTTACATTATTATCAACAGTAAGCATCAATGCACAAACCCCTACAGATTATGTAACTACAGGGTTCAATACTCCAAGCGGAATTGCTTTTGATGCATCTGGAAACTTATTTGTTGCCGATTATTACACTTACAAAGTAACTAAAGTTGCACCTAATTTAGCACAAACCAATTTTGCTACCGTAAATGGTACTCCGCAACAAATAGCTTTTGACGCAGCCGGCAATCTTTGGTTAGCAGGATCCGGTTTTATTCAGGAGATTGAAAAAATAACGCCTGCAGGAGTTATCACAACCTACTCTGCCTCAGGAAGTCCATACGGAATTGCAATAGATGCATCTGGAAATGTTTTTTATTCGGAATCTAATTCTGGTGACATAAAAAAAAGAACTCCTGAAGGAGTAACTACTACATTTGCTTCAAACTTCATTCAACCTAACGGCCTGGCATTTGACAAATCGGGCAACTTACTTGTTGTAGACAAGTTAGACGGGGCTGTTAAAAAAATAACTACTGATGGCGTTGTTAGCAAATTGATTTCAGGAATGAACAATCCGACGAATTTAGTAGTTGCGCCAAATGGTGATTTGTATATTTCTACAGGATCACAAAATAGAATTTTCCGTTTTCCTGCTGGTGGTGTAGATGGAGATCAGCAACAATTTATCAGATTCAACATAAACTACGACACTCCTGCACAAATGGCAATTTACAATGGCGCACTTTACGTAAGTACAGGTTCCCATACTAAAAAAATCATTAAAGTAACATCTCCTTCTTTAGGCTTGGGCGACACAAAAAAAACTATTAATAATAGTTTAGCAATTTATCCAAACCCTGCAACAGATTATTTACATATCGAAAGCAATAGTGATGTTACAATAGAAACTATTGACTTATATGATATGACCGGAAGAGCTGTTCAAAACTTCAAGCCAGCTGATGTTCAAGACAATACTATTAAAGTATCAAATGTAACTTCAGGAAATTACATTTTAAAAGTAAATAATACTTCTAAAAAGATTATTATCAAGTAACCGCTTCTTTTAACATACAAAAAAAGGGAAGTCTCATAGCTACGAGACTTCCCTTTTTTATTTATAGATTTGAGATTATTTACTCAAATACATCTTTCTTCTTGAATACAATTCGTAGAATTGATCGTCTTTTAAGTCATCAATAAACAAGATGCTTTCTCCTGTTGATTTCATCTCAGGTCCTAATGCTTTATTTACATTATGGAACTTACTGAAGGAGAAGACCGGCTGTTTAATAGCATATCCTTTCAACTGTGGATTAAAGTCAAAATCTGTTACTTTATTGTGTCCTAACATTACTTTTGTAGCGTAGTTCACATAAGGCTCTCCGTATGCTTTCGCAATAAACGGTACTGTTCTTGAAGCTCTTGGATTTGCCTCAATGATATAAACTGTATCGTCTTTTATTGCAAACTGAATATTGATCAAACCAACTGTTTTTAAAGCTCTAGCTATTTTTTTCGTATGATCTTTGATCTGCTGCATTACGAATTCTCCTAAGTTAAAAGGAGGCAAAGTAGCATTACTATCTCCAGAGTGAACTCCACAAGGCTCGATATGCTCCATAATTCCGATAATATACACATTTCCGTCAGCATCACAAATCGCATCCGCTTCAGCCTCGATTGCTCCGGCCAAATAGTGATCTAAAAGCAATTTATTTCCTGGGATCGTCTTTAACAAGTTGATCACGTGCTCTTCCAGTTCTTTCTTGTTGATTACAATTTTCATTCCCTGACCGCCTAATACGTAGGAAGGACGAATTAATAACGGGAAGTCTAAAGTATCAGCAAGTGCCGAAGCTTCGTCAGCCGTTTCTGCAATTCCGAAATCCGGGAAAGGAATGTGTAATTCTCTCAATAAATCAGAGAATCTTCCTCTATCTTCGGCTAAATCAAGTGCATCAAAGCTGGTTCCGATAATCTTCACTCCGTATTTAGATAATTTTTCAGCAAGTTTCAAAGCGGTCTGCCCACCTAACTGTACGATAACACCTTCCGGTTTTTCATGCTGAATGATGTCATAAATATGTTCCCAGAAAACCGGTTCGAAGTATAATTTATCAGCTGTGTCAAAATCAGTCGAAACCGTTTCAGGATTACAGTTAATCATGATGGTTTCGTATCCGCATTCTTTAGCTGCCAAAACTCCGTGTACACAAGAATAATCAAACTCAATTCCCTGTCCAATTCTGTTTGGTCCGGAACCTAAGACGATGATTTTCTTTTTCTCGGTTACAATACTTTCGTTGTCTACGTAACGCTCACCATTTGCTTTTTCTATTTCTGCCTCAAAAGTCGAATAGTAATAAGGTGTTTTTGCCTTAAACTCAGCCGCGCAAGTATCGACCAGTTTAAACACACGGTTGATATTTTTATCCATACGCAAAGTATGCACTTCACTTTCCAGACAGTTCATCATGTGTGCAATTTGTCTGTCGGCAAAACCTTTTTGTTTTGCTTCCAGTAAAAGTTCTTTCGGAAGAGTCGTTATCTTGTAATTTGAAATTTCTTTCTCTAAAGTATAAAGTTCTTCATATTGTTTCAGGAACCACATATCAATTTTTGTAATTTCATGAATACGGCTCAACGGAATTCCCATTGCGATTGCATCATAAATTACAAAAACACGATCCCAACTTGCAAAAGTTAGTTTCTCGATAATTTGCTCGTAGTTTTTATATCCTTTTCCGTCAGCACCTAAACCGTTTCTTTTTATTTCTAAAGATTGGGTAGCTTTGTGTAACGCTTCCTGGAACGAGCGTCCAATTCCCATTACCTCTCCAACGGATTTCATCTGAAGTCCTAAAGTTCTGTCGGCACCTTCAAATTTATCGAAGTTCCAACGCGGTATTTTTACAATTACATAATCTAAAGTTGGTTCAAAAAGAGCCGAAGTCGATTTTGTAATTTGATTTTGCAATTCATCCAGATTGTACCCTAAAGCCAGCTTAGAAGCGATTTTAGCGATTGGGTACCCAGTTGCTTTTGATGCTAAAGCTGACGAACGGGACACACGAGGGTTAATCTCGATGGCTACGATATCTTCTTTTTCATCTGGCGAAACTGCGAATTGTACGTTACAACCACCTGCAAAATTTCCAATACTACGCATCATCAGGATTGCATAGTCACGTAATTTTTGGAATGTCGTATCTGATAATGTCATTGCCGGCGCCACTGTAATCGAATCTCCTGTATGAATTCCCATTGGGTCCATATTTTCGATCGAACAAATGATCACAACGTTATCATTTTTATCTCTTAAAAGTTCCAGCTCATACTCTTTCCATCCCATTAAAGCTTTGTCAATCAAAACCTCATGTATTGGAGAAGCTTCAAGACCTCTTGTTAAAAGCTCATCAAAATCTTCCTTTTTGTAAACCACTGCAGCTCCTGTTCCCCCAAGAGTAAACGAAGGACGAATTACTAACGGAAAACCAAATTCCTGAGCAATTTCTTTTCCTTCTAAATAAGAAGTAGCCGTTTTTGCCGGTGCAGTTGGAACATTAATTTTTTGCAAAAGCTGTTTAAATTGCTCTCTGTCTTCTGTAATATTAATAGCATTTACATCAACCCCGATCAATCTTACTCCGAAATCCTGCCAAATTCCTTTTTCGTCAGCTTCCAAACATAAATTCAATGCAGTTTGTCCCCCCATTGTAGGCAAAACAGCATCAATTTGTGGATGTTCTTTCAGAATTTCAATAATCGATTTTGTAGTTAAAGGTTTCAAGTAAATGTGATCGGCCATACTTGGGTCGGTCATAATTGTCGCTGGATTCGAGTTTATCAAGATAACTTCAATCCCTTCTTCACGAATAGAACGTGCAGATTGAGAACCTGCATAATCAAATTCGCAAGCTTGACCAATAACAATAGGTCCTGACCCTATTATTAAAACTGATTTTATTGATGTGTCTTTAGGCATTTTATTTGTATTGTGTAGTTATATAAAGTACTTTAAAAAACATTCGTAGTATATTCTAAACTAGAACGTTGCGGATTTTTTACCGACAAGGTATAAAAAAAGGCGATACTAAAAAAGTAACGCCTTATTTATGTTTATAGAAACATTATTTCTTGTGTCTAGGTTCGCTAGAAACAGTTAATTTATGTCTTCCTTTAGCTCTTCTACGCGCCAGAACTTTTCTTCCATTCGCAGAAGCCATTCTGTCCATAAATCCGTGCTTATTTCTTCTTTTTCTTTTCGATGGTTGAAATGTTCTTTTGCTCATTGTTTTGTATCTTTAAAATGGTATCTAATATCTGTTTTTCTGTTTTGAATATCATTATTCCAAAACCGAGTGCAAATATACAAAGACTTTTTTTTCTGGCAAGTAGTTTTATAAAAATATTTTTAATTCCTTTTACTATCTTTGCAATCACAAATTTACAATAATTATGTTTCACAAAAATATTAAACTTATTTTGGCCGGACTTCTAGTAGTCGCAGGCGTTTGGCAATTTACAGAGAGTAATATCGGAAATGGAATTTTCCTTATATTATTAACTGCAATTCCTATTTTCCTTTACTTCAAAAACGAATTTATCCTTTTAGCTTTCCTTAAATTAAGAAAACAAGACTTCGAAGGAGCTAAAAAATGGCTTGCATATATTAAAAACCCTGAAGCTGCTTTAGTAAGAAAACAACAAGGATACTTTAATTACCTACACGGCATCATGTTGTCTCAAACCAATATCAATCAGGCAGAGAAACATTTCAAAAAAGCAATCGAACTTGGATTGTCTATGGATATGGATCTTGCAGTAGCAAAATTAAACCTTGCCGGAGTTGCAATGTCACGCAGAAGAAAACTAGAAGCGACTAATTTATTAAATGAAGCTAAAAAATTAGACAAACAAGGAATGCTGAAAGAGCAAATTTCAATGATGAAAGAACAAATGAAGAAAATCTAAATTCGACTAACATACCTATATTCTAAATCCCAAATTCAAATAGAGTTTGGGATTTTTTATTTTAGATTGCAGAGTTTAGATTTTAAACATTTTTAAATTTAGAATTCAATCAAGGATAAGGAGCTATTTCCCGCTATCCGCTTGTATCTTTTATGGCGAACCCCGCCACAAAAGGATACCACTACTATCAGGGCTAGGGCTTTAGTCTTCATTAGAAGATTTGGTATAATTGAAATTTATTTTGTCATCCCGAGAAAAGAGGAATAACAAGGGATCAATACGAAAACCTGTGGATTTATAAAATTGGACATAAGTATTAGTCAGTCTAGAAAAAATCAGGTTCAAAAGTTCTGGAGTGATAAAAATAGTATTCTCTTTACCATAAAGGACTTTTAGGAATGAAAGTGGCAGCCTTTTGCAATCTTTTAAAGTTTTACATTTTCCTAAAATTTCTTAATTGTAAAAATAATAATTTACAGCTTACCCTATAAGAGACAAGCATTTGGAATCTGTTGCTCTGAAAGAGCCTTAGCAGTAACATGGCGCGAAGTGCCATGAATAATGGTGAACACTTCTTTAAGCCCTGTAAGGGCAAAAGCATAACCTAAAAAGCACATATCTTATTTTATGACATTTCCAAAAGTTAGCAACTTTTAATTAAGATCTTATGTTTTATTTATAACTGCTTATGCCCCTTCAGGGCATTATGATTCATCATCTTAATTTATAGTGCGTTGCACTATTTTTATGCTTTTGGGCTTTCAGCCCTTTTTAAACATTTCAAATATTTATACCCAAAGAGAACACTAATTATAAAATCAGCTGTAATAAAATGATCTCTTAAATGAAGAGCTGAAATCGTTAATAAAAGGAATAACTTCTATCAACCCCACAACATTTTGTATTGATCCATAACAAGATTGCGGATAAAAAATTTGCGTACAGATTGCGCATGGACCTTTGTCAAAGTTTAAAACTTTGACAAAGATTTCTAATCGTAAAGCATTGGAATTTGAAACTTAAAAAATTGGAATTTTAATTTTCCAAGATGATCGAAGGCAAATTCTCATTCAGCCATTTGTATTTATTAAGAATCATAATATGTGTTCCTCCTTTTACTACAATACAGCTGTTGATATACTTTATAGGAAAAACATCGTCCTGATCTCCATGAATATGTACTACATTGGAATCAATTTCATTTCTATCCCACAAAATAACTGATTCAACCGCCCATTGTAAATAATTAAGATCACGCACTGCCAAGAACTTCTCATACAACTTAATGCGCTTATTTACTTTTTCTCCAAAAGAGTACTTCGCCAGGTTTTCGATATTCAAAATTAATTTCATCGGAATAAGCTTATAGGCTTTTGTTGATTTTCCAATTTTCATTCTTCGTGGAAATTCCGCATTACTTCTAACGCTCGAAATAATAATTACTTTTCGGGTCTGAATGTGTTTGGCGATTTCCTGAACCAAAATCCCTCCAAAAGAAACACCTATCAAAACCGGATTCTCATGTTTAATATTTTTAGAAATTCGAAGAGCGTAATCAGACAGAGATTCTTTTGGTTGTGGAAGCTCCCACTCCAACAAACACATCTCAAAAACAGACTCGTCTAAATTGATTCTTTCAAAAATAGCGGGACTCGCCGCAAGACCGGGCATAAAATATACAGGAATTTTACTCATTTGACAGAAAGAGAGTTAGGGTTATAGCTTTTAATTTCAAGCTAAAATTACTTTTTTTAGCAACATGCATTGCAAATCTTGCACCAAAAATCGCTGTCTAAACCAAATAAAAGCAACAAAGACGCGCAATTCAAGATTAAAGCAGAGGTTAAAAAAAATAATTCCATATTGAAAATCAAATGATTACCTTTGCAATCCTATTAACTAATATCGAAACATTTTTCCACAATGTTCTTTATAAAGTTACCCAATGTTCTTTTTATTATTTTTTTAATTCAATCCCCAAAACATGACTAATATGGAACCTATTGAAACTATGGAAATCAAAGACAATACTTTTGCAAGACAATTTGAAACCATAGTCCCTGAAGGATTACTTTCTGTGGAGTATTCTTTTCAGGAGAAGAAAATTTTCTTAACCAAAATCAACACCCCTGAAGGCTTTGACAATCAAGCTACAATTGATGCTTTACTTAAAAGCATCATGGAAATTGTTATTGAAAAGAAATTTAGAATAATGCCTATTTTCCCAAGAATTGTATTGTTTATTAAAAAAAATCCTGAATATAAAGAATTACTTCCTCCGGGAATCCGAATTTAAAAGTCACCAATTAATCGGAGCCACAACCCTCCTATCACCATATAAATAAAGAGCATAACCAAACCGGTTATCAAGCCTTTGACCCACCAGCTTTTCAGGTCGACATAACCACTTCCGAAGAAAACTGGTGCCGGTCCATGTCCGTAATGTGTTAAAGTTCCGTAGATAGAACCTACAAAACCCAACATAAAAGCCAACAGCAAGCCGGGAATTCCAAGCGAAATTCCGACACCCAATAATGCTGCATACATTGCCGCCACGTGAGCCGTTGCACTTGCAAAAAGATAATGACTAAAAAAGTACACCAATACAATAATAGGAAAAGCCATTTGCCAGCTTAAACCACCAATTTCAGCTTTTACCAAATTACTAAACCAGCCAATAAACCCAAGTTCATTGAGCGAACTTGCCATCATAACCAAAACCGAAAACCATACGATGGTATCCCAGGCCCCCTTCTCGGCTTTTACATCATCCCAGGTTAACACCGAAGTCAGCAGTAAAATCACCAACCCGATAAAGGCTGTAGTTGTAGCATCAATAGAGAACAAATCGCCTGTCATCCAAAGAAATAAAAGAATAAAAAATGTTAACAGCATCATCCACTCATTGCGGGTAATTGCTCCCATTTCTTTCAGTTTTTGAGCAGCGATTTGTGGAGCATCCCCGGTTTTTTTTAATTCCGGCGGGTAAATTTTATATAACACAAAAGGAATTACAAAAAAAGCAACCAGTCCGGGAACTATTGCCGCTGTTGCCCATGAAATCCAACTAATTTTTATTCCCAGATTAAGTGCAAATTTCTGGCACATCGGATTACTTGCTGTTCCCGTTAAAAACATTGACGAAGCGATCAAATTTGCATTGTAACTACTTAATGTAAGATACGATCCCAATTTTCGATGAGTTTCAGGCTGATCCGGCATCGAGCCAAAACTCATTGACATTGATTTCATGATAGGATAAATAATTCCACCCCCTCTCGCTGTATTACTGGGTACCGCAGGCGCCAGCACCAAATCAGCAAGACCCAGACCATAAGCCAATCCTAAAGAGCTTTTTCCGAATATCCTGATGAATAAAAAAGCAATTCTGTTTCCTAAACCTGTTTTTATAAATCCCCTTGCAATAAAAAATGAAATCCCAATTAGCCAAATTACCTTATCACCAAATCCTTTCAACGCCAGGGTAATAGATTTTCCTGCATCTCCGGGAGCCAGAACTTGCGTAAAAGCAGTTAATGCAATTGCAATCATACACATAGTTCCCATGGGAGCAGCTTTTAAGATGATTCCAAGAATTGTTGCCACAAAAATCGCAAACAAATGCCAGGCTTCATTAACGACACCAGCTGGTGCAGGAATAAACCAAATTGCAAGCCCAACTGCAACTGTTATCAGGGTTTGAGGTATTTGCACTTCTTTCATAAAAAAGGGATTAAATTAAATTATAAACGGAGTTGTAACTGAAGCAGGAATAGATCATCATTATAAAATGAGGTATCGGGAATATTTCTATCGAAGCGATCAATTTCAAATCCTACTTCTATTCGTCCCGTATAAGCCTTACCAAATTCAAGACTTAACATTGGCGTATAAGTCTGACGAACATTTGAATTAATTTTATAATTGTTATCAAAAGACTCAAAACGACAGGACAACTCAAGAGAAGTTAGTTTTTTATAATCAACCAAATATCTCAAATTAGGCAAAAAATAAACTCCTCTCATTTGATAATCATCAACATTTGAAGTCCTGGAATCGGCAGGCAATGAAAAATACAGGTTATGATTGGTTCCCTGTTTGTATTCAATTTGCAGATCAAAAGTAAATCGGTCGGTAAGCTTAAAATCACTGGTAATATCAGCTCCCAAAGCAAAAACTTTTTGATCTGATCTTTTTCCAATTCCACCATTTAAACCCAAATTAATTTTATGTTCTTTAGACAAACTGAAAACCCACCTTGTTGCATACAATTTTCCATTATCGTTATCCATTTCCTGATTTTTTCCGTTACCATTTAAAACAGAAATAGCATAATTTACAGGGATTTTTCCAAGATCGAATGCCCCGCTTGCCGAAGCACCAATTTGAAAACTAGTCCAGCCATTTTTACCAAACTCATAATATTGATTGGAAAAATCAAATGATTTTATAATATCTACCGGAACCAGTTCCTCAATACCGAACGCCGGACGAAACTGACCTCCTGTTAAAGCCAGATATTTACTAAAAGTATATTTTCCATAAGCATTTTCAAGAACCTTCGATTTCGGATCCGATTTAAAGTCAGCTAAATTTACCAGAATCACAACCTCAGTAGCTTCACTTAATTTAGTATTAAGACCGACACGCATTCTTTTAATGTCAAACGAACTTTGTGTTACTTGACCTGTAGAATGATGAGCCCCTAAAACATCAACATTTTTACCGGAGCTTTCCAAATAGCGCGCTTGAAAAAGCCCCTTAAACTGAAATTGCGGATATTTAACCACACTTTCAGCATTAGCCGTCGGTTGGGTGGCGGCATTTTGTGCATTCAAAAAAAATGGCATTACAAAGAAAAAAACAATTTTTAGCAGTAGATATTTATTCATAAATGCTGTAAATCAAAAATTAATCAAATACTCACAATCTAACCTTGTCTTCTATTAGGACTGGAACTTCTATTGGATGCCGGTGGCGTCGCATTTCTATTTCCGGCCGGTCGGGTCGCAGGACGTGTTACTGGTTGTGTTGGCCGTGTTACCGGTCTGGTTGTTGGGTTTGTTGGCCGATTTACCGGTTGCGTTGGCCTCACAACTGGTCGTGTTGATGGGTTTGTTGGCGTTACCGGACGAGTTGTTGGCCTTGTTATTCCTGGCCTTGTTGACGGATTAGTCGGTCGGCTTTCCGGCCTGGTCATCCCAGGTCGTGTTGATGGATTAGTCGGACGTGTCCCTGGCCGTGTTGTAGAAGGTCTATTAGGCCTTGTATTAGTAACTGGAGCAGGTCTTCTATAGTCCCTTCCATTATAAGTTGTATTGTAGCGTCCACTAGCTCTGTAATTTCGAACTATTGCCGATGTATTTCTTCTTGATACATAATTATTATAATACCTCTGGTTTCTTACCCTGGCCGTTCTTCGATAATACGGATTTCTGTAATAATGCCCATGATATCCCCAATAATCATGATAATAAACCGGGCGCCACGGACGCCAATAAGGAGGATAATACCCCCAATACCAAGGAGATCGATACACTACGTATACTGGAGAGAACAAGTACAATACTACCGGCCATATATTCACGTCTGCAGTTACATACCCGCTGGTAGTAGTCGTATTATAATTATTCGTTGTATTATTATTTACAATTACGTTAGCATCTCCCTTATACCCGGGATTTGGTGTCCCCCCCACGGTATCTGAAGGCTCTACTATATAATTTTTCCCATATAAATCCTGATCTCCAATAATCTGAACATGCACATTATTCTTTTTATCTTTATCGACTTCGATAACAGCTACATCCTGTTTTTCTTTACTATTTATAGCTACCTGAAGCACAATCACATGTGTATTCCCTTTCTTTTGGCTTTCAATTTCTATGTAATCAATTTCGCCATCATTATTTAAATCTAAATTATTAACCTTACTGTCCTGTTCATTCAGTACTCTTTCAAATTCCTCTAAAGTTTTAGATTTCTGAAAAACATCCAAAACGGCATATAAATTAAGATTATCTCCTGGCAAACCTAAAGCGACAGGTTCGTTATCAGTTTGAGAAAATAGGGACAAACTAAATAAATAAGTCGTCAAAACTGCTAAAACTAAAAAACTCTTTTTCATGTTAAAAATAAGTTAATTTGGAAATACATTTACTAAGGTATGAAAAAACAGACAAACTCCAATACTACCCCATAACTTTCTGTTAAACAAGTATAAAATACTAAAAAAGTTTTAAAAGCTACTTATCTTTTAAACACCTTGACAGCACTAATGTAAGACTTATATTCTTAACTTTGTAACAATCGGTCTTTAACCGCCTCCCAATTCTTTGTATCATCTTACAAAAACTATCTTACGATTTGTCAAATAACTGAAACAAAAATTGCAATGAAAAAACATTTATTTCCTTTTCTTTTTTTCCTCTCTTTCAACTTTATACACAGTCAGATTGCTGTTTCCTCCACTTTGGAAGAGGCCATCCAGAAAGCTATTGAAAAAAGCGCTTCCTTAAAAAACAAAGATTTAGAAATTGAAAAATTAAATCTTCAGGAAAAAGGAGTCTGGAACAAATACATTCCAACAGTCGAAGCTAGTGCGCTTTACTCCTATTTTGATAATAAACTTACTGTCGATCTTCCTACCGCCACAATACCTATTGTAAACTATCCTTTGTTTGATGGAAAAACAGCTTTTAAAAACTACGGTAACATTTTTAACGGAAGTGTAATGGCAAAAACCGTTTTGTTTAGCGGAATGCAAATCCCAAACGGAGCTAAAGCAATTGAAGAAAAAACGAAGGGAACTGTATTTCTAAAAGAATCTGAAAAAGACCAAATTACAAAAGAGGTCATTAACACTTTCGATCAGTTAGAATTGCTAAAAGAAATAGACAAACTAATCAAAGAAAGCGAAAACCGACTCGATACGGAAACCAAGCGTGTTACAAAGGCAATCGAACAGGGACTTGCCATTCCGTACGACAGAGATAAGATAAAATTAGCGGCACTCGAACTTGCCTCCAAAAAGATTGAACTGGATGGAAAACGAAAACTGATTTACAAAAAAATTCAATACTTAACTGGTTACTCAGTTGCCAATATAGACAATGTCCAATATTCTTTAACACCATATTTAATCACTGATGAAAAGTTAAGCACGCAAAACAAACAGGAAATAAAAGCACTGGAATCTTTTAAGTCAGCTTATGAATATTTATTAAAGAAAGAAAAAGGAACTTATTTACCCACTCTGGGAGCTTTTGGAGGAGTTTCCTATTCGAGTTTGTTCAATGCAAATGCCACGACCCCCATTATTACCGGAATCAATCAGGCTTTGTATTTAGGACTCAATGAACTAACCATAAGTCAGAACTGGGTCGTTGGAGCTGCTATGAAATGGGAGGTTTTCTCAGGTTTTGAACGAAAACACAAAGTACACGAAGCCAAGATCAATATCGAACAGGTACAAAACCAAATTGACGATACGAAAGAAAAGCTTGAACTGCTTCTTGAAAAGAATTTGGTCGATTATACCGTTTTAACGCAAAAAATAGACATTACGCAACAACAGGAAAAAGTAGCCGGCAATAATTTAAATCTTGCCATTAAGCAGTACAAAGAAGGTCTTATCAATATATCGGAACGACTTGAAGCAGAGAACGACTCTTATAAAGCATCTGTAAACAAGACCACTACTTTAATAGAGCAAAGACTTGCCGCTATTGAAACCATAATTGCTACCGGCGATTTGTCCAAAAAACTATCCAAATAAAAGTTCTGTTTTATGAAAAAAGTAATCATTAGCATCACAATCATTTTCCTTTTTATAGCATGTCAAAAAGCAAAAAAAGGAGATTTAATTCAGGGAAAAATAGAAAAAGAACAAATTGCCGTTGTGAGTAAAATTCCGGGTAAGATCCTAAAAATATTTGTCAAGGAAGGAGATCAGGTTCAAAAAGGAGATACACTTGCCATACTGGATATTCCTGAAGTTGACGCAAAAAAAAGCCAGGCAGAGGGAGCCGTTGTATCTGCAAAAGCCCAGTACAAAATGGCCGTAAAGGGAGCTACAGAAAATCAGATAAAGCAATTGGAAGCTAAAAAGATGGGGTTAAAAGAACAATACGAATTTGCGCAGAAATCAATCAGACGACTAACCAATATGCTCAAGGACTCCCTCATATCACAACAAACTTACGACGAAACTTTTGCGAAGTATCAGGGAGCACAAGCACAATACAATGCTGTTGTTGCCGAGTTAGACGATGCTAAAAAAGGTGCGCGAATCGAACAGCAAACAATGGCACTCGGACAACAGGACCGAGCGCTTGGAGCGTTGCAGGAAGTCGAAACTGCCGACAAGGAACGTTATATCATTGCTCCGCAAAACATGAGTATTGAAACCATTACTTTAAATCTTGGCGAACTGGCATTGCCCGGTTATACCTTATTTAATGGCTATATCTCCAACAGCACTTATTTTCGCTTTACAATTCCCGAAAAGCAATTAGGCGATTTTAAAAAAGGACAAGAAATCACTGTTCATGTTCCCTATAAGAAAGAAAACATCAAAGGAACCATTTCAACTATAAAACAATTAGGGGCCTACGGAAATATCGCGACCGCCTATCCTGATTATGAAATGCAGGAAAGCTTGTTTGAAATAAAAATAACGCCTTCCAACATTGAGCAAACAAAAGATCTCATCACCAAAACAACCGTCACTTTATCTCTTTAACTATGCAAAATTTCTCTTCATTGCTTAAACGGGAATTTCAGTTATTCTGGAAAAACAAGGTCCTTAGAATACTTTTCATTGGTGCACCAATCCTGTATGGCGTTTTATTAGGTTATGTTTACGGAAAAGGCAAGGTTACCGATTTACCCATTATTGTGATTGATCAGGACCGTTCTGAATTAAGTTCAAAAGCAATTCAGATGTTTGAAGACAACGAAGTGCTATCTATTGCTACTATTTTGTACGATCAAAACAATCTTTCTAAAATTGCCATTCAAAAAGAAGCTACTTGTGTGGTTATTATTCCGAAAGATTTCGAAAAAATGACGCTCACCAAAAAATATCCTGAAATTACAACGATAGTAAACACCTCAAATGTTTTAACCGCTAATTACGCCTCAACAGCGATACAAATTTGTTTGGGAACTCTAAAAGCAGGTGTTCAGATTGAGACCTTAAGAAAACAAGGTGTACCGGAAAACTTACTTGCTTCCCAATACGAACCCTTCAAAACTACTTTTATTAAAAAATACAACCGAAGCACGAACTATATGTATTTTCTTTGGCCGGGAGTTTTAGCAACCGTGCTTCAGCAGGTTTTACTTTTAGGTCTGGCATTATCATTTGCTTCAGAATTTGAAAATGGAACATTTAAAGACCTTGTAAAAAAATGCCCATCAATCTTAAAAATGCTAGCTGTAAAAATTATTCCGTACCTAATAATGAGTTTCGGAATCTGGATTATTTACTGGCTTTTTACTTTATGGTTCCGATTACCATTTTATGAAAACTTAGCCCCATTGACTTTCGTTGCCGGAATATTTGTACTCTCTGTTTCTTTTATCGGAATTCTAGTGAGCATCATAGTTCCCAATCAATTAAAAGCGACCGAGATTCTAATGGTAATTGCCACTCCAAGCTTTATTCTCAGTGGTTTCACCTGGCCTTTAAGTCAGATGCCTCAGGCAGTACAGGCCATTGCCAATGTTATTCCACTCACCCACTTTTTGAAAGCATTCAGGATACTAATTATAGAAAATGGCTCTTACTCGCAAACGACAACAGCCGTCTGGAATATGATTCTTATTGGGTCTATCTGTTCTGTTCTTGCCTATATTGCCTTGTACTTTAAAAAGAGAACCGTTCTTAAAGAAATTTAATTACTTAATTAATAACCATAAAAAAAGCACAAGAATTGAATTTCTTGTGCTTTTTAAGGTATCGTCTAGATTCTTTTCAGAGATGTAACTATACTTCTCACGAATTACAACCCATCAATATATTTCATTAAAATATCTTATTTTTCTATTTCACGCATAGAATCCATCTTCTTGTGTGCCAGGAAGCCTGCAACATCTTCGAAATGTTCTTTCACGCGTTTGTTACCAAATTCAAAAACTTTAGTCGCCAATCCGTCAAGGAAATCACGGTCGTGAGAAACCAAAATTAAAGTTCCGTCGAAATCTCTTAAGGCATCTTTAATAATATCTTTCGTTTTCATGTCCAAGTGATTCGAAGGCTCATCCAGAATCAATAAATTAACAGGTTCCAACAATAACTTAATCATTGCCAATCGTGTTTTTTCTCCACCCGAAAGTACTTTTACTTTTTTGGTAATATCATCACCCTGAAACATAAATGCCCCCAGAATGTTTTTGATCTGAGTACGAATATCTCCCACAGCGATAGCATCAATTGTTTCGAAAATAGTAGCATTTTCATCCAACAAAGAAGCCTGGTTCTGCGCAAAATATCCAATTTGAGAATTATGACCAATATCTACGCTTCCTTCATCAATTCCGATTTCTTTCATGATCGCTTTGATCATGGTAGATTTTCCTTCACCGTTTTTACCAACAAATGCTACTTTTTGTCCTCTTTCGATCACAATGTTTGCATCTTTGAAAACCACATGATCTCCGTAGGATTTTGACAAATCTTTAACCACAACCGGATATTGTCCGGAACGTGCTGCTGGTGGGAATTTTAATTTCAATGCCGAATTATCAACTTCATCAACCTGCACAATAACTAATTTCTCCAACATCTTAACGCGAGACTGAACCGCATCTGTTTTAGAGAAAGTTCCTTTAAAACGATCAATAAACGCTCTATTGTCTGCGATCATTTTTTGCTGCTCATCGTATGCTTTTTGCTGATGAATACGACGGTCTTTTCTTAATTCTAAGTAATGAGAATATTTTGCTTTGTAATCGTAAATCCTTCCCATTGTTACCTCAATAGTACGATTGGTAATGTTATCTACGAATGCTCTATCGTGCGAAATTACCACAACTGCTTTTGCAGAAGTCAATAAAAATTCCTCCAGCCACTGAATACTTTCAATATCCATGTGGTTCGTTGGCTCATCCAGTAAAATCAAATCCGGTTTTTGAAGAAGAATTTTAGCCAATTCGATACGCATTCTCCATCCTCCCGAAAATTCAGAAGTCTGACGAGTAAAATCTTCACGCTCAAAACCTAAACCTATTAAAATTTTCTCTACTTCGGCTTCGTAATTTACTTCTTCAATAGCATAATATTTCTCACTTAAATCTGAAACTCTTTCGATCAACTTCATGTAAGCATCACTTTCATAATCCGTACGAACCGTTAATTGTTCATTAATTTCATCGATCTCAGCTTTCATTTTAAAGATCTCACCAAAAGCTTTAGAAGCCTCTTCCATTACAGTTGAACCATCTTTAGTCAATAAATGCTGCGGCAAGTAAGCCACTACAGCATCTTTTGGAGTTGAGATACTTCCGGTAGAAGGTTTACTTTGACCGGCAATTATTTTTAAAAGTGTCGATTTTCCCGCACCATTTTTACCCATAAGGGCAATTTTATCATTTTCATTGATAGCAAAAGAAACATCGCTAAATAATGTAGTTCCGCCAAACTGAACTGAAATATCGTTAACTGTAATCATTATCTTCTGTGAATTTGTTTAATCGGTTAATCGTTTTTTTGACCACCCATTTTTTTCGTGGTGCAAAGATAGATTAATTAGAGTATTAGACAATATTATTTAGACGACTGTCGCTTCAGATTTAAAAATCACCTAAATATTCTTACACTTTATCAAATTTTAGTATTATCTTGGATAACAATTTAAAAATCAACAAAATATGAAACCAAAATTAAACTTGATGACTTGTCTAATTGCAGGATTATTATTTGGATTTTCTGCTTACGCACAAAAAACGGTGATTAAAAAAGAAGTTTTACCGGCAAACGCACAAACTTTCTTAAAAACTCACTTTGGCTCTAAAAAGCCCAGTTACATACTTCAGGACAAAGAATTACTCTCTACAGAATACAAAGTCCAATTTGACAATAAAATTGAAATCGAATTTGATAAAAAAGGAAACTGGAAAGAAGTTGATGGTAAAAACTCTAAAATCCCTGCTTCTATTATCCCAAAAAAAATCACTTCGTATGTAAAAACAAATTTTCCTAAAGAGAAAATAACCAAAATAGAAATAGGTTCTTCCGGATACGAAGTAAAACTAACCAACGGTTTAGAATTAAAATTTAACCTGAAAGGAGATTTTACTAAGATAAACAAATAACAAACGATTTAAAAACAACAAACCCTACAGAATTAAAATATTCTGTAGGGTTTACTTAATTATCTAATTGACCAATTATTTAATTTAATCTTTTCTCCATTTTTTAGTTTCCTCAAAAATATGCTCTAAGATTCCCGATTCTGTCTCATCAAACTCGATGTTACGTCGTCCCATTACTAATTTTGCGGTTTCAAAAGCTTTTTTGGTTACATAAGTTGTAAAGCCAGCTGCTCCACCCCATGAAAAGCTTGGAACAAAATTACGTGGAAAACCACTTCCAAAAATATTAGCACTCACTCCTACTACTGTTCCGGTGTTGAACATCGTATTGATTCCGCATTTACTATGATCTCCCATCATTAAACCACAAAACTGAAGCCCTGTTTTAGCAAATCCTTCTGTTTCATAGCTCCATAATTTCACTTCTTCGTAATTATTTTTCAGGTTCGAATTATTACTGTCTGCTCCAATATTACACCATTCTCCCAAAACAGAATCTCCTAAGAAACCATCATGTCCTTTGTTTGAATTAGCAAAAAGCACCGAGTTCTTAACTTCTCCTCCGATTCTTGATCCCGGACCTACTGTTGTCGCTCCATAAACTTTGGCATTTAGTTTCACCTGTGCATTTTCACATAAAGCAAAAGGACCTCGAATTACGGTTCCTTCCATAATTTCAGCATTCTTCCCTATATATATAGGACCATTTGAAGCGTTTAGCGTCACAAACTCTAATTTTGCTCCTTCTTCAAGAAATATGTTTTCGGGCGCAATAACATTTACACTTTTCGGGATTGGCTGCGATTTTCTGTCTTCAGTCAAATACTGGAAATCTTCACGAATCGCCGCATCATTTTTAGAAAAAATATCCCAGGTATGTTCTACTGTCAAACAATCCTCATTGTACTGAATGATTTCGTACGAATCGAAATCAACTTCTTCCTGATTTTCATTGGTAAAAAAAGCAATTACATCATCACCTTTAAAAATAGCCTGATTTGTAGCCAGATTAGAAACCAATTCAGCAAGCGCATCATTTGGCAAATACGCTGCATTGATCATTACATTTTCTTCCAATTCTACCATTGGGAATTTTTCTGATAAGTAATCTTCGGTAATGGTAGTAATTGTCGAACCCAGACGTGCTTCCCATTTCTGGCGAATCGTCATAATTCCAATTAATATATCGGCAACAGGTCTTGTAAAAGTAAAAGGTAATAAAGCATTCCGGACGGGACCGTCAAAAAGAATGTAATTCATAAATAATTAAATTTGATACTTGTTAAAATCTTGATTTGGTTATCGGGTTCAAAGTTACAATTATTTTATTTGTGTCATTTGTACTGCAGCAGATATAGCACATTTTTTTTAACCGCTAAGTGCGCTGAGGTTTTACGCAAAGTTCGCAAAGCTTTGTAAATAGAGACCTTGATGACTTTACGTAAAATCTTGTACTTGTTTCGTGAGTCGTCCTAAAATAGGTTGACAAGTTTTACAATATTAATTAAAACCAGTAAAGTTCTCTTTGCTGGTTTTTTGATATACAAAATTAGGTGTTTTCA
>NZ_CADCST010000069.1 GCF_902804485.1 Flavobacterium collinsii | reverse complement strand
GCCTATGTTGTAATCTCTCTGACTGCGTCGCTCTTTTTTAAATTCTGGATTATTCATAAATAAGTCAATTTTATGTCAACTTATTTCAGGACGAGACATCGCTTAAATAAAAAAAGCCTCCCGAATGGAAGGCTTTTGTATGATATAGAAACAGCTATTATTTTTTAGCGTGTTTTGCATATTTAGTTTTGAATTTATCAATACGTCCTGCAGTATCGATAAGTTTAGATTTACCAGTATAAAATGGGTGAGATGTTCTAGAAATCTCCATTTTTACAACTGGATACTCAACTCCGTCAACTTCAATTGTTTCTTTTGTATCTGCAGTAGATTTAGTGATAAAAACTTCGTCATTTGACATGTCTTTAAATGCAACTAATCTGTAATTTTCTGGGTGAATTCCTTTTTTCATCTTTTTATTTTATTTATTGTTTAGAGCAATTTTATTTTGAAGCTTTTCCATGGTTAGAAAAAGGTGTAAACAACGCTACTCTTTTTTGTTTAAAACTTTTAATTATTTTTAAGTGTGCAAATTTACAACTTTTTTCGAATTAACAAATCTTTTAATCAATAATTTTAACGGCCTTGTGATTTGTATTAATTTTTTTAATATATATCTAGTGTGTATTGGGAATTACTATATTTGTGGATTAATTTTAAAACATATAAAAATATGATTAATGAAGTTATAAAAAAGAATGGAATTACTTACGGTGTAATGATTGGAATTGCATCTGCATTATTTACTGCTACAATATATGCAATCGATTTAAATCTGTTCACTGCCTGGTGGATGGGCATTATCGGCATCGTAATCAGTCTGACAATCAGTATTATTTTACTTTCTAAAACCAAGAAAGAATTAAAAGGAGTTTTTTCGTTCAAGGAGGCTTTTACAACTTACTTTTTGGCAGCTGTAATTGGCGTTTTAATTTCTACCTTATTTAACATTGTTTTATTTAACGTTATTGATCCGGGTGCAAAAGACACTCTAAATGAAATCATGATCAAATACACGGCAAACATGATGCAGAAATTTGGAGCTCCTGCTTCGTCTATCAATGAAGCCATTAGCAAAATGAAAGAAAGCAGCCCTTACTCGACTTTCGAATTATTAAAAGGATCTGTTTTTGCAATCGTTATCAGTGCCATTTTTGGATTAATTTTCGCAGCATTTTTTAAAAGCAAAACTACACAAGAATAAAAAAATAAATGAATTTATCTATACTTATACCGCTTCTAAATGAGGAGGAATCACTACAAGAACTCTATTCGTGGATTATTAAAGTGATGCAATCTAACAATTACTCTTATGAAATCATTTTTGTAGATGATGGAAGTACAGATGATTCTTGGAATATTATTGAAGGTTTTTCTAACGAAAATCCGAATGTAAAAGGAATTCGTTTCATGAAAAACTTTGGAAAATCGCAGGCTTTACATGCGGGTTTCGCCAAAGCGCAGGGTGATGTTATCATTACCATGGATGCTGATTTGCAAGATAGCCCGGACGAAATTCCAGGTTTATATGAAATGATTACAGCTCAAAAATTTGATTTAGTTTCAGGCTGGAAGAAAAAACGTTATGACTCGGTTGTAGCAAAGAATCTTCCTTCGAAATTATTTAACTGGGCCGCCAGAAAGACTTCAGGCGTTGAGCTGAACGATTTCAACTGCGGATTAAAAGCTTACAAAAATGCCGTTGTTAAAAACATAGAAGTTTCTGGTGAAATGCACCGTTACATTCCGGTTTTGGCAAAAAACGCTGGTTTTAATAAAATCGGTGAAAAAGTGGTTATTCACCAGGCCCGTAAATACGGGGAAACTAAATTTGGAATGGAACGTTTTATAAACGGCTTTCTTGATTTAATTACAATCTGGTTCTTATCACGATTCGGAAAAAGACCAATGCACTTATTTGGCGCCATTGGATCTTTGATGTTTATAATTGGTTTTTTATTGGCAGGTTATATCGGAATCTCCAAATTATACCATATGTATAATGGAATGAAATACAGTCTGATCACCAGCAATCCTTGGTTTTTTATCGCTTTAACCACTATGATTCTGGGAACACAATTGTTTCTGGCCGGTTTTCTGGGCGAAATTATCCTGAGAACCAAAAGCAACGAAGCACGTTATAAAGTAGCCCGAGAGGTTAATTTCTAACACAAAACTGTTATTAGGAATCTGGTTCTTCTTGCGGCTTCCAACCGTAAAAAAAACAGGCAAATTCCAAACAACGCATAAAACAAACTTATAAAAATAAATAGTTCCCGAACTCTATTATTATTTAAATATAAAAAGACACGAATGATGAATATAGCACCTAATATTCTAAATGTAGTAAACGAATGGTTAACACCAACCTTTGACAGCGAAACACAAGCTGCTGTTAAAGAATTAATGACAACTTCACCAAAGGAACTTGAGGAAAGTTTTTACAAAAACCTTGAATTTGGAACTGGCGGAATGCGCGGTGTGATGGGGGTTGGAAGCAACCGAATTAACAAATACACACTTGGAAAAAATACTCAGGGTTTATCTGATTATTTGCATGTCGCTTTCCCTAATCAGCCTTTAAAAGTCGTTATCGCTTATGATTGCCGTCATAACAGTAATACTTTAGCCAAAATTGTTGCTGATGTTTTCTCTGCAAATGGAATCCATGTTTATCTGTTCTCCGATTTACGACCAACTCCAGAATTATCGTTTGCACTTAAATATTTAGGCTGCCAATGCGGGATTGTACTAACAGCTTCTCACAATCCACCGGAATATAACGGTTATAAAGTGTACTGGGAAGATGGCGGACAAATTGTACCTCCACAGGATGCTGCAATTATC
Source organism: Flavobacterium collinsii (assembly GCF_902804485.1). Lineage (GTDB taxonomy): Bacteria > Bacteroidota > Bacteroidia > Flavobacteriales > Flavobacteriaceae > Flavobacterium > Flavobacterium collinsii. The sequence continues at coordinate 54,888 of NZ_CADCST010000069.1, read as the reverse complement.
AACACTATCGAAAGCCTAGGTTACGATAAAATTAAATTCAAAGCCAACGAAAGTCTGATCGAGTATATCGATTCCGAAATCGACAAAGCTTTTATAAAATCGTCTATTGAAAATGCCAGTTTTAATACACCGGCAAAAGCAAAAGACGACTTGCATATTGTTTTTACATCTTTGCACGGAACATCGATTAAATCTGTTCCTGAAACTTTATCACAGGCGGGTTACAAAAATGTACACATCGTACCGGAACAAGCCATTCCTGATGGAAATTTCCCAACCGTAAAATCTCCAAATCCTGAAGAACCTGAAGCTTTGACAATGGCCTTAGCTTTGGCCGATAAAACACATTCGGATATTGTAGTCGGAACAGATCCTGATTGCGATCGTCTTGGTGTTGCCGTTAGAAACAACGAAGGCAAAATGATTTTATTGAACGGAAATCAAACGATGGTTTTAATGACTGCTTTCTTATTGAAACAATGGAAAAAAGCAGGCAAAATCAATGGAAAACAATTCATTGGTTCGACAATTGTCTCAACTCCAATGATGATGGAACTGGCCACAAACTATGGTGTGGAGTGCAAAGTAGGATTGACCGGTTTTAAATGGATTGCCAAAATGATTAAAGATTTCCCGGAACTTCAGTTTATCGGAGGTGGCGAGGAAAGCTTTGGTTTCATGGTTGGCGATGCTGTCAGAGATAAAGATGCCGTTGCTGCAACCTTATTAATTATCGAAATTGCCGCTCAGGCAAAAGCAGCCGGAAGTAGTGTTTACAAAGAGCTTTTACAGCTTTATGTTGAAAATGGCTTCTACAAAGAACACCTGGTTTCTATAACTAAAAAAGGAATGGAAGGTCTGGAAGAAATCAACCAGATGATGATCAGTCTGCGCGAAAATCCGTTAAAAGAAATCAGCGGTCAGCGTGTTATTATGATGGAAGACTACCAATCGTCAATTGCCTTAAATTTATTGAACGGTGAAGAATCTGTTATGGATGTTCCAAAATCAAACGTATTGATTTATTATACTGAAGACGGGTCTAAAATTTGTGCAAGACCAAGCGGAACAGAGCCAAAAATTAAATTCTATATCAGTGTAAATGCAGAATTAGAATCAGTCCAGGAGTTTGATGAAGCAGAAAGCTATTTAGACGGAAAAATACAAAATATCATTGCAGGAATGCAATTGAAATAAAAAAATGAGTGACAAACCTGACACAAATAACAAACCTGAACTATTAGATTCAATAATTGGACTAATAGATCAGAGTCGTCATTTTGTTGCTAAAACGGTTAATCAGGAATTAACACTTCTGTATTGGAAAATTGGAAAAACGATCAATAAAGAGATTCTAAAAAATGATCGGGCTGATTATGGAAAGAAAATCATTCAAGGTTTAAGTTTAGAATTATCCAAACGATACGGTACAGGATTCAGTAAAAGAAACATACATAGTTTCATAAAACTAAACTCTGTTTTTCAAGACTATACAATTGTGCAGACAGTGTCTGCACAATTGAGCTGGTCACATTTATACTCAATATTAAGTACAGAAAGCGATTTAAAACGTGAATTCTACATCCAAATGAGCATTCACGAAAGATGGAGCGTGCGAACCTTACAAGAACGCATTGACAGTATGCTTTTTGAAAGAACTGCTATCAGCAAAAAGCCGGAAGAAACAATCGTTAATGATTTAGCTTCACTAAAAAACGAAAAACAAATTAGCCCGGATTTAACTTTCCGCGATCCTTATTTCTTAGATTTTTTAGGACTACACGATACTTATTCTGAAAAAGATTTAGAAAGTTCGATCTTAGCTCAATTACAAAAGTTCATTACTGAAATGGGGAGTGAATTTGCTTTTCTCGCCCGCCAAAAAAGAATAACAATTGATGATGAAGATTTTTACATCGATTTACTTTTTTACCATCGTGGTCTACGCCGTTTGGTTGCCATTGACTTAAAACCAGGAAAATTTAAAGCGGGTTACAAAGGCCAAATAGAGCTTTATTTACGTTGGCTAGAGAAAAATGAACAAAAAGAAGGCAAAAACAAACCAATTGGATTAATTTTGTGCAGTGAAAAATCTCCCGAGCAAATTAATTATTTAATGCTGGATAATGACCAAAAAATTAAAGTTTCAGCTTATTTTAACCCAATTACCAGAAAAAAAATTATTGCTAGAAAAACTCGAAAGAGCCATTGCTATAGCAGAAAATAACATCCATAAATAAATGAGTAATTTTAAAAAAATAGTTCCTTTTATATATCCGTATAAAAAATACGCATTCCTAAATATCTTTTTTAATATTTTGTATGCGCTTTTTAGCACACTTTCTTTCATGGCATTAATTCCTATGCTTCAGGTTTTGTTTGACAAAACAAAGAAGAATTATGTGATGCCAACTTATGACGGAATTACCCATGCAAAAGAATTTGCCGAAAACTATCTAAGCTATTACATTACAAAAAATACAGATCCTAATAATCCCGGTTTTATACTTTCTGTGATGGTCGCTCTTATCATTTCAATCTTCTTATTGAAAAATTTAGCCGATTATCTCGCTATGTTTTTTATTAATTTTTTGCGAAATGGTGTATTAAGAGACATGCGAAATGCGTTGTATAAAAAAACACTGGAATTACCATTGGCATTTTATTCTGAAAAAAGAAAAGGGGATGTTATTTCCCGAATTTCTGCTGATGTAAATGAAGTCCAAACTTCGTTTTTAGCCATCTTAGAACTTATCGTAAAAGAGCCATTAACTATTGTTTTTACGATATGTGCTATGTTAATCATCAGTGCCAAACTTACCTTATTTGTCTTTATTTTTATCCCTGTTTCGGGTTACATCATTTCCTTAATCGGAAAACAATTAAAAAAACAGTCCGGAAAAGCGCAACAAGAACAAGGAAGTTTTTTATCCACTATTGAAGAAACAATTGGAGGATTAAAAGTCGTAAAAGGATACAATGCCGAGAATTACTTCAATACTATTTTTCAAAATTCAACAGAACGCTTTTTCAAACTATCCAACAGTATCGGGAATCGTCAGAACTTGGCATCACCTGCCAGCGAGTTTATGGGAATCACTGTAATTGCAATTTTACTTTGGTACGGAGGACAAATGGTTTTAATTGAAAAAACACTTGACGGCCCTTCTTTTATTGCTTATATGGGATTAGCCTATAATATTCTAACCCCTGCAAAAGCAATCTCTAAAGCTTCCTACGGAGTAAAAAGAGGTAATGCTGCTGCTGAACGCGTTCTTGAAATTTTAGAGCAGGAAAACACGATTACATCAAAAGATAAGGCGTTCGAAAAAACATCGTTCGACAATAACATCAGCATTAAGAACATCAACTTCAAATATGAAGATGAAACCGTTTTAAAAGACTTCTCTCTTGACATCAAAAAAGGGCAAACCGTTGCACTTGTCGGACAATCCGGAAGTGGAAAAAGTACGATTGCTAATTTGCTGACACGTTTCTACGACGTAAACGATGGGACAATTTCAATTGACGGTATCAACATCAAGGATATCAATTTGCAATCTCTTCGCAGTTTGATGGGACTGGTAACTCAGGACAGTATTTTATTCAATGATACCATCAAAGCTAATATTGCCTTAGGAAAACTCGACGCGACAGACGATGAAATTATCGAAGCACTTAAAATCGCTAATGCTTTTGAATTTGTAAAAGAACTTCCTTTAGGCATTTACACCAACATTGGCGACAGCGGAAACAAACTTTCAGGAGGACAAAAACAACGATTATCAATTGCCAGAGCGGTGTTAAAAAACCCTCCAATTATGATTTTGGATGAAGCAACATCAGCATTAGACACCGAAAGTGAAAAATTTGTTCAGGTGGCTTTAGAAAACATGATGCAAAACAGAACTTCGATTGTAATTGCCCACCGTCTTTCGACCATTCAGAAAGCAGATGTAATCGTAGTTATGCAAAAAGGAAAAATTGTCGAACAAGGAACACATGAAGAACTGATTGCGCATAACGGAACATACAACAAACTAGTGACCATGCAGTCTTTCGAATCATAAATAAAAAAACAAAGGCTTAGCCACAGATTACCCGGATTACCAAAGATTATTTTTCTATCAACGAATTAAAATCTTATATTTATCTGTGTAATCTGTGGCTTTTTTATTTAGTACCCCTTAAATCTGAAAACATGTATCTCAACAATCCGAATATAAAACTTCCAGATGATCCGGATACAATTGTCTGGAAATACTTAGACTTGTCTAAATTCCTTGATTTATTATTGTCTAAGAAATTATTCATGTCACGCTCTGACAAGTTTGAGGACCAGTACGAAGGCACGTTTAGCGAACCGACATTCGAAGAGATTAAAAAACTAGCCATAGACAATCCTGCTTTTTTAAACTACTACAAAACCCATCGCGAACAGGTAGCCATAAGCAGCTGGCACATCAACGAATATGAATCCTTTGCTATGTGGCAGATTTTCACCAAAAATAATGAGGGTCTAGCTATTCAGTCTACCATAAGAAGATTACAGAATGCTGTAAAACCGGAAAACAATTACGACCAATACATTGGCGAGGTAAATTATATCGACTACAAAAAAGAGTACATTCCGTTTGAAGATTTATTCTTTCCCTTTTTATTTAAGCGTAAAAGCTTTCAATATGAGCGCGAAGTTCGAATTCTTACCGATACCTCAAAAAGTGACATTAAACTAAACGATGGCTTAAAAATCAATGTTGACCTAAAGCAATTGATCGAAAAGATTTACATTCATCCAAAATCCGAAAACTGGTACAAAAAACTGGTAATCGATTTAACGGAACGCCTGGGATTTGATCTTGATATCGAGAAATCTGATCTGGAAAGTGATATTTTGATATAGTTTTTTTAAAGGTGCTGAGATTCTGAGGTGCTAAACTGCTGAGTCTTTTTTTATCTTAAAAATTATTCTTGCTTGAGTTTAGCAAAATATTTTTCTCTGAGATAAAAGTTTTCGTCTTCGATAATTATTTGATTCTTTTTTTTCATATAATAAAAAACTGAATCAGATTTACTTCTCTTTACAACAGAATCTCCAATCTGAATTTTATCATATAAAAGACTACTAACCTTCCATCTAATCCCGGTATTCAAAAAGAGATAGTGAGGAAAACGATACCCTTCACCCCCTTCAATCTTTTTTTCATATACAACTCCTGAAAAACTATATTCATTAGCCTCTTTATATTGTCTTTCTATATACTCGTTCGAATTTTCTACAAAATAACCTCCAATTATTACGAAAAAAAATAACGGTAAAAAAACATACCCAAGCACATTACTAATTACTTTTTCTTGATCTTTCAATTCTTCTTCAGAGTACATTAAGAAATTAGTCTAGTAAATAATTAAATAGGCTTATAACTTTTAACTTCCCATTTTTTTGAAGCTAAATCAATATAATTGTAATGTAAAACATCGTTTTTATCAAACTGCCCATTTTGATTGGTATCTTCAATCGTTCTGAAATACAAACGATTTCTTGATTCGATTAAACTCCAATCTACCAATTCCTGAAAGTCTTCTGAAATTTTAGTAAAACGCTCACCACTGATGTTACTTAAATACAAAGTCTTAATATCGCTGGTATCTATTTTACCATCTTTATTGGTGTCGGAGTCTGCTAAAGTATAAACCATAATCTGGTTCTGCGTTTTATCCGCAACCGATTTTAAATAAGTAGCTGTCAAAATCAGGGCTGGTTTATCCGTCAAAGGACGTATAGAATCTGAATCGACTTTCTGGAATTTCAGGTTTTGCAAATAACCTGTAATTTCGAACTCACCTAAATTTGAAATTGTAAAACTTACATCATTCACACTCGAAGATCCGTAACGTGCTTTTGTTCCTTTTTCAAAAACGCGCAGATCTCCAACCGGATGAATTAAATAATTTGTCCCCTCCATTTGAATAGGCAAATCGGCTATTTCAATCTGTGTTGAATCTGTTTTTGCAACAACATTTGTTTTACTGGCAGTATCGTAAATTACTTTAGGTTTCTTCACTTCATCTTTACAACTTACCATTGTTCCGATGATTGCCAGGGCTATATAGGTTAAGGACTTTTTCATGTATGCTAATTCTATTAGGATATCAAATATAGTATTTTTGATTGTATTATCTAGTTTTATTGAATTTTACTAGCATAAAGATACTAAGCAATACAATGCCAAGATAACCTACAAATATACCCCATTGCTGTTTTAGGAAAGAAAGTTGAAAAACATCAAGTTCTTTTCTTTTAACTTCTTCCGCTATTCTAATTGTATTTTCTCTTGAATACTTAGGTGTCCCACAAAAAAACCGACGATCTTTTTTAGGCTTTGGTTTAGCACTCGCTAATACATAAATATCATCTTTATACGGAGCCCAGGTTGGAACCTCCTCTACTTTCAAAATATCAATAACATTTACAAAAGTATTATAATCTGTTTTTGACCCAAAATGAATTTTTGCTCCATTCACGGTATCATATTTCTTAACTAAATCCCGAACAAAATACCTTAGTTCCTGCAATTTTAGCTCTTGCGTTTTGTCACCATTAAAAATAAAATCTCTGTATTTTCTTAAGTCTTTAACCTTGTACTTTTCAAATTCTTCTTTATCCGGAACTAAAGAAATATCCAACACCCCAAAAACCTTAAAAGCACCAACTTTATAAAAATGATAAAAACAAAACAAAGGAATTAAGATTAAAGAAATCATTCCCGGGACGTAAAAAATCTTCTTTCGTTTTTCACGTTTTACAATCATAGTCTCGCATTCAGCTTCACATTAAAAACCCTTGAAGTCATATAATTTGGAATGGCATACTGATTTTTAGAATATACATCGCGAACCCAGGTATTGGTAATCGCATTTTGATTATTGAAAAGATTAAAAATCTCAACTCCTACAGACAATTCTTTAAAGTTTTTCAACCATTTTGCTTTCGCAACTTTAGTACTGCCATCTACAAAAACTTTAGCAAAACCAACATCAGCTCTGCGATAATCATTCAGTCTGCTTTGATACAGGTAAGGATCTGAATAGGCCGGAGCTCCTCCCGGCAAACCGGTATTGTACACCAGGTTCAGGTATAATTTCACACTTGGTATGCTTGGCATATAATCCTGAAACAGCATCGCAAATTTCAAACGCTGATCTGTAGGCCTCGCGATGTAACCTTTGTTTTCATAATTTTCTTCGGTTTTTAAATACCCAAAGCTAATCCACGATTCCGTTCCGGGTACAAACTCACCATTGAGCCTGAAGTCAACTCCCTGAGCATATGCTTTCGCATTATTATTGGCAACATATCGAATTCTCACATTATCGATCGAATACACATTGACATCTGAAAGCGATTTGTAATAAAGTTCCGTAACCCATTTGAAAGGACGATTCCATATTTTAAAATTATAATCATTCCCTAAAACAATATGAACCGATTCCTGCGCTTTGACGTTTGGATTCACAACGCCATTCAAATCCCTAACTTCCCTGTAAAAAGGAGGCTGATGATAGAGCCCTCCCGAAAGTCGGAAAACCATATCCATATCCCAATCCGGTTTTAAAGCGAACTGGGCACGCGGACTGAAAACTGTTTGATTTTTACCCTCTACAGCAGCTCCGGAAACATTCCAGCTCTGAAAACGAGCTCCCAGATGGTACCAAACCTGACTGGATCCAATCTCAGCTTTTTTATTCCACTGTGCGTATCCCGAAAACCTGTTTATAGTATTAAAATTTGTTGCCCGCACATCCTGATAAGGCAATAACGGACCAGTATAAGGGGTGTACGGTTGATTATTTTTAGGCAAAAAAGCAATTGGCGGATTAATCGAAAACCCTGCCGAATCGATCATCTCCCACTCTGTAATTCTATCGCGAATGGATTCCCGGGTATATTTCAAACCAAATTCTAACTGGCTATCATTTTTCCATTCTTTAAACCCTTTGATCTCTGCATTTGCAATTAAAGCATCCAGATCATTTCGGGCATGACTCAATTGCGAACCTATTCCACGCGTAAAATCGACATTTGTAACATCTTCATTTTCTATAGTTCCCAGACGATACTGCGCCAGTATATCAAAATGCTCTTGCTCTACGGTATGAAAAAGAGAACCTATGAATTTTAAAGTCAGACTCGGAGAAACTTTGTAAGTCGTTTTCAGAGCACCAAAATACGTATTGTAGCGATCGCGCTCTTTACCTTCATAATACACAGCCAGTGCCATCGGCTGATCTATGGTTCCGAATTTTGTTTCACGGGTTAAAGGCTGGTATAAATATTTATTTTGAGAAATATTCCCTAAAAAACTAACCTGCCATTTTGCAGAAATATCATAATTAACATTCGTTTGAATATCCGCAAAAGTTGGTGTATAATTAGTTTGTGTATCCTGACTGTTAACCAGTAAACTGTTATTTCGGTAACGAACACCGGTTACGGCCGACCATTTTTTATTTTTGGAAACCGCGTCAACGGACATACTTCCGCCCAGTAAACTAGCTTCCAGAGAAGCTCCAAACTGAGTTGGTTTTCTGTAGGTAATATCTAAAACAGAGGACAATTTATCGCCAAACTTTGCCTGAAATCCTCCAGCCGAAAAGTCGACATTCTGAACGAGATCAGTATTCGTAAAACTCAGCCCTTCTTGTTGTCCCGAGCGAATTAAAAACGGACGGTAGACTTCGACCTCATTGACATACACCAGATTTTCATCGTAATTCCCACCACGAACGGCATACTGCGTACTCAGCTCATTATTAGAATTTACACCAGGCAGTGTTTTTAAAATATTTTCGATTCCGGCATTGGCTCCGGGAATTTTTTTGATGGTGGCGACATCTACATTGGTGATTCCCTGAACTCTTTTTTTATTTTTAGAAGAAACAAAAACTTCTCCCATTTGCTCTTCCGAACTACTCATTAGAGGATTAAAAACAAAAATCTCGTTTGATATCAGATGTACCGTCAGGCTCATCATCTTCAAAGAGACGTGCGTAAAAATCAAAGAAGTCTTTTTACCTGATGGCACTATGATGTCATAAAAACCATTAGAATCAGACTGCGAAACATTCCCGGAAGAGCTAATATTTACACCCGCAACAGGCTGTTTCTGACTATCCAGAATTATACCTTTAACATGAGCCTTCTGAGCAAATGAAATACTGGTCATGCATAAAAAAAGAAAAACGACTATTAACTTATTTTGATTCAAATGCTTTGGTTTTATTTTTGTTGGCTCCTAAAAAAATGAGTTTCAAAGATAGCAGAATTTCCTACATTATCAATCACTTCTATTTTTAAATCATTTGCTCCTTCTGCCACAAGGCTGTCATCAAAAGTATGGGTAATTTTTCTCGTTTTACTTTCATATTCAAACAAAATCCAATTTCCGTTTAAATAACCGTTATACGATTTGATTCCTGAAGAAGCATCGTTGATTGTAAACTCTATTTTTTTCGTTCCGGTAATCCATTTGTCCTGAATTGGCTTTGCTATTTTAATGGTTGGCGCAATGGTATCCAGGACCAAACCATACTGCCCTAATATTTTTGATTTGGCCGTAAAAACATCTCCTTTTCTTACCGTTCCATTATAACTGGCGTTATTTCCGCCAAATCTTCCAATAAAAAGCTTGTCCTTTAAAGCTTCCGGAAATGAACTGTCTTTAATTGTAATGGTAAAATTGGAATGTACCGGAACAGTATCGTCATGAATATAAATGCGATTATTTCTAACATCAAAGTTTAAATTGAAATCGTCATAAAAAGTTCCTGCCGGAAAAAATACAGACATATTATCTTTCTCAAAATTCGAATCTTTATTGACTTTAATAAAGTATTTTGAAGTTATCGGCTCTTCTTTTACAATTGATGTTGCAGTGTCGTACTCAATTGGAACAATAACAGAACTTAAATTTCCGAAATAATCAGAAACCTCAATTCTGTAAGTCGAAGCTAAATTTGGTTCAGCCGAAACAATCCCACGCAATGAATCGGTTTTAATAATACTCAAACCATAGGGTGTTTTCATAAAAAGTTTCTGAACACGCTGACCTGATTTTTTATATTTACCATAATCAATGAAAGCATTTATATAACGCATTTCGTCAAAGGAATAGGTATTAAACTGATAATTGTAATTTAGATTACCGTTCACAAAAGTAGAGACATTAAAAACTCCGTTTTTATTGAACGAAACATCATCATAATCTACAGCAGAAATCCCAAAACCAATTTTTCCATTGGCTTTTACTTTACTCGCCAGATAGGTTCCGTCTTTTTGCAAAGCAACATTTAACAACAAAGGTTGTCTGGACTGATTTACAGTCGTATTCTCTAATGGAAAAACATAAACACTCGAAATACTCGGTTTTTTTGTGTCTTTTATATTTTTATCGAAACCAAAAAATATCGGATTAATAACAAACTCTGTTTTGGTATCGCGAATTTCAAAGTGCAAATGTGGCCCTTCTGATGAACCTGTATTCCCTGAAAGTCCGATCAACTGACCTTTTGTTACCGGTAATTCATTGGGTTTCGGAAACATTTCGATCTCATAAGCCTTTTCTTTATAGTGCGTTTTCATTACATAATCCAGAATTGGTCCAACTGGTGTTTGCAAATGTCCGTACACCGAAGTATAGCCATTTGGATGCGTTATGTAAACGCATTTACCGTTTCCGAAAGTAGAAATTTTAATTCTGGATACATATCCATCGGCTATTGCATGGACATTTAATCCTTCTCTTTGATTTGTTTTTAAGTCAAAACCCGCGTGAAAGTGATTCGGTCGCAACTCCCCGAAATTACCGGAAAGTTGCATCGGAATTTCAAGTGGCGGACTAAAATAATCTTTCGGATATTGCGTCTGAGCGAAAATAAACGGGCAAAAAAACAGACTAAGTAGTGAAAATCTCATAAGTAACATTTTTGCTAAGATAAAAAATTAAGAAGCGAAAACCGAGTATAAAGCCACAAAAATACAATCGATTGAATTTCATCTATTTGTTTATTTTTAATGTAAAAAAATCGATAAAAAATTGCATTAATAAAAAGGAATACTAACTTTGTAGGATTAAGTAATGAATAGGATTTATAATGAGTGTAATTGCCGAAATAATTGATACTCTTGAATATAAAGTCGAAAAGCTTTTTGAGAAATCAAAAGGCTTAGAGAATAATAATCAGGCTTTACAATTAGAATTAACCAAAGCTGCGCAAATTATCCAGAAACAATCTGAAGAAATTGAAGCTTTGAAAAAGCAATACGAAACACTTAAGATAGCCAATTCGTTGCTCGGCAGCGACAATAACAAGAGAGAGACAAAGCTTAAAATAAATTCATTAATTCGCGAAATTGATTACTGTATAGCACAGCTATCAGATTAAAATAACGACATGGACGGAAAGCTTAGAATTAAAATATCAATTGCAGACAGAGTTTACCCTTTAACGGTAGAACCAGCTCAGGAAGAAGGACTTAGAAGTGCTTCTAAAAAAATTGATGCTATGATCAAGCAATTCGAAGAAAGTTACGCGGTTCGCGATAAACAGGATGTTCTGGCGATGTGTGCCCTGCAATTTGCATCACAAGTCGAACAAAAACAAATTGATAACGCAATCGATGGTGAAGAAACTATCGAAAGAATTAAAAGATTAAATTCGCTATTAGATCAATATCTCGAAAATTAAACGTTCTTTTACAACAACTAAGATACTGCCTACATTAGTTCACAATTGGTAAACTCAACACTAACAATTTAGAATGAGCAAATCGTCGCTACTATAGTATGCCATGCTTCGGCTTGGAAACTTGAACAGTGAGTTAGCTCAAAACTTGTCTTTACGAGTTTATTCAAGCAATTAATGTAGGCTTTTTTTATATATAAATTTTAACAAACATGGACATAATAACGATCATTATTTCAGGTATTATAGGAATTGCAGCAGGTTTTGCAATTGCTAAAATTATCGAAAAAAGCAATATTTCTAACCTCATTAAAAACGCAAAAAAAGAAGCAGCTTCCATTTTAAAAGATGCTAATTTAGAAGCTGAAAATATCAAAAAAGATAAAATCCTTCAGGCAAAAGAGCGTTTTATCGAACTAAAATCAGAGCATGAACAAGTTATTTTAGCAAGAGACAAAAAAGTAGCCGAGGTAGAAAAAAGAGTACGTGATAAAGAATCACAAGTTTCAAACGAACTTTCGAAGGCAAAAAAAGTAAACGACGATTTTGAATCTAAAACACAGGAATACAATAACAAAATTGAAGTTTTAGACAAAAAACAAACTGAAGTTGATAAATTACACAAAAGTCAATTGCAACAGCTTGAAGTAATTTCAGGACTTTCTGCTGAAGAAGCAAAAGAGCAATTAGTCGAAGGTTTAAAAGCTGAAGCTAAAAGCAAAGCAATGTCTCATATTCAGGACACGATCGAAGAGGCTAAACTTACTGCTCAGCAAGAAGCGAAGAAAATCATCATCAATACGATCCAGAGAGTTGGAACAGAGGAAGCAGTTGAAAATTGCGTTTCTGTTTTCAACATTGAATCTGACGACGTAAAAGGTAGAATCATTGGTCGTGAAGGTCGTAACATTAGAGCACTTGAAGCTGCAACAGGAGTTGAAATTATCGTTGACGATACACCGGAAGCAATCATCCTTTCTTGCTTTGATCCCGTTCGTAGAGAAATTGCCCGTTTATCATTACACAAATTAGTAACTGACGGACGTATTCACCCTGCAAGAATCGAAGAAGTAGTTGCTAAAACAGCCAAACAAATTGACGACGAAATTATCGAAGTTGGTAAACGTACTGTTATTGATTTAGGAATTCACGGTTTACACCCTGAACTTATCAAAGTGGTAGGTAGAATGAAATATCGTTCTTCTTACGGACAAAACTTATTACAGCACTCCAGAGAAGTTTCTAAACTTTGTGGTATCATGGCTGCCGAATTAGGCTTAAACGTAAAACTAGCTAAAAGAGCCGGTTTACTTCATGATATTGGTAAAGTTCCGGATACAGAAAGTGACTTACCTCACGCTTTATTAGGAATGCAGTGGGCTGAAAAATATGGTGAAAAAGAAGAAGTTTGTAACGCCATTGGAGCTCACCACGACGAGATTGAAATGAAATCATTACTTTCTCCTATTGTTCAGGTTTGTGATGCTATTTCGGGTGCAAGACCAGGTGCAAGACGTCAGGTTTTAGACTCTTATATTCAACGTCTAAAAGACCTTGAAGAAGTAGCTTACGGATTTAGCGGTGTAAAAAATGCATACGCAATTCAGGCCGGTAGAGAACTTCGTGTGATTGTAGAAAGCGAGAAAGTTTCTGATGATAATGCTGCAAATTTATCTTTCGAGATTTCGCAAAAAATCCAAACCGAAATGACTTACCCGGGTCAGGTAAAAGTTACTGTAATTAGAGAAACCAGAGCGGTTAATATCGCGAAGTAATCTTCTCACTATTTATAAAAAAGAAAGGCTATCAAATGATAGCCTTTCTTTTTTATACTAACTTAATATTTTAAATATCGTTAAAGATAATTTTAAAACTAGTTCCTACCCCTACTTTACTTTCTACCGAAATACTTCCCTTCATCGCCTCTATCTGATTTCTGGTAATATACAGACCAATTCCACGTGCTTCCTGATGTTTATGAAACGTTTTATACATCCCAAATAAAAGATCACCATAAACTGCCAAATCAATCCCTAAACCATTATCTGTAATTTTTAAGGATTTATAACCTTCCGGCTCAATTGAAAAATCAAAAACAACTACAGGATCCCTGTCCGGATGCGCATACTTTATCGCATTTGTTGTAAAATTCAAGAGAACACTTTCCAGATAAGCCGGATTAAAATTAATCGTCAGATACTTCGGAACATTGTTAACAATCGTAACTTTTGTTTGTTTATCATAGCCTTTAATAGTTGTAATCGTTTTCTCTATATATTCCGAAAGCCTCAAAGGCGCCACAGCGATATTGATATTGCTTTGTGTTTTTACAATCTGGGTTAAATTTGCGATCGTATCATTCAAATCATTTGAAACTGTTCGCAAATGTTCTAACATTTCGTTTATCGTTTGCTTATCCACATCTGCGTCAATAAAATCTAAAATAGATTTTATATTTCCGGCCTGAGTATTTAAATTATGCGAAACAATATGTGAAAAATTTACCAAGCGACTGTTTTGATCACTGTACAGTTTCATCGTTTTCAAGAGCTCTAATTCTTTCTCTTTTTGCAAAGAAACATCAGTATGTGTACCAATTACACGCAATGGCCTTCCGTTACCATCCCTTTCAATTACTTTTCCCCGATCTAAAATCCATTTATAATTACCACTTGAAGTCATTACCCGATGATAGTTTTCGTAATAGGGAATTTTATTATCGAAATGTTCTTGAATATCTGAATAATACTTTGGAAGATCTTCCGGATGCACAATCTTATCCCACCGTTCCGGATCATCAAAAATATCCGTCGATTCTAACTCCAGAATCTTTAAGGACAACGACGAATAGAAGACCGTATTAGTCACCATATCCCAATCCCAAATTCCAGCCGTAGAAGCCTCAAGAGCAAACTGAAAACGTTCTTCGGAAATACGCAGCTTTTCTTCTTTGTCCTTTAGTTCCGTAATATCCGAAACATGCCCGAAAAAACTAACTCGTCCGTCTGCAGACCGTTCGGTTTTGGCCGAAACCTTAAACCACCGCAATCCTTTTTTAGGCAAAAGGGCTCTAAATTCAACATTCCAAGGTTGCACTTCTTTACGCGATTTGACCAAAGATTGAAAAAAAAGATCACGATCCTGAAGAGAAATCCGATCGTAAATAACCAATTTTATATCATTGGTAAAATCTTCTACACTAAGCTCAAAAATATCATCAGCAGATTTGCTGACCAAAGGGAAAGAATACCTGTTATCGCTGTCGATAACAAATTGAAACAGTAGATCCGGCATCTCGGCAAGCAATTTTTTATAAAAATTATTTACCTCTAAGCAATTCTCATTTCCATATAAATCAAAAACCATATATCACTTATTTATGTAGATTGAAATATTAAAACAATGATCTCAATAGCAAGAGCAAAAAGCTAAAATTGACACTTTTAGACTCTAACTAACACAAAACTTTACACAATATATTACTTTTTGATTTAAAAATGACTTTCCGCTTCAAAAATTATTTCCTTGGATGAAAAGAAAACATCACTTCTTTCAGAAAACTCCTATCCAAATGCACATAAATTTCGGTAGTAGTAATAGATTCGTGCCCTAACATCAACTGGATCGATCTTAAGTCGGCACCATTTTCGAGTAAATGAGTTGCAAAAGAATGCCGCAAAGTATGCGGACTAATACTCTTATGCAGGTTGATTTTTACCGCAAGATCTTTTATAATGGTAAAAATCATGGCACGTGTAAGGTGATTGCCTCTCCTATTTAAAAACAAGGTATCCTCACAGCCTTTTTTTATTTTAAGATTCCCTCGAATCTCCTTCTGATAAATCTGTATGTATTTTTGAGTCACTTTTCCCACAGGAACAAAACGCTCTTTATTTCCTTTTCCGGTAATTTTCACAAAACCTTCATCAAAAAATAAATCTGAAATTTTTAACATAACCAGTTCGGAAACCCGAAGCCCACAGCCATATAAAGTTTCGAGCATAGCACGATTTCGTTCGCCTTCATTGGTACTTAGATCAATTGCCCCAATAAGAGTATCTATCTCCTCTACAGATAGTGTATCGGGCAATTTTCTTCCCGTTTTGGGAGTCTCAATCAATTCCATTGGACTGTCATTTCTATAATCTTCAAATACCAGATAATTAAAGAAGCTTTTTAGTCCCGAAATAATTCGCGCCTGCGAGCGTGGATTGACTTCTTTAGCGACCGCATAAATAAACTGCTGTACCGTTTCATCATCAATTTTAAGCGGAGAGATCTCTATACTATTCGTTTCCAAAAAAAGACACAGCCGTTCGATATCAAAACCATAGTTTTCGATAGTATTTTTAGACAAACCTCTCTCAATACGCAGATACGACTGATAATCTTTTATGTAACGGTCCCATTTCATATGTACAAAGTAAAACATTTTTAAGCATAAAAAAACCTTCCCGATTAAAGGAAGGTTTTCAAATATATTTTTTTTTGCAAAAACTAGAATTTGTAAGCCAAAGACAACGCAAGGTTACTATTTTTAGCACTGTCATAATAATCTCTTGAATTGTCGATATCTTTATCAGTAAGAGGAGATAAACCAATTGTATAACGAAGACCAACTGAAAGATTATCTGTAAAACTGTATCCGGCTCCTAAGTTAAAACCAAGATCTACTGATCTGGTAAAATCTTTAATGTCATTACCATCTAATTTAGCTGAAAGCAACACCCCTAGCTGCGGACCAGCTTCAACGTTAAACTTTTTATCAATGATATAATACTTAGCCAATACCGGAATATTCAAATAATTCAATTTAATATCGGAATCAGCCCCTGAAGGTACATCAACTTTAGTTCCCTGAGTAGAGAACAAAAGCTCTGGCTGAATAAAAAATCGCTGAACAACATGAATTTCTGCAAAACCTCCAACGTGAAAACCTATAAGAGATTTAGTATCTTCAACATCTCCTCCAACTACCGTTGAAATATTAAGGCCTCCTTTTACTCCAAATCTCGTTTGCTGAGCGTTAGTAAATCCAAACGCCATTACTGCTATAGCAGCCAAAATTATTCTTTTCATTACAATTTGTTTTTTGGGTTATTCGATATCAAATATAAAGATAACCTTATTAAAAACTCATTTTTATTATAGGAAATAAAACAGTACATACAATTTACCTCTCTTAAATTTGAAAATATATTATAATTTAGGAGATCTTTTCGCTGCATTCAAGTGCAGAATTTAAGTTTGAACATCATAATTAACTTACTAAATAAAATAGTCTTTATTTTTAATTTGAAATAAAAATCCGATTAAATTAAAGTTTCATAAGCAAAAACATATTATCAATAAACTTCTTAAATAGAGTTAATTACAGACTAAAAACCAATAAACATGGGAAATTTAGTAATTATTTAAACCAAAATATAAAACAATAAATTCCTAATTCTGTAGTTTTGACTATTAGATAACATTTAAAACATCAATTTTAAAAACACTTTTATGAAAAAAATAATCTTAGCAGCTGTCTTGTTCATCGCAACTTCAGCTACAATTCAGGCTCAATTGGTACAATTTGGAGTTAAAGCGGGGGTTAACTTTGCAAGTCAAACCGGAGACGCTGGTCTTAACGGAGTTGCATTTGACAAAGATGGTATTACAAGTTACCATGCTGGTGTAGTTGCCGAAATAAAACTACTTGATAAATTTGCTATTCAACCTGAGCTTTTATACTCGACACAAGGTGCAACTTATAAAAATGCAGTTAGTGAATTTAAAAACAAATTAGGCTACTTATCTATTCCAGTAATGGCTAAATTTTACCTAAATGATACTTTTAGTGTAGAAGTTGGGCCTCAGGCTTCGTTTTTATTAAGCGAGAAAAACAAGTTCGACGTTAAAGATGCTGAAACTTTTGAATTTGGTCTTAATGCAGGATTAGGAGTAAAACTTACTAAAAGCATCTTTGTTCAGGGTCGTTATGGTTTAGGATTAACAGAAGCGTCTAAAAATGCAGATGTTAAAAATTCAACTTTCCAAATCTCAGCCGGATTCTTATTCTAAAAAATATATCACATACTTTTACAAAAACCGTTCTATTAATTGGAACGGTTTTTTTATTTTTACAGCTATGCAATGGCAAAGATCAATGACATAGGCAAAAGTCAATAGCAATGAAAACACCAATTGCATATCACATTTCAAAATTTACATTTCACATATTACACTAAGCTCATGAAAATTGCCATCATCAACGGACCCAATTTGAATCTTTTAGGAAAAAGAGAACCGGAAGTTTACGGAAGTCAAACTTTTGAAGATTATTTTGAAACGTTGCAGGTCAAATTTCCAAACCTTGAACTTTCGTATTACCAAAGCAATATTGAAGGTGAATTGATTGGAAAAATCCAGGAATTCGGTTTTTCATTTGACGGGATTATCTTGAATGCCGGAGCTTACACTCACACGTCTATAGGATTGGGCGATGCGATGAAAGCTGTTACCACTCCGGTGATCGAAGTTCATATTTCTAATACTTACGCCCGTGAAAGTTTCAGACATCAATCCTATTTATCCGGAAATGCTAAAGGTGTTATCCTTGGTTTTGGACTAAAAAGTTACGAACTGGCGATTCAATCTTTTCTGTGAGATGTTAGATGTAAACTGTAAAATGTGAAATGTGTGATCTGAAATATTTTACCGTTTAAATTGTAAATCCAGGAGCATTGCACATTTGATAACGTTTTATGAATCAGAAATCGTCAATCAAAATTATACTGGTAAAATTAACCTGTTACTTACATTTTACAGCCAACATTTCACAACTTTTAATTTAACAAATTTTTAATATCCTCATTTTTAACTTATTCTATTTTTGTGAGAGAAACCACTTTCATGAAAAACTATACTCTACTTGCCTTTTTATTTTTTTCAATTTCAAACTTCGCCCAAATTAAGGGAACCGTAACCGATGAAAAAGGCAAACCTTTGCCTTTTGTTTCCATCTTTGAAGAAAACACCTATAGCGGAACAACTTCTAACGAACAAGGGAAATTTCAGCTTACCATAAAAGAACCCGGCAAAAACAAAATCGTTTTCCAGTATCTCGGGTATAGGACTCAAAAAATAACAATTCCAACTGATGCCAAAACAACACTTCCGGATGTAAAAATGTCTGAAGAAAGTTTTGCCTTAAACGAAGTAGTAATCGACCCAAAAAACAATCCTGCCAACACCATTATAAAAAGTGCCATTGCCAGCAAAAAAGACAACTCCGACAAAGTTATCCGATATACAGCCGATTTTTACTCCAAAGGGATGTTTAAGGTCAAAGATTTGCCCAAGAAAATTCTCGGACAAAAAGTAGATCTCGGTGATGATATGGCTTCCAATTTAGACTCGACAGGAACAGGGATTCTATATTTATCTGAAACCATATCTAAAGTTACTTTTGAAAAACCCAATAAGCTAAAAGAACGCATTGTCGCTTCTAAAATTTCAGGAAACAATAGAGGATACAGCTATAACACTGCTTCCCGATCGACTTATGATTTTTACGAAAACACTATAAGCTTCGATACTAAACTCATTTCTCCTATTGCAGACAATGCTTTCGCTTATTACAAATACAAACTTGAAGGCACTTTTTTCGATGACAACAAACAGCAGATTTATAAAATCAAGGTAATTCCAAAACGTGACAAAGAGCCTGTTTTTGAAGGCTACATTTACATAGTAGATGACAGCTTTGCCATTTATGCAATTGATCTGGACATCAAAGGCTATCGTATGAAAAACGAATTCACGGAGGTAATGAATCTAAAACAAAGTTTTAGCTACAATACGAAAAATAAAATCTGGATCAAAAATGCGCAAACCTTAGATTTCACAGCCAGTATTTTTGGCATTAAATTTTCCGGAAAATTTGCCTATGTATATTCCAATTATGAATTTCCTGCTTCGTTTGAAAAGAAAACATTCGGAAATGAAATTGTCTCATTCGAACTCAATGCAAACAAAAAAGATGATGCCTTCTGGAACAACATTCGTCCAATTCCCCTAACGATCGAAGAAAGCACTGATTATACAAAAAAAGACAGCCTGCTGGTTATTCGCAAATCTCAAAAATACATAGACTCAATTGATGCCAAAAACAACAAGTTTAAAGTATTGGATGTGTTGATGGGGTACGATTACAAAAACACCTTCAAACGACATTCTTTTGACTATAAAGGATTATTGAATCTGACTTCTTTAAGTTTTAATACGGTTCAGGGTTTTAATTTAGATTCTGGTTTTTCTTTTAAAAAGTGGAGTGAAGATGAAAGCAAAACGACTTCCATCAGTACCACTTTTAATTATGGTTTTTCAGAAGATCGCTTTAGAGTTATTGGAGAATTCAGTCATAAATTCAACAATATAAATTATGCTTTTATCAGAATTTCAGGAGGAACTAAAGTGGCACAATTCAATAGTGCCGAACCAATCAGCAAGCTGATCAATTCTGTGAGCTCATTGTTTTTTAAAGACAATTACATGAAACTGTACAATCTGGAGTTTGCACAGATTAACTATTCACAAAATATTCTGAATGGTGTCAATCTGAATGCAAACGTAGCTTACGAACAACGCAAACCACTTTTTAACACTACAGATTATACTTTCTTTAAAAAAGAGGACTTCTACTCGTCAAATAATCCACTGGCACCAAACGATTTTACGACTCCGGCATTTAGCCAACACCATTTGTTTAAAACTTCTTTAGGCGCCCGAATTAACTTTGGAAACAAATACATTTCAAGACCGGACGGAAGATATAATTTTAAAGACGACAAATTCCCAACCCTTTTCTTGTCTATTGAAAAAGCATTTGCCGCCAGTGAAAAGAAATATGAATTTGAAAAAATCGGAGCGGCCATATTCTACGATTTATCTTTGGGTAATAAAGGAGTATTAGGCATGAGTTTTAAAGCTGCAAAATTCTTTAACGCTGATAACATTTCATTTATCGATTACAAACATTTTAACGGAAACCAGACTCATATTGGAACCAGTGACCGTTATCTGAATGTTTTCAACCTAATGCCTTATTATACGAACAGTACTAATGACAGTTATTTTGAAATGCATCTGGAGCACAACGACAAAGGTTTTATCATGAATAAAATCCCGCTTTTGAATCTTTTAAAATCAACTATGAACATTGGTTTCCACTCTCTGGCCATACCGGATCGAAAACCATACACGGAGTTTACTGCCGGTTTAGACAATTTAGGATTTGGCAAGTTTAAGATCTTCCGACTAGATTATGTACATTCCTATCAGGGAGGCATCCAACAAAATGGAATTATTTTTGGATTGAAGATTTTGAATGCACTAGACTAGGTACAAAGTTGCAAAGATTCAGAGAGACAAAGATTTTGTGCAACTTTCTCAAAGATTGAAATAAAAAAAATCCGTTTACTCTTTAATCAAGAGTAAACGGATTTTTTCAATATGTATCAGTTCGAATGAAGTCAAGAACTTCACAAAGTATATACCTTTGCTCCTCTGAACCTTTGCAACTTTGAACCTTTTTTAACAATGATAATCATCCGGTTCAATATGAATCAGAACATTGCCTAATTGTGGGATTTTCTCTTTTAAGGTATCTTGCAGTTTGTGTGATAATTCGTGTCCTTCTCTCACCGAAATCTTAGCCGAAACAATAGCGTGAAGATCTACATGATATCGCATTCCTGCCTTACGAATAAAACATTTTTCGGTACCAAGAATACCAGGAACAGTTAAAGCCTTTACGCGGATTTCTTCGACTAAATCATCATTCAGATTTTCGTCCATAATCTCACCCAATGCTGGTCTGAAAATTTTGTAACTGTTGTATAAGATAAAAAAAGCAGCAAAAAGTGCCGCCCAGTCATCTGCTGATTCATACCCTTTCCCCATAATCAATGCGATCGAAATTCCACCAAATGCCGCAACAGAAGTAATTGCGTCACTGCGATGGTGCCAGGCATCTGCTGCCAATGAAGAGCTATTCGTCTGTTTACTTCGCTTCATCACCAAACGAAACGAGTATTCTTTCCATATAATAATAGCCCCCAGAACATAAAGCGTCCAGGACTTTGGCAAATCGTGGGGTGTCTGAATATTAGCGATACTTTCATACCCAATAATTGTGGCGGAAGTAATCAAAAAACCAACCACCAAAAACGTGATTAAAGGTTCTGCACGACCGTGTCCATAAGGATGGTTTTCGTCTGCCGGTTTATTCGAATACTTAATTCCGAACAGAACCAAAAATGACGAAAATATATCAGTTGTCGATTCGATTGCATCGGCAATTAGGGCATAAGAATTGCCAAAAAAACCTGCCAGCCCTTTTAAGATGGCTAAGCAGGTGTTTCCTATAATACTGAAATAAGTAGCTTTTACAGCTTTTTGTTCATCTGTCATCTAACGACATTTTTTTTGCAATGAATTAATTCATTGCAAATATTTCTTTACGCTCTAACGATTTTTGCTCCAATTGCTCTTAATCGCTCATCGATACGCTCATATCCACGATCAATTTGTTCTATATTTTGAATGGTGCTCGTTCCTTTCGCTGAAAGAGCCGCAATCAATAACGAAATCCCCGCACGAATATCAGGAGATGACATTGTTGTCGCTTTCAGTTGAGATTCGAAATTATGCCCCATAACCACCGCTCTGTGCGGGTCGCATAACATAATTTTTGCTCCCATATCAATTAATTTGTCAACGAAAAACAAACGGCTTTCAAACATTTTCTGGTGAATTAAAACGTCGCCTTTTGCCTGTGTTGCCACAACCAGAACGATACTCAATAAATCAGGAGTAAATCCTGGCCAAGGTGCATCGGCAATTGTTAAAATAGAACCATCAATGTCTGTTTTTACTTCGTACCCATCTTTATGAGCAGGAATGTAGATATCATCATTGCGTTTTTCAATAGTAATACCCAGTTTTCTAAAGGTGTTTGGAATTAAACCTAAATTTTCCCAGCTTACATTTTTGATTGTAATTTCGCTTTTGGTCATAGCAGCAAGACCAATCCAGGAACCGATTTCAATCATATCCGGAAGAATTCTGTGCTCGCATCCACCAAGGCTTTCAACACCTTCGATAGTCAATAAATTCGACCCTACTCCGGTAATTTTAGCTCCCATAGAGTTCAGCATTTTACACAATTGCTGTAAGTAAGGCTCACAGGCAGCGTTGTAAACAGTAGTTTTTCCTTTAGCCAAAACAGCAGCCATAACAATATTTGCCGTTCCGGTTACCGATGCTTCATCCAGTAACATATCTGTTCCGGTAAGACCTTCTGCCGGAGACTCAACTCCATAAAAATGATCTTCTCTGTTGTATCTGAATTTTGCACCAAGATTAATAAACCCTTCAAAGTGAGTATCTAATCTGCGACGTCCAATTTTATCCCCTCCTGGTTTTGGAATATACCCTTTACCGAAACGAGCTAAAAGTGGCCCAACAATCATAATAGAACCACGAAGCGCCCCACCTTCTTTTTTGAAAGCCTCTGTTTCTAAATATCCAACATTAACTTCATCTGCCTGAAACGTAATCGAACCCGGCTCATTTCGTTGAATTTTAACTCCTAAATTACCTAGTAAAGTGATTAGTTTATTAATGTCAATAATATCGGGAATATTATTAATTCTCACCTTATCTCCTGTTAGAAGCACGGCACATAAAATTTGTAATGCCTCGTTTTTTGCTCCTTGCGGAGTGATTTCTCCTTTTAAAGGAATTCCTCCTTCGATTTTAAAAATTCCCATATTTCTTTTTTAGGTTCTGAGTTACTGAGGTACTAAGGTTCTAAGTTTTTCTTTAAAAAAGACTTAGCAACTTAGCTTCTTAGATACTTAGCAACTTTTTATTTTATTTTTAGATTCTGAGTTACTGAGGTTCTGAGGTTCTAAGATTTTTTTGAGAGAAAAAAACTTAGCTCCTTAGAACCTTAGCCCCCTTTCTTTTACTTCTGATTATTATTTTTCTGAAAAGGCTTAGCTTTCCCCGGACCTTTGTTGTTTTTATTACTTTGGATTTTTGGCTGTCCTGCCGGTGTGATTTTATTAGACATACGTTTATTGGTACGCAATAAATCCGTTGTATTTAAAAGCTCTTCTGAACTTTGCAATAAATTGATTTTACCTCCTGACAACTCATACAGATGCTCAAAAATCACATCATCTTTAACGGTATCTTTGTTCCAGCTTAAATAAGACTTTTTCATGTGATTGGCAATTACCAATACCAATGCATTTTTCATCTCGCCATCCTCCCATTTATTAGCAACATCTATCATATATTTGATATTATTACCATAAAATCTGTATTTTGGAAAATTCTGTGGATACTGCAAAACATCAGGTTTCAACTGCAGGACATCGCGAGACGGAATTGGGTATGGCGAATCAACATTCAATTTAAAATCAGACATAATAAAAAGCTGATCCCATAACTTGTGTTGAAAATCCGGTACATCACGCAAGTGCGGATTCAGACTTCCCATTACCTGAATAATGTATTTTGCCGCTTTATTACGCGTTTCAGCATCTTCAATTGCGGTAGCCTGATCTATCAGTTTTTGCAAATGACGACCGTATTCTGGAATGATTAATCGTTGTCTTTCAGAATTGTATTCTAAGTTAAAAACAACATCATTCGCGACTTCTTTTCTATATTTTTCGTTCATAAGTTATAATGAAACTATACCTTCAATGGTAGAAACTTCTTTGTATTTGCCAATCACTTCGTCAGCACTATGCATGGTAACATCAACTGAAACACTGGTAAACTTACCAGTTTTCGATTTTGTTGTTTTGATAACCGCACCCATATTGTTAAAAGCTTTTTCAACTCGCTCTACATTATCGTCTATTGAAGGTACAATGAATTTATATAAGTATTCTGCTGGCCAAGTATTTGAATTATCTAACTCGACTTTTAATCTCTCGTAAAATTCAGCGGTGTTTTTTTCTTTATCGTTCTCCATTCGTAATTAAAAATAAACGCAAATATACGGTTTTGATTTCAGACTTTTGATTTTAGATTTTAGATTTTTTTCAGACTTAAAACTTTGTTTTAAAGGAGCAAAGTTACAGCGGTTCAAAGGTGCAGAGAAAAAAACTTTACAACATTATCACTATGTCAAATTTCATCTTATATTTGGGAATTCATCACAAAGAAATTTGCTCACAAAGTCACAGAGTCGTACCGTTTTAAACTTAGAACGTTCTCTTTATGACTCTCCAGAATTGAACAACAATACAATGAAAAAAATCATCATCTTATTTTTTACTATTCTCACTTTTCACCATGTTCAGGCACAGGAAGTTAAAACCATGACTTATTTCCAAAATGACACGATCAAACTGGATTTAGACTTATACTTACCTCAAAAGAAAACAAACGAAAAAACACCTTTAATCCTTTTTGCTTTTGGCGGAGGATTTTCTGGCGGAGAACGTACAAGCGAAAAAGACTTCGGAATGTTTATGGCAAAAAACGGCTACGCAGTTGCCAGCATTTCATACAGTCTATACATGAAAGAAAAAGATTTTGGCTGCAAAGGAACTTTAACCGAGAAAATAAAAGCAATTCAAATTGGCGTTAGTGATATGTGGCAGGCCACTTCGTTTTTAATTCAGCATGCGAATCAGTACAATCTCGACACTTCCAAATTCTTTGTTTCCGGAATCAGTGCGGGTGCCGAAATTGGTTTTCATGCCTCTTTTGGGGATTACAAACTCATGAATTTATACGCCGGCAATTTACCCGAAAATTTTAAATACTCCGGTTTCATTGGAGGCTCCGGAGCCATTATGGATATTAATTTAATCACCAAAGAAAAAGCAATCCCAATGTTACTGGCGCACGGAAATAACGACACAACAGTTCCTTATAGCGCAGGTTCACATCGCTCCTGCCCGACCAATGCTTCAGGCTGGTTAATTTTGTTTGGGTCCTATGCGGTGTACAACCAAATGAATGACCTTCATAAAGACATTGAACTTATTACATTCTGTGGCGGTGGGCATGAATATTCCGGCTACCTTTTTCACGACGGAAAACAATATGTTCTGGATTTTGTAAACGATGTTTTAAAGAAAAAGAATTTCACATCACATATTATCATTCCTTCAAAAATGAAAGAGGTGAGTTCCGGAAAATATTTATTTTGCAAGTGAGTATTTTAGGCAGGGGTAACGAAAATTAACCCACTAAAAAACTGCCTTACCTGGCAGATCGAAGTAAAACCCCTTTATCCTTTCCCTTTAAAAAACCCAATATCATAGCGAGTAGCAGGATCTTTATTTCTTAAAATTGCGAAATCGTCCGCTTAAGGCAAAATAATCTTTTTAAATACCAATAAGTTTAGGTAAATTTGCGCTTTATTTTTAGAAAGTGCAAAAACAAATCATAGTTCTCATTGGTGGCCCGGGAACGGGAAAATCTACTCTTATCAACGAATTGGTAGCTCGTGGCTACTGCTGTTACCCTGAAATTTCAAGACAAGTTACACTCGAAGCACAACAAAGAGGCATCGACCAATTATTTTTGGAACAACCTTTATTGTTTAGCGAAATGCTATTGAATGGCCGAATTAAACAATTCGAAGACTCGCTTGAAGAACCTGACAATGTAGTTTTTATCGACCGCGGAATTCCTGATGTTGTAGCCTATATGGATTATATCAATGACGATTACCCGGAGAGCTTTGTAAAAGCCTGTGAGGATTTTAAATATACTAAAACATTTATTTTACCACCTTGGGAAGAAATTTACGAAAGCGACACAGAGCGCTACGAAAATTTTGAACAGGCACAAAAAATTCAGAAACATCTTGTTGATACCTATAAAAAATACGGCTACGATTTAATCGAAGTACCTAAAGATACGGTTGAGAACAGAATTCTTTATATCTTAGATAAAATTTAGGCATGTTTTAAAGTTGCAAAACTAGAAACTGATTTCTAAATTTTTTAACTTTAAAACAGGACCAATGCCAGAAGCGCAAGAAATTCTTTTAAAATACTGGAAACACGACAGTTTTAGACCGTTACAAAAGGAGATTATTGACTCCGTTTTGAATGGTCAGGACACTTTTGCATTACTCCCCACAGGCGGAGGGAAGTCGATTTGTTTTCAGGTTCCGTCTATGATGAAGGAAGGCGTTTGTTTAGTCATTTCCCCTTTGGTTGCCCTGATGAAGGACCAGGTAGCCAACCTACAGAAACGTAACATCAAAGCGATCGCGCTTACAGGAGGCATACATACTGAAGAAATTATTGATCTTCTCGATAATTGCCAATACGGAAATTACAAGTTTTTATACCTCTCTCCTGAAAGACTACAATCAGACTGGATATTGGAACGTATTAAAAACCTTCCTATTAATTTAATTGCAATCGACGAAGCCCACTGTGTTTCACAATGGGGACACGATTTTCGTCCAGCCTACCTCAAAATTTCAGAACTGAAGAAATATTTCCCAAAGATTCCTTTTCTGGCTCTAACAGCAACCGCAACCCCAAGAGTCATTGAAGATATCAAAACAGAGTTAGGACTCAAAGACCCCCTCCTTTTTCAGCAATCTTTTGAAAGAAAAAACATTGCTTATATGGTCTTCGAAGTCGAAGACAAACTGTACCGTACCGAACAAATCTTAAAGAAAAATCCGCAGCCTTCTATTATATATGTACGAAACCGAAAATCTTGTCTAAATCTATCAACCCAACTCCAATCATTAGGATTTACCGCAACTTACTACCATGGAGGGCTTTCGTCTAAAGAAAAAGACAAAAACATGCAACTGTGGATGTCTGAACAAACGCAGGTTATCGTAGCCACCAATGCGTTTGGAATGGGGATCGACAAAGACAATGTAAAAACGGTTATTCATACACAGCTACCCGAAAACTTAGAAAACTATTATCAGGAATCCGGAAGAGCAGGACGAAATGGAGAAAAAGCATTCTCAGTATTACTTTTCAACAACTCAGATGCGAACCAGACTGAACAACAGTTTCTAAGTATCCTGCCTGACAAGAAGTTCCTAAAAACCATGTACATAAAACTCTGTACTTATTTTCAAATCGCTTACGGAGAAGGTTTAGACGATTCTTTTTCTTTTAAACTGAATCATTTTTGCCACAAATATGACTTCCCTACTTTAAAAACATACAATGCATTGCAATTTTTAAACCAGCAGGGAATCATTACCATGTCACAGGAATTCTCAGAAAAAATCACCTTGCAATTCTTAATTGAATCAAAAGAAGTGATTCGCTACATGAGCCTGAACCCAAATGACGAAGAAATCATATTAGCGATCTTAAGAACTTATCCCGGAGTTTACGAAATGAAAACTCCTTTCAATCTTTCACTGATTGCAAAAAAATCACAGCATACGGAAGAACAGGTTTCTGCCCTTTTAGAAAAACTAAAAGAAAAAGAAATCATCGAATATAAAGCCAAAAATAACGACGCAACTATATTATTCAACGAAGTCCGCGAAGATGAGTTAACCATAAATCGCGTCTCAAAATACCTTGAAAAACAAAACGAACTCAAAAAAGAACAGCTTTCGTCTGTTCTATATTACATAAAAGAAAACAAAACCTGCAAAAACCGACTGATCCTGGATTACTTCGGAGAAGAAACAACCGAAAACTGCGGCGTTTGCTCCTATTGCATTACTCAAAAGGGAAAAATTACCGAAGCCGATTCGATTGCCGATAAAATTCTGCATTTACTAAAATCAACCGCTTTGACTTCCAGAGAAATTCAAACTCAGATAAAACTGGATACCAATGATATTATTCTGGTGCTTCAGGAATTATTAGAAAACAATCATATCACCGTACTGGCGAATAATAAATACACTTTAAAATCATAATGGAAAAATTGAGAATTATTTTCATGGGAACTCCAGAATTTGCTGTTGGCATTCTGGACACCATTCTTAAAAACAATTACGACGTTGTTGGCGTGATTACTGCAGCAGACAAACCTGCAGGGCGTGGACAAAAAATAAAATATTCCGCAGTAAAAGAATATGCACTGGCGAACAACCTCACCTTACTACAACCAACAAATCTAAAAGACGAGAGCTTCTTAGCCGAGCTAAAAGCCCTGAATGCCAATTTGCAAATCGTGGTTGCTTTTAGAATGCTTCCAAAAGTAGTTTGGGAAATGCCAAGTTTAGGAACATTTAACCTTCATGCTTCTCTATTGCCAAATTACCGTGGTGCAGCCCCTATTAACTGGGCAATTATTAACGGAGAAACCAAAACCGGAGTTACAACATTCTTCATAGATGACAAAATAGACACCGGAGCAATGATTCTAAATTCGGAAATCGCAATTGAACCGGTAGAAAATGCCGGGCAACTACACGACCGGCTTATGTTATTAGGTAGCCAAACCGTGATAAAAACTTTAAAGGTGATCGAAAACGGAAATGTGAACACTACCATCCAGGAAGATACTGCCGAAATTAAAACCGCCTACAAACTAAACAAAGAAAACTGCAAAATCGACTGGACAAAATCAGGAGCCGAAATCAACAATCTGATTCGCGGTTTGAGTCCGTATCCAGCATCCTGGTGTTTCCTAAAAGACAAAGAGGAAGAACAAAGCATCAAAATATACGAGGCAAAACTACTTTCCGAAACACATTCACATGAGATAGGAAGCCTGATTTGCAGTAAAAAAGAAATAAAAGTTGCTGTTCAGGATGGGTACATTCAAATTTCAAGTTTACAGTTGCCGGGAAAAAAAAGAATGCAGGTGGCAGAATTGCTAAACGGCATCACTTTTTCAGATACGGCAAAAGTCTATTAAGCTCAATAAAACAGGGGTTTCTACCTGATTTTGACCCACTAACGTCCTGCTTTATGAACAAAAAAAGCAAGTTATTAACAATTTTTGCTAAAATTAAAGAAAACACTTGCAAGGAACGGATTTCCTACTAAATTTGTGTATTAACAATTTTTTTTAACCAACAATTAATAACTAATATTATGAACAAATCAGAATTAATCGATGCTATCGCTGCTGATGCAGGAATAACAAAAGCTGCGGCAAAATTGGCTTTAGAATCATTTTTAGGAAACGTAGGAGCTACTTTAAAAAAAGGTGGTAGAGTTTCGTTAGTAGGTTTTGGATCATGGTCAGTATCTGCTAGAGCTGCTAGAGACGGTAGAAACCCACAAACTGGAAAAACTATTCAAATCGCTGCTAAAAATGTTGTAAAATTCAAAGCTGGAGCTGAATTAGAAGGTGCAGTGAACTAAGTAAGAAAGTTCTCTAAACTTATAATATAATCAAAACCTTCCTTATGGAGGGTTTTTTTATGCGGTTTAACGATTTTATTTGGGATTTTAGAAATTTTATGATTAAATTTAATAAAAATTGTAGCCGTATGATTTCAGAAAAATTAAAAAAAGGACACCTGCTTATTGCCGAGCCTTCGATAATTGGAGATTTATCATTTAATAGATCGGTAATTTTATTAGCAGACCATAACAAGGAAGGATCAATAGGTTTTATCATTAATAAACCTTTAAAGTACACTATTAATGACTTAATACCTGAAATTGATGCCACTTTCAAAATATATAACGGAGGTCCTGTTGAACAGGATAACCTTTATTTTATTCACAATATTCCTGAACTAATCCCAAACAGTGTTGAGATTTCTAACGGGATTTATTGGGGAGGTGATTTTGAATCAACCAAAGACTTAATAAACGACGGATCTATCAGCAAAAATAACATTCGTTTTTTCTTAGGATATACTGGTTGGGACGAAAATCAGCTTGAGAATGAAATGCAGGGAAATTCCTGGATCATCACCGATAATAGTTATAAAAACAAAATTATCGGAAAATCGACCACCCATTTTTGGAAAGAGCAAATCATTGAACTTGGAGGCGACTATGTTATTTGGTCAAATGCACCTGAAAATCCATATCTGAATTAATTTTCAGAAATGGATTCATTTAGTTTTTGCACTAATACATGAGCCAAATTACTAGCAAAATCTTTTTTTCGATATTTGGTTATCGGCTGTACCCCCATGATTACATTAGTCAGAAATAATTCATCTGCTTTTTGAAGATCAAACGGCGAAATTATTTCCTCTACTACTTCTATACCTTCTACTTTTTTAGCCAAAGTTAAAACCTGTTTGCGCATTATTCCATTTAGGCAACCTTCAGAAATTGGCGGAGTGATTAATTTTTTACCCACAACCATGAACAAATTTCCTTGTAATACCTCAACTACATTTTTAGTATCATTTAGTAAAACACAGTTGGCCAAACCATTTTCATGAGCAAAAATACTTCCAGTCACATTTATCATCTTATTTGTCGTTTTAATAGACGATAATAATTGTTTGGTCACATAGAAGTCCTTATACAAATCCACCTCGTAATCAGCTGTATTTAAAACATATAGAACATTATCAAGTGGAGTAGCATGAATCAAATAGGAAACCTCATTCGTTTTAGGCAAATAAAGCCCACCTTCTTTTCTAAAAACTGTAATTCTGGCTCTGGAAGACGCCTGAATACCTTTTTGCTGCGCTAGGCTTAAAACCTGCTCTTCAAAATATTCCATGGTAAAATTCATCGGAATCTCCATTCGAACCACTCGCATAGAAGCCATTAATCGGAAATAATGATCTTCAAGGAACAAGATTTTATTATTGACAATTTTTACTGTTTCAAAAACACCATCTCCATATAAAAATGCTCGATTTTGAGTTAGTATATTATCTTCTTCTGCTATTATAGTTCCGTTAAAATTGATCATAAAAAAACCCTGAATTTTGTTCAGGGCAAATATAAGGCATAAAATAGAATTTTACTAAACAGATCCAATAAGATGTTTCAAATCTGAGATCTGATTCTCCCACAATTGTTTAGCTTCTCCTACTTCTTCTTTTTCAGCAAAATCGACTACCATTAACGACACATCTTTGGTTAGTTCATCAACCAGAATATGCAGTTCAAAAAAATATTCTGTGTCTTTACTACTTTCATCCACCCATTTGAATTTGACTTTTTCACCTGTTTTTTTGGAAGCCAAACGCGCTTTTTCCTGCGAGTCATTCCAGATAAAAGTAAAGAACTCACCTCTTGAGTTTACATTATCGGCGAACCATTCTGATAAACCTGAGGGTGTTGATATATATTGATACAATAATTGTGGCGAAGAATTGATCGGGAACTCTATTTCGTAACGTATTTTTGAATCCATGTGCTACTTTTAATTTTTTTGGAAATATAAGAATATATGTCCAAAAACAATGCATTTTTAAAAATATTTTTTTTTCTTCATTTTATGCTTGCAACAATTAATATTATTTCTATCTTTGCACCCGCAATGAGGAACACGGTTCACTTGCAATCTTGGCGAGGTAGCTCAGTTGGTTAGAGCGCAGGATTCATAACCCTGAGGTCACGGGTTCAACTCCCGTCCTCGCTACAAAAAACAAACCCCTAATCATCAACTGATTAGGGGTTTTTATTTAAAACCAACCCCTTCAAAGTAAGGAATTGAAGCGAGTAATTTTAAAAAAAGCACCTACAATTCGAACAATATAAACAATACGGAAGCAGACTTCAGACTCTGTACAACTTTTTTTTCTTAAGAAAAAGCATACAGTCAAGTTAGAATAGTATTTTGCCAACTAAATCATTTATAAACCATATGGATATAGTTAAATTTAAAATCACGTCAAAAACAATAAAAGTAGAAGTACGTAATTCAAATAATTATGTTTTTAATTTTAATACTGCTTTAGAAATCGAAAAAGAGGACAAAGAGGTTTTATTAAGACTTTATAATGCATTAGATCTTCTTTTTAAAAAAGAAACTCCTACTGAAGCAAAAAACTATATCTCACCCAATCAAACCAATATATTGGATCAGATTTCGGCTGCTGACAATCTGGAAGAAGAAAAATAAAACATCGTTAGTTTTCCTGAACATGATTAAAATTTAAAAAAGAAGAGAAAATCTCAAAGTTTTGAGATTTTCTCTTCTTTTTTACTTCTAAGACTCCCACATCCTGACAAAAATCCATTATTTCACTCGCCCTATCTTAAGAAACAAGCTGCCGAAATCTTTCCTTGGAAATCTCTAATCCATTTGAAAACTCAAAAACGACGTTTCCCAACTCTCCTCTAAATCAAAATCAGGTATTTCTACTTAGTGTACTAATGCATTAAAAAACGATTTTTGTCACGGAATACGTAAAACCGTAAGTTATTCTCTAAAAACTAATCTAATTTAGCCAAAGAATAAAGAATATAATCACAAAAAGAAAATTATAACACATTTAACCAAAAAATTAAAACCAAAAAAAAAGAACCATGGAAAATCTTTGGTGTTGGCGTTGTAAAATGGAAGTTCCTATGTTACACACAGAAGAATACCTAATTGCAACCAAACTCTATCGTGATGGCTTTGAACAAGGAAAATGTAATATGACCAGGACAGAGCGATTCAGTGAACTTCTTGATTACTATAAGCAATTAACCGGATTTAAAGAAACCAATCCTAATGCTATTATGCACCACCGGATTGAGCTTTACGGTCCACCTTGCGAAAGTTGTACAAAACCTTATCGAACTCCACATGCAAAATTCTGTGCTGCCTGCGGACACAAAAGAGCGGCCGCTGTAACCAACTGCATCCACCCTTCCCCTTCTCCTTCAATAAAAGAAGAACAAAAGTGGTGGCAAAAACTGCTGGTTCCAATTAAAGTAAATCACCCTGCACCTGCTCTCTATTCTTTAATTACAAAACTTCACTTAAATTTATAGAAGACAAAAGAATGAAACTCAATTGTAAAATCCATTTTTAGTTTGCTAAAAGTGGATTTTTTTATTTTCAGGTCTTTTTATTTGTTTTTTTAATGTCAAAAATGCGTTAAAATACCTTACCGACAGTAATTTTTCGACAATTAAAAATACTTTTGTGAGAACAAGAACTAAGTGATTCTTTCATCACAAATCAGTAACCGGAAAACACAATGGTATGGATTACGAAAAATTCATCTTCTGCCTCGAAGGTGTTCCTGACGTAGAAAACAGCACTGTTACCCAGGTGGTAAAAAACCTGGAAGAAATAGCTATCGATCAAGGTATTGCCAGCATTTACAAAACCTGCGATACGATTGAAAGCTTAGAAGAGAGCCTGAACGTGTTACTTTATGAAGACCATAATTTTAAGGATTATGAGATTATTTATTTAGTAATGCCGGGCGAACCTAACAATATCTGTCTTCATGATTACTATTACAGTCTGGAAGAAATTGCAGAGTTGTTTGAAGGAAAGATGAAAGGAAAGATTATTCATTTTGCCAATTTAAAAGTACTTGATCTAAACGACGACGAAGCACAATACTTTTTAGATATTACCGGTGCACGGGCTATTTCGGGCTACGGCTCTACCTATAACAAAATAGCCAGCTGCAGCACAATCGACAAAGCTTTCTTTAGTTTGTATCAGGAAAATGATGATCTCACAGAAGTCGTAGAAGAACTCTATCAAAAACATTATGCTCTGTGCAAATTACTCGATTTTAGACTGTATTACTAAATGATGAAAAACAAGACAGCCGGAACGATAAAAACATACGGTGCAAAAGGATTCCGGGAAAAGTTTCTGGGACTGGAAAATCCAATACAACTGTTGTTCAGATCGAATTCTGATCATTTTTTTTGTTTAAAAACAGAAGAAATGATGCAGCTTCGTTATGCCGTCCCTCCTTCAAAACACAGCTGTCATACTATAATTTTCGTAACCTCAGGAGTTCATTTTGTAAAAATTGGTTTCGAGGAATACCAGACCCATCCCAATGAAATGATCATCGTTCCTGCCGGGCAGATTTTTTCTATCGAGCACATTAACACCAAACACGTTGGTTTTATTTGTCAGTTTCATCCGGATGTTTTAATCGGGAAGTACGGCAACAGCGAAATGTTAAATGATTTTGATTTTCTTAAAATTGGAGGCAATCCTAAAATCGCAATCTCTGAAGACAACTTTCATTTCATAGTCAATCTCTTTAATCGCTTACAGGCAGCCTATCTTGAACCCGAAACCAACAATTCTGACATTGTTCAGGCTTATTTAATAGCTTTGTTTTTTGAAATGAATAAAAATGCCCCTAAAGCATCCAAGAACAGTACTGCTGCGGCTGTTATTGCTGCAAAATTCAAAAAACTCATTTACGAGAACATCAAAACACAACATCAGGTCAATTATTACGCCTCTTTGCTAAATGTTACGCCCAATCATCTAAACAAATCCGTCAAATCAGCAACTGGCAAGCCTGCAGCCAAATGGATTGACGAGACCATTTTGACCGAAGCAAAATATCTGCTCTATCAAACTACTCTTTCTGTAAGTGAAATCGCAATGCAGGTAGGACATGAGGATCATTCTTACTTTAGCCGTTTCTTTAAAAAACATGAAGGAATTACTCCCATTCAATATCGAAAATTGATTGATAAGTCCTAATTATTGCCTTTTACATCCTATAAAATTGGAAAGCTTTTTTTGAAATTTGTTCCGTAAAAAAAAAAAGCAATTTTATGATCTACGTTTTCAAAACTTCAATTGATACAAAATCAAAGCTGGAATTCGCGAATGCATTACTTGATGAATTACTGCCAAATGCGATATGGAATTTTGACCTGGAGGACTGCGACAATATATTAAGGATCGATAGTGAAGCTGAAATAACCGAAAAGATTCTCAAAAACGAAATTTTCGACTGTATCGAATTAGAATAAAACTGCATTTCCCCAATCATTACCCTTCACTCTCAATTTATTATTATGGAAGCCGCTTTACATCAAAACAAAACCTTTGACACGATTGATTATTCTGATCAGAAACTATCAGATAACGAATTTGTAAACTGCGATTTTATCAACTGTAACTTTTCCAAAAGCAATTTTACCTCTATTGATTTCTCAGATTGCACTTTTAATAACTGTAATCTTTCACTCGCTATACTTAAAAATACAGGTTTTAAAAATATCAAATTTATTGGCTGTAAATTAATGGGGCTCGATTTCAGTGCCTGTAATAGTTTTTTGTTCTCGATGTCTTTTCAGGACTGCCTTATTGATTATTCTACTTTTATCTACAAAAAGCTAAAGAAAACCAATTTCGTTGAGTGCTCTTTAAAAGATGTCGATTTTTCAAATACTGATCTATCGCAGACCGTTTTTAAAAACTGCGATCTTGCAAATGCCACTTTTGTGGAATGCATTTTGGAGAAAACCGATTTTAGAACGTCACGAAATTATGCTTTTGACCCCTCAGAAAATAAAATCAAAAAAACTAGAGTGTCTCACGCCGCACTTGCTGGTTTGTTAGAAAAGTTTGATCTGGATATTGAATAATTTTCCTCATTATCTTAAACAAAAAAGGGACATCATTGATTTTGACATCCCTTTTTATAAACAACCTTTGAACTAACTATGGCCTCCATTGCGGATCTCCAATTTTTTTATCAATTAGAACTTGATTTTTAATGGTAAAATTTCCTGCAGCGCTGTTTACAAACTGAGGATCTAAAGTCCCGTAAGTTCCTGAAGCATCATATTTTACTGCCGCTATACCAGCCGTATGCAGTGCAGTCGAATTAAAATAATTATTGTTTAAGAACGTTGGCGCTGTAGTTGAAGCCTGATTGGTATACATTGCCAATGGTGTATCAAAAAGTGTGTTGCGAATTGTGGAAGAATTACTAGCAAAACGCACATACAAAATTCGATTCGAAGCGGTCATCGCTTTATTTGAAATGGTACAGGCATCTACCAAAACGGTCGTTGTTAAACCTGTTCCCGTAATATTAAGCGCATTATCGATACGGATGAAATCCCTGCCCGTGGCACAATTATTAAAAGTACTGTTTCTAAGGATAAGCGATGCCAGATGCGAGGTTCTGAAATCGATACAGTCGCCCTGAACAGTCAGAATATTGGTGACCACAGTATTTTCAACCGTTACCGACGCAATTTTAGTAATACCGGTCGCTGTTTGCGTTATAAATGATTTTACAAAATCATGAACATTACAGCCACTAATTAAAAGCGCCCCGTAAGCCGTACTTACGTCATTGTATTTAACCGCATCACTTTGGGTTTTATCTCCGTTAAGATCCAAATCGATTAAACTTACCGTTGTAGCTCCCGCATTCAGTGTAAATTTATTATGAAGCAAGGGTTTATTATCTGTTCTTAAGCCTCTGATAGTAACTGGTTTGTTCAGAATAATTTCACCAATATAAACATTGTATTCCCCAGGCATCAATACCAATACAGCTCCCGGATTTGCAGCTGCAATTTTTGCATTCAAATCCTCTGTAGGTTTCACCAAAATACCCGTACCAATATCAATTCCTGTGGTAAAAGTAACCACTCCTCTCTTTTTAGCTCCGTTAAACAAAGTAGCGGTATAAGCCGTTTCTCCTGTTAACCCGGTAACTGTTGCCACACCGGCCGTTTTTTCAGCAGCCGTAATAGTGTGTGCAATCCCACCAGGACCTGCGGTAATTTGCGTGACAGAGCTGTTCGGTGTCCATCTTAACGTTACCTGAGTTGCTTCAATATCGGCAGACTGTACAGGAAAAAAGATTTGTTCGGACAATGTTGCTGCTGTTGTTACGGACCATTTCGAATCGGCAAGTCCTGAAGCACTTACCGCTTTAACTCTTATCGAATAAACCGTTTCTCCTTCTAACGCTACTTTTACCGGAATTTCTTTTGCGGTAACATTAACTGTTTTGTAAATTGTTTTGAAATCCGGATCATCAGCACTGAATTCTACCGTATAATGATCAACATCTTCCTTAGCAGTCCAGTTTAATTCCACCGTGGTTTGATTTCTCACTACCGCTTTCAGTTCTATTGGAGAAAATACTCTATTTGCTCCTATATCTTCCAGTACTGCTTCATTGTAACTTTCGCAACCGGCAATTACCAATAAAAACATAGCCAGCAATCCTTTAAATATATCTTTTGCGTTCATAATTCTAAAACTATAGTTTATTTGTTAATTGTTTTTAGTTTCCGAAAACCCAGTCATTTACTAACTGACCATTGCTTCCGTCAATAAACGTTTGCCAGATAGGCCAAAATTGTCTTTTATCAGGATTCACTCCGGCTTTGTACAATGTGGTTATTTTATTGTCCTCTAGTTTATCCCAGCTTTTTGAAGTGTAATCAGCACCCTGCGCCTGTGTTTCACCACGGTTCAGCCCGTAAACTTCCAGTGTCGTATTATCTGCTTTGTATTTGTAATATAAGGTCAATGGCACAGTAGCATATTCATCGCTGCGCGCTTTCAGACGTGCCATTTTAACTTTAGCTTCGTCTAATTTTGTTTTCAATAAATTCCAGCGAATCAGTGCAAATTTGCGTTCCATCTCTCCCGTAAATTCATATTTATTTTCCTCGATAATAGCATTCATCATGGCTTGTTTGCTTGTAAAACTATCTACATACGCATCTACTTTTACAGCTTGGCTTCCGGAAGCAAAAGCTCTGCGGCGAATTTCTTTTAAATAAACAGCAGCTGATCCGGGCCCTTCTAATTCGTTTGCGGCTTCGGCAGCAATTAAAAGTACCTCAGCATAACGCATATAAATTTTATTTACCCCATCGTCATTTGGTGCTGTAACAATACGGTTCATCCACTCAAAACGATATTTACCAAAATACCAGGTTTGTAAATCTGTAAGTTCCTGCTTTGCTTTACCATTTACTGCAGCTCCCCATTTGTAAGGAACACAGGTAACATCTCTGCGGCTATCAGCCTGATCGTAGTCATAAAAAACAAAAGGTAATGGCCCGTTCACTCCTCCTTTATTTGTTCCCATCTGCTGAAACTGATCGACAGCATCATGACGCACCGCAAAAGTAAATAAGACTCTCCCTCGTGTAGCTCCAAAAGGAATTTCCCAAAGAGATTCTCCTCCGGCTGCGATATTTTCCTGATTGTATTTTCTCCATAAACCTTCAAAAGTCGGTTCTAAATGTGCAGAACCACTCGCAATTACAGAACGACATTCGTCTAACGCCAGTTTATACATAGTGCCTACCGAAAGCGCAGGATCTGTACTTCTTCTCACCCCATCTGAGTATTGCTGAAAACCACTGGCGGTCATAGCCAAACGGGCTCTAAGACCTTTTACGAAAGCCTTGTTAATACGCTCTGTACTTGTTGTTGCTGCAGTCTCATTAGGCCATGCCACCAAAGTTCCGGCTTCACCCAAATCAGCGATTAATTGCTTGTAAATTTCATCACGGCTCGCTTTAGGTACGTAGATGGTCGAAGTAGAAACAGGTTCAAAACGGGAAGGAACATCTCCCCAGTTTCTTATCAGATCGGCATAATAAATAGCACGCAAAGTCAACGCTTCTCCTAACAGCTGTCCCATCTCGGTATTCGGTAATGGATTACCATATTTACGCAGACCTCTTATACACAAATTCGCACGCTCAATTCCTTCATACATCATTGCCCACGCATTTTTTGGAGAGTTCATTTCTGTATTATCAGCCTTAGCATCGTAAACTACCAAATCAGATTTAGCATTGTCACTCGAAGATGCTAAAAGCCATTCTGTATCGGTATTTAATCCCTGATAGGTCAAAAGTCTTCCTCTGTAAGACTGTTCCTCTCCAAATGATACTTTTATTCCATCAACAGCTCCTTGCGCTAATCCGGCCGTAGAAAAAATAAGCTGTTCGTCTAATGTTGATTGCGCAGGAGTATCAAAGTATTCCTCTCCTAAATCCTGACAAGAAGTCAATAGACCTGAGATTATCAATCCTGCTATTATTACTTTATATTTCATTTTGCGATAAGTTTTAAATTAGAAATTAAGGTTTAAACCAAAAACCAACTGTCTGCTACGCGGATAAGCTGAATAATCAACTCCCGGTGTTAACGGATTGCTTCTTTTTGTTGACACTTCAGGATCCGGGCCAGAATAATTTGTAATTACAAACACATTAGTTGCCGTAAAGTAGAACCTTAACTTACTTACGCCTAGCTTAGACGTTAAAGCTTGTGGTGTACTATACCCTAAAATCAAAGTATTCAGCCTAAGGAAGGAGCCATCTTCTACTGCCCAGTCCGTAAACATAAATTTCTGCATGTAAGGAGACCACATTGTGGTGTTGGCATTCAACGCCTCTAAAACCGTAGGATCTGTTATCAATTGTCCAGAAGTTGGATCTAAATTTGTCCATCTTTTACCATCAGCCATTTCAGTACTTAAATTTTTGTACTGCCCATTTCTATTTGAGGTTGAAAACTCAGCTTTATTGGCGTTGTAAATATCATTTCCAACACTCCAGTTGAAAGCAGCAGAAAGATCAAAACCATAAGCATTTGCATTAATGATTAAACCTCCAGTGTTTTTAGGATTAGAATTTCCAATCACTTTTTGATCGGATGCAGTAACTTTATTGTCGGCAGAGCCATCTGCATTTTTCAACTTCATCATTCCCGGCTGTAAAGCTCCCAGAAGGCTACTGGCATCGGCAACACCTGCTTTTAAAGTGTACTTGCCCCCCACATAATCAAAGTCTGAAACTTCGTAGCGCCCGTCATTTTGGTAGCCGTACATTAGGCCTATTGGAGAACCAACATTTACCGCATAATCGCTTCCAACATCCGTAGATGCCCAGTTGGTATTTTGTACAAAATTGTCCATTACACCAAGAGAATTAATTTTATTTTTATTAAACCCAACATTCACAGAAAAACTTAAACCAAAATTCTTCTTTTCGATAGCTATAAAATTCAAGGTGGCTTCAAAACCAGAATTTTGCGTTTCCCCCATATTTCTAAACTGCGTTTTATACCCTGTACCACCAACTGGAAATTCAATCAATAAGTCCTGCGTTACATTTTTATACACATCAAAAGTCCCGTTTAAACGATTTTTAAAAAATCCAAAATCAAAACCAATATTTTGCGTTACGGTAGTTTCCCACTTCAAATCCGGATTAGCTAAAACGCTTGATGGAGACCAATAGCTGTCAAACCCATTTATAAAAGAATTTGTACTGGACAGATAACTCTGAACCGTTTGACCAACTGGAATATTATTATTCCCTGCTTCACCATAACTCAGTCTTAATTTAAGAAGACTCAGCCAAGAAGCATTTTTTAGAAAATTTTCTTCAGAAATTTTCCATGCTGCTGCTGCTGCCGGGAAATATCCCCAGCGGTTGTTTCCTAAAAACCTACTGGAACCATCGGCACGAAAAGAAGCCGTTAAAAGATAACGATCTTTGTAATCGTAATTTAAACGCCCGAAAAACGACAATAATTTATCATCAGGGCTGTAAAAATTATCAACTGAAAAAGGAATTCCCTGAGTGGTTAATTTCTTAGCCTGATCCAAATCAAAGAATTTAGGATAATTTAGCATTGTTGTTGTTACTTTGTTTGAAGTCGTAGTAATCATTTCTTCTCCCAAGAGTCCTGTCAAATGATGGTTTTCTCCAAGAATATTTTTGAAATCATAATTTAAGGTATTCGCATTTCTAAAACGGACATCTTTACGATCGCTCATCACCATACCCGGTTTTCCAGCTCCAATTTTAGCCGTGCTTGAGAAGTAAGTAGAAGAACCATAAAAACGATAATCGGAATAATTGGAATTATCCAATCCTAAATCACTTTGAAATTTTAAATCTTTAGTTAGTTTCCACCCAAAGCTTCCTAATAAATTGTAATTTTTTCTGGTCTGCTGACGGTCATTATCCGTTACCGCTAAAAATGGATTTACCAGATAGCTGTTCACAGACTGATCATCATTATCTGTAGTTAATCCCGGCATCGGAATTGGCGCATAACCCACACTATGACGCAAACGGCTATCAAGCGATGAGGCCTGATTTTGATCGTTCGCACCTCCACCATTCACATTTGTATCCGAGTAACGTACTGTAAAACCAAGATCAATTTTATCACTTGCTTTATTTTTTAACGCCAATGAAAGGTTGTTTCTTTTAAAATTCGAACCCACCATAATAGCTTTCTCATCGTAGTATGCGTAATTAAAGTTATAGCTCAGTTTTTCATTCCCTCCGCGAATTCCTAAATCACGGCTGTTTACTTCACCACGACGGCCATAAATCTGCTTTTGCCAGTCGGTACCTTTTAATCCGTTGTACAAATCACGATCCTGCCAATTGCCAAAATACTTCGTATAAGAACTTGGATTGGTCATAATAGTCTTATCTGTTTGATCCAATAAAGCATATTCGTATTGCCATTTCACAAAATCATCCACCGGAAGAACATCAATTTCTTTAGCCATGGTTTTCATACCATAGAACATATTATAGCTCACCGCCATTTTTCCGTCTTTACCTGTTTTTGTCGTAATAATAATAACCCCGTTTGCTCCTCTGGATCCATAGATTGCCGTAGAAGAAGCATCTTTCAATACGGTCATCGATTCCACATTAGAAGCAGCAATATCACTCATGCTGTTTACCGGAAAACCATCCACTATAATTAAAGGCGAAGCATCTTGTGTTAGAGACCCGCCACCACGAATTCTGATTTTAATATCAGCATCCGGCGAACCCTCGCTCGAAGTAACCTGAACTCCGGCGATTCTACCTGTTAAAGCTTCGGCTATATTAGAAACCGGAACTTTCTTCAAATCATTTCCTGAAATGGAAGAAACTGCTCCTGTCAAATCTGATTTCTTAACTGTTCCATAACCCACTACAACAACCTCATTTAAAGCATTTGAATCTTCGGTTAGAACAATGTCTACTTTCGCTTTTCCGGCAACATTGATTTCTTTGGTTTTAAAACCTATAAAAGAATACGTCACTATTGCTTTGGGATTGCTCAGTTTTAATTTGTAACGTCCGTCAAAATCTGAAGAAGTTCCGTTTTTTGTTCCTTTCTCTAAAATATTAACACCTGGCAATGTGAGTCCTGCAGCGTCTTTAACGGTTCCTTCAAGTGTAATACTCTGAGCATTCAATTGATTGCTTGCCAGTAAGCACAATAAGAAAACAACTGCAAAGCAACAATTTGCTCCTTTGTTAAATAAATCTTTAAAATTCATGGTTAATTGTTTAAGTTATTAATTGTTTATTCTAAGTGGTTATTTAGTTTTTATCACGCTACTCCTTTTTTACTGATTATCAAAGCCTATTTTCTTTCTCAGCAGCCTCTATTTCGAGCTGTTTTTGACCTTTCAAATAACGCATTTTTTTAACATTTAAAAAAGTTGTAATCGATTACACAAACTTAAATATTTTTTTGACATAAAAAATTAAAATTCCTAAAAATTTCCTAAAATAAATAAAATATGAAAAATATAATTGCTTTTTTATGTGACATGTGCAATTTAATCTCTGTATAAATATTAAATATATTTTTATTTTTTCAATAATTGTTACGATTTCATAAAAAAAACAATCGATTACACGACAACTCGTTATCATATTATTAAGTTTTGTTTTTACATTCAGCGATGAGCTACTTGTCAAAAAAATACTCCAAGAAACCGCTCAACAAAAACGGATTTTAATACTCGGGAAGCAATATTTCGCCTACAACGAAATCCAATTCTTACAAATTATAAATACAGCATACCACTACGATGCTCTGGATGGATTAAAAGTAAAATAAGAGATAAAAAAAAGAGTCTTTGAACCAGAAAGTTCAAAGACTCTTTTTTTATACTAGAATACCTTTTAAAAAACTCAGATCAAACTACTCTAAAAAAGCATGAAGAATAATTAAGCTTTTTGGAGCTGTAAATTCTCTTTATGTTTTTGCATTAGGGCAAAAGTAATTACCATTCCACTTAGCGCCATACCCAGACCAATTAAATTTGGCGAAGCATAACTGTATCCTGCAGACAAAGGTAAACCTCCTAAAAAGGCTCCCAAAGCATTTCCAATATTAAAGCTTCCCTGAAGTGCTGCCGAAGCAATCATCTCAGCACCCTTAGCCGTTCTGATCATTAACATCTGAATTGGAGCGATCACCGAAAAAGAAATGGCTCCTGTTAAAAAGGTCAGAAATAAGGACACGTATTGATTGAAAGAGAAAAAATACACCAGAATTAAATCAATTGCCATCACAAAAAGCAAAGCCAATACGGTAGGTGCAGGAGAATATTTATCAGCCAGTTTCCCTCCGGCAAAATTTCCCACTACCATTCCCAAACCAGCCAGAATTAAAATATACGATACATCTTCGGCTGCAAATTTAGAAACATTGGTCAGCAA
Source organism: Flavobacterium collinsii (assembly GCF_902804485.1). Classification (GTDB taxonomy): domain Bacteria; phylum Bacteroidota; class Bacteroidia; order Flavobacteriales; family Flavobacteriaceae; genus Flavobacterium; species Flavobacterium collinsii. Next base: position 10,780 of record NZ_CADCST010000069.1, on the reverse strand, counting down.
AGGTGCGATATAACTAATCCAGGCAAACAGACCGCCAAATCCAATGGCCGTAATTCCAATAATCAGCCAGGCCTCTGTTTTCTTAAAAAACAGCAATTGGGTTTTCATATTTACATTCCCGCTTTTTTCCAGATTGGGCATCCACAAAGAGATAAACAAAAAGGTGAGTAAACCTACCGCAGCAATTAAAACAAATGTATAACGCCAGATAAAATTATGTCCTATATAAGTACCAATAGGTACTCCAATTAAATTTGCCAAAGTTAAACCCGAAAACATAATCGCAATTGCCTGAGCTTCTTTGCCCTTATCAGCCAAACGGCTCGCGACTACCGCTCCAACTCCAAAAAAGGCACCGTGCGGTAGTCCGGAGAGAAATCTGGAAGCGAATAAAAAGTTATAGGTAGGCGCAATAATCGAAAGCGCATTAAAAACAGTTAGCATCAAAGCTAATATCAAAAGCATTTTTTTGGGCGCTAAATTTCTTCCCAGGATTACCAATAGCGGAGCACCAATGACAACACCCAGTGCATAAGCAGAAATTAAATATCCGGCAACCGGAATGGAGACTTTCATATCTGAGGCAATATCAGGCAACAAACCCATCATCACAAATTCGGTAATACCGATTGTTAAACCTCCTAACGAGAGTGCAATAAGACTTTTTTTCATTTGTTTAGATTAGAAACGGATAGTGTTTCTATGCTGCAAATTTAACACCGTTAACCCTAAAATAAGTTGTACATTTGTGACATAAACTTGTAAATTTAAGTTATGCCGAAATTTAATCAGTTTGAAAAGCTTGTGATTCATGAATTTGAAGATGATGTATTTCCTCATGTTCCGCACACCCACACCTATTATGAAATTATTTACATCAAAAAGGGAAACGGGGTTCACCACCTCAACCACAACTTACTTCCTTATAAATCGGGAGATTTGTTTGTCATTTCTCCCGAAGACGAACATTATTTTGAGATTAAAAAAAGGACTCGTTTTGTGTACATCAAGTTTACTGACAATTATTTCGATTCCAACAAGAATCTTTTCTGCGACGATTTACTCCTCAATACACCAGAGGATTTTATGCGGAATAAATTATTAAAGGAGATCCTTTTAAAATTAGACGATCCCTGCAAGACCATTTTAAAAAATACCATCGAAAACATTACAGCCTATAATTGCAAAGCCGATGTTTCGAGTTCTCCTATTGTTTTTTATCAAATTCTTTCCATTTTTGGCTTGATAAAAGAAACCATTCGTTGTATGAATCTGCAATTGAAACCGGCCCCTATCGATAACGAACAAATTGCAACTTACATCCATCAGAACATTTACCATCCAAAACTGGTTCAGATTAAGGTTATAGCCGATCATTTTAATATCGCCCAAACCTATTTCAGTGCATATTTTAAAAGGACTTTTGCAATCAGCTATCGCGATTACATTCATAATCTGAGAACCACTTTAATCGAAAAACGAATTCACAACAATCAATTGCCCATTAAACAAATTGCCCACGAGTTTGGTTTTACTGATGAAAGCCACCTTTCCAATTATTTTAAGAAAAGGAAAAACATGAAACCTACCGATTATAAAAAACTGTAGTCATTGAAATCTTAAAAAAAACTTCACGGTAAAAAAAAATACCTAAATTTGTATTTCTAAATTATTTTCGTTGACAAGAAAAGTTCACATAGTATTCCTATTCTTAACCTTTGGCTTCTTACTGATGTCAAATGCAAGTTATGCCTGTGGAAAAACCACTAAAAAAACTTCTTGTGAAAAGAAAGCCGTTTCTAAAAAAGAGGTATCGGATACTAGCGAAAAAAACTGCTGTAAAAAAGAGGACAGCTCCAAAAATGATTCGCACGGCTGTAGTCGAAAATGCGATCATTCCGGCTGCACAACTTCCGGACTTCAGTTCAGCATAATTGCAATGAATGAGTTTGAATTCAAACAAAATAGATTTAATTTCTCCGTTGAGAAAAGAACTCCTTATTACAAGAACATCAGTATTTCTGATGGTTTTACTTCTATCTGGGCACCCCCAAAAATAAAATAATTGCATTTCTGACAGCCCTAATTGCGTTTTATAGCGAACGTTTTAGGACTTACAGAAAAATTACTCTCTGTGTCTCAATCCATTTTTGAGGCCCTAATATGCAATAACAATCTTAAATTATTTAACTTAGAGGAAATTTAATCCTCTACTAAAATCGTATAAAATGAAAAAATCAATTTCAACTATAGTAGTAGTAATCTTAGTAGCTTTCTCTGCTAATATTATCCTGGCCAATTCCATAAAAAAAGAAACAACGACAGTAGAAGTTACTGCTTCAAGTCAGTTACAAACGGTTTATGATGCTTATTTTACCGTAAAGGATGCCTTAATTAAAAGTGATGCCAAACTAACTTCGGTGAAAGCCAAAGATTTACTGACTGCCATTACAGCTGTAAAAATGGACCAATTGAAAGGTGACGAACACAACGCCTGGATGAAAGTCATGAAAAAAATAACTGCTGATGCTAAGAATATTTCGGCTACAACAGATCTTAAAAAACAGCGCGAAACTTTCAAATCACTTTCAAAAAACACTTACGAACTTCTTAAAGTTTCAAAATCAGATCAGGCGGTATACAAACAATATTGTCCAATGGCTGATGCAGACTGGTTAAGCAAGGAAAAAGCAATCAAAAACCCTTATTACGGTTCGTCAATGCTAACATGTGGAAATGTGGTAGAAACGATCAAGTAAATATGAAGCTCTACATCAAAAACATGGTGTGTGGACGTTGTAAAATGGTTGTGAAGTCTGAGTTTGAAAAACTCGGACTTCACCCTATTGCTGTTGAATTAGGCGAAGTTGAACTACAGGACTCCATTTCTAAAAGTCAAAAAGAAATACTGCTTAAAAATTTACAAGCGCTGGGTTTTGATTTTATCGATGACAAAAAAAGTAAAACTGTTGAGAAAGTAAAAAACCTCATCGTGGATCTGGTGCATCATAAAAACAACGACCTCAAAGTTACTATGTCTGATTACTTAATCAAAAATCTCAATCAGGATTACAGCACACTAAGCAATTTATTCTCGGAACTTGAAAACACTACTATTGAAAAGTACTTTATCAGCCAAAAAATAGAAAAGGTAAAGGAGTTACTCATTTACAACGAATTGTCATTGAGTCAAATTGCAGATACGCTAAACTATAGCAACGTCGCGCATTTGAGCAATCAATTCAAGAAAATCACAGGCTTTAACCCTACCAGCTTTAAACAATTGAAGGATAAAAAACGCATTCAGATTGAGAATTTATAAGATTTTATTTCTCGCAAAGACGCAGAGGCGCTAAGTTTTTCTTATTTCAGAGAACCAGAAGTTTTACTATTGATCTAAAAAGAAAAACGCTGCAACTTAGCTTCTTTTTGAGATTATGAAAGTCTTTTAAGTATTTGCTATAAAAACCAGACTTCCCAAATCTTACAAATCATTCTCAAAATTGTACAACCCAAAGTAATTGTTACTTCGGAGATTTGCATTGTAATAATTAAACTATTGATACAATGACTCTTCACTATTTCATTTCAGAAATGTTGTGTGAGTACAAAATCTAAATCTTTAAAAAATTAGCATGAGACTACATACTATTATACTCGTCTTTTTAATAGCTTTTAGTGCAAAAGCGCAAAAAGTAGTTCGTTATGATTTACATGTTCGTGATACTATTGTGAACTTTTCCGGAAAAGAAAAACGAGCAATTACTGTTAACGGACAAATTCCGATGCCAACGCTAACTTTTACAGAAGGTGATGTTGCGGAGATTTACGTCCATAACGATTTAAAAAAAGAGAACACCGCCCTGCACTGGCACGGATTGTTCCTTCCGAATAAGGAAGACGGCGTTCCCTATTTAACGCAAATGCCTATAAAACCGGGAACAACACACAAATACAGCTTTCCTATTATTCAAAACGGAACGTATTGGTACCACAGTCATTCAGGATTGCAGGAACAAATTGGTTTGTACGGACTTTTTATCATCAACAAAAAGAAAGACGATACAACCATTAGAAAAGGAATCGACGATTTACCAACGGTCCCTGTTATTTTAAGTGAATGGACAGATTTGAAACCAGAAAATGTACAACGAATGCTGCACAATGCAAACGATTGGTTTGCCATAAAAAAAGGAACTACCCAAAGTTATGCAGAAGCTATTAAACAAGGACAGTTTTCAACAAAAGTAACCAACGAATGGAAACGTATGAATGCCATGGACGTCAGTGACGTTTATTACGAAAAATTTCTAATTAACGGCAAAAACGAACAGCAGCTTTCGCAATTTAAAGCTGGCGACAAAGTCAGATTGAGAATTGCCAACGGTGGTGCCTCGAGTTATTTCTGGCTGACCTATGGAGGCGGAAAAATAACTGTTGTGGCCAGCGACGGAAACGATGTTGAGCCGGTAGAAGTCGATCGATTAATTATTGCAGTTTCTGAAACCTATGATGTTGTGGTTACCATTCCCGAGGACAAAAAATCTTTTGCTTTTCTGGCTACAGCCGAAGACCGAACCGGATCAGCTTCTTTATTTTTAGGCGAAGGAGCCAAACAGTCTGTTGCTCATCTTCCGAAATTAAAATATTTTGAAGGGATGAAAATGATGAATGACATGATGAAAATGAACGGTGACATGAACGATATGGGGATGAAAATGTCTTTGAATAAGATGGATATGAATGCCGTTATGTACCCAGAAATTACCGGAGGAGGTGAAGCTGAAAAGATAGAAGATCATTCCAAGCACAATATGGAAGGCATGGACATGGCTGCCGATACAGCGGAAGTTGCCGGAATTACGACACTCAATTACGGGATGCTGAAATCGCCAACCCCAACAACACTACCCAAAGACGCTCCGGTAAAAGAGCTTCGCTTCGAGTTATCCGGAAATATGAACCGTTATGTATGGAGTTTAGACAACAAAGTAGTTTCTGAAACCGATAAGATCTTAATTAAAAAAGGAGAAAATGTTCGAATTGTATTGTACAACGGATCGATGATGCGCCATCCCATGCACTTACACGGACACGATTTCAGAATTCTGAACGAACATGGCGAGTATTCACCCCTAAAGAATGTGATTGACATTATGCCGATGGAGACCGACACGATCGAATTTCAGGCCAATGCCGACGGAGACTGGTTTTTTCATTGCCATATATTGTATCACATGATGGCTGGAATGGGTCGGATTTTTACTTATGAAAATTCAGCACCGAATCCGTTAATACACGATCCTAAAATGGCTTATAAGATGTTAAAGATGGACGACCGTATGTTTCATTTTATGGCTGAAAATGATTTTGCCTCCAATGGAAACGACGGAGAAGCGATGTTTGGCAACACCCGCTGGAGCATTGGTACCGAATGGAGATTGGGTTACAACGACAAACACGGTTATGAAACGGAGACACATATTGGCCGCTACATTGGCAAAATGCAATGGTTTATGCCTTTTATTGGTTTTGACTGGCGTTACAGAAGAATGGGAATGGACGAACAGGAACAGAATTTATTTGGACAAAAAAACACCAAAGACAATCGTTCGGTGCTGAGTGCCGGTATCGAATATACCTTACCTATGCTCGTAAAAGCGCAGGTCGAAGTCTATACCGATGGAAACGTGAGAATACAATTTGAACGAAAAGACATCCCGCTTTCCAGGCGTCTGCGTATGAATTTGATGTGGAATACAGATAAGGAATATATGGCAGGCTTAAAGTATATCGCCGGAAGAAACTTTGGAATCACTACACATTATGACAGTGATATGGGAGTTGGTTTTGGAGTAAATCTGAACTATTAACTAAATTGCGTTTTTACTTTAATCTGTAACTAAAAAAAACAATTTATTACAAAAACATTAACTAAACTGTAAGAGTTAACACAGGAAACTCTTTTTATATTTGAACCACTATCTTCAATTAGAAAACAAAATTATAAAACCTTAAATTAAACAAAAATGAAAAAATTATTTACCGTTTTAGCTCTTGCTTTATTTACAATTGGTATTCAGGCGCAAGACACTAAGCCTGCTCCTAAAAAAGAAAAAGAGAAAAAAGAATCCTGCTGTAAAAAAACAGATACTGCGAAAAAAGACGATACAAAAAAAGATAAAAAATCATGTTGCGTTAAAAAATAAACGAAACTTGTTTCAACAAAAAGACCTCAATTACTTGAGGTCTTTTTTTATTTCTTAGCACGACCCAACCAAAGGGAACGGACGAAGTAATTGACACAAACTAAATCAGATATTCAGCATTTGGCTTTAAATTTTATACTAATTCGGGACAAGAATGCCTGTTTTCACAAGCCTTAACAAAGTTCGAAACTTTATTAAAGGTTATTAATGTAAACTCCAGATACCTGAGCATTTAGCAAAAAATAGTCCGTGAAATCACTTCGCCCGTTCCCTTAGGCCGGATCCTGATGAAAAAACTATTTAATTCGAACACTCCACTCAAAATCCATTTCAGAAACCTGAGTACCGTTCTCATCTGTTCCAATCGATTTCATCCAGAAGGTTTGCCCCTCACCTGTTTCGATTGTCCTTTTTATTGCATCGGCTATTAAGTGTCCGTCATTACAAACAAATGTTATTCTTCCTGTCGCCTTTTTGGTAAAGTTTCCTTTATTGTTAGCGACTAACATCGAAATCTTTTTTCCGCTTTGTTGAATCTGAGAGATCACTAATGCTCCGGTAGTTAGTTCCGCAGCCATTGCCTGAACGGCAAAATACATCGAGTTAAAAGGATTTTGGTTGATCCATCGGTGTTTGACACTTACCACACATCTGTCTTTGTCGATTGCCTTTACACGCACACCACAAATGTAGGCCGATGGTAGTTTGAATAATACAAATTTATTAAGTTTAGAAACGGATAATGCCATGGTATTTACTTTTTTTATGTAAAAATACAAAAAAACTATGCGTGCACAATAAATTTAAAATACTTTCCTGGATTACCAATAAAATCAGGTATTCCGAATGGTTTTCAGTCCATTATAGCCGTCTTTAAAATTTTAATCTTGTTAATATTTTGTTAATATTTGGTACTATGCAAAACAAGATACTGTCTTTTAGATATATATTTGCATAAGAAATTACTATATACTTTTAATCATGGAAACAACAACACCACTCATCATGGAAACAACCTCAGAAAAGAACACTGCAACGTTCACACATTTAAGCACATTAAGTCAGTACATCATTCCGTTTGGGAATTATATATTCCCAATATTGATCTGGACGAGTTACAAAGACAAATCAGAATATGTAAATCATCACGGAAAGCAAGCTTTAAATTTTCAATTGAGCCTTTTGCTTTATACGTTAATTCTGGCTCTAATTGCAGTTCCGATTTTCATCACCGTTTTTTTACAGAATCTTCCAATGGAAGCTGTTTTTAACGACGAAGATTTCATCATCAGAAATTTTGACTTTAATGGAAACATTGCCTTACTAAGCATCGGAGCAACAGCAGTTTTACTTTTTGGAGTATTAAAATTTGTTGAATTCTTTTTAGTGATTTATGCCTCAATAAAAGCGTCAAACGGAGAATTATACAAGTATCCGTTAACGATTCCTTTTATAAAGTAAGAGGCTAAAAGTTAAAAGTTATAGTCGAAACCTTAATTGACCATCATCAGAAAAGTTTCGAAATCAATCATCAATCATCAATCACCCGATCCGGAAGGGCAAACCGGCAACTCAATCATCAATCAATCATCATCAATCAAAAAACGAATTGTTCAATCTAAAAAAAACAAAATGAAATTATGAACATTGAAAACACAAAAGCACAGATGCGCAAAGGTGTTCTTGAGTTTTGCATCTTATCAGTACTAAAAGAAAAAGACGCATATACCTCAGAAATACTAGACACTTTAAAAAACGCAAAATTACTAGTTGTTGAGGGAACAGTTTATCCACTTTTGACTAGGCTGAAAAACGACGGTTTGCTTAATTATCGATGGGAAGAATCTACATCAGGACCACCAAGAAAATATTATGGATTAACCGAAATAGGACAAACATTTTTAAACGAACTTAGCGGTACCTGGACAGAATTGTCTGACGCCGTAAAACTAATCACCAATCAAAATCAATAAGTCATGAACAAAACAGTAAATATTAACTTAGGCGGTATGGTTTTTCACATCGATGAAGACGCATATTTAAAACTGACACGCTATTTTGACGCTATAAAACGATCCCTTACCAATTCTTCCGGACAGGATGAAATTATTAAAGATATCGAAATGCGTATTTCTGAATTATTAATTGAGAAACAAAAAAGCGACAAACATGTTGTAGGACTGAAAGACGTTGATGAGGTGATTACCGTTATGGGACAACCTGAAGATTATATCCTTGAAGACGAAGAAAAAACAAACCAGTCTTTTAGCGACTACGGAGCAAGAAAACACAAAAAATTATACCGTGACAAAGAAAAAGGTATGATTGGTGGTGTAGCAACCGGTTTAGGACACTATTTTGGAATTGATGCCGTTTGGATCAAGATCATTTTCTTAATATTTGTTTTCGCAGGTTTTGGAACAGGAATCTTAGCTTACTTTGTTCTTTGGATTGTCACTCCGGAAGCGATTACTACCTCAGAAAAACTAGAAATGACAGGCGAACCGGTAACTATTTCGAACATCGAAAAAAAAGTTCGCGAAGAAATTGAAAACTTATCTGATAAATTCAAAAATGCAGATTATGACGCGATGGGAAACCAGGTAAAGTCGGGAGCTGAGAGAATAAGTAGTTCATTTGGAGACTTTGTCATGACGGTTTTTAAAATATTCGCTAAATTCTTAGGAGTGATTTTAATCATGTCAGGAATCAGTGTTTTAATCATGTTACTGATTGGTGTTTTCACTTTAGGAACCAACGTTTTTGTTGATTTTCCATGGCAAAATTTTGTAGATGCCGGAAACTTCACTGATTATCCGCTTTGGTCATTTGGTTTATTAATGTTCTTTGCTGTTGGAATTCCATTTTTCTTCCTGACACTTTTAGGTTTCAAATTGTTATCGCCAAACCTAAAGTCTATTGGAAATATTACTAAATATACTTTGTTAGCGATTTGGATTATTGCAGTTGCTATCGCAATCAGCATTGGAATCAAACAGGCAACTGAGCTTTCTTATGACAATAAAATGGTAGAGAAGAAAGCAATCAACATTACAGCAAAAGACACGCTTTATGTAAAATTCAGATACAACGATTATTATGCAAAAGACCTGAACCACCATAGTGATTTTGAATTTGTACAGGACTCAGCCAATAATCAGTTAATCTATTCCAACGATGTTCGCTTGCATGTTTTACATACAGATGAGGCTGCACCTTACATTCAAATTGAAAAAACAGCCAGAGGCAACTCGTTTATCAATGCCAAACAAAGAGCAGAAAAGATCAATTACAAATTTCAGATTAACGGAAATCGCTTAATTTTAGATAATTATTTTCTGACAGATGTAAAAAACAAATTCAGAGGACAAGAAGTTGATGTATACCTGTACTTACCTGAAGGACAGCTATTCAAACCAGATGCATCTGTACAAGATTATGACGATTCTGAGAATGATTTTTTCAACTTACATTTTAGCGGTAACTACAGCTATAAAGTAGAAGGGTCTAAAATCAAATGCCTTGACTGTCCAGCAGACGAAAATGATTACGAGAATGACTACGAAAATAACTATGAAAATGACAGTGAAGAAAACAACATTGAAAACGACACCGTAAACGAAGTTTCCATTAAAGTAAATGGAAAAGAAATTTTAAACGGAAAAAAAACCAAAGGAAAATTAACCACTGATAAAAACGGAGTTATAATCAAAATCAACTAGGCCATGATAAAAATAATCATTCATATTACAAAATTCATTATTGCAGCAGTTACTGCATTATTGTTTGCCTCTTGTAACTTTAATGTGAATACTATTAAAGGAAGCGGAAATGTTACTACTGAAAAAAGAATTGTTCAGGGCAATTTTACAAAAGTATCAGTTAGTAATGCAATCGATCTGATTATTATCCAATCTGATTCTACAGAAATTGTTGTTGAGGCAGATGATAACATTCAACAGGAAATCACAACAAAAGTAGAGAATGGAACTTTATATGTTAAATGTAAACAAGGCTCTTTTCGTGATATTACCAAGAAAAAAGTAACCGTAAGAATGCCTGTAATTGACAAATTAGAGTCTTCAAGTGCTGCCACTATTATGAGCAAAGGTCTGATTCAGGGTCAGGATATTAATCTAGAAGCCTCAAGTGCTTCAACATTAGATGTAAATATCGAATCGGATAACATTACTTGCGATTCAGACAGCGGAAGCTCTATTGGACTGGAAGGAAAAGCATTAAAAATGCAGGTCTCAGCTTCAAGCGGCGGTAGCATCAATGCTCATAAATTATTCGCAAATGATATTCATGCTGAAGCCTCGAGCGGAGGAAGTATAAATATTCACCCAATTGTAAACCTGAAAGCTTCAGCTAGCAGCGGCGGATCTATCAATTATGACATCACTCCAAAAACAATTGAAAAAACTTCAAGTTCAGGAGGAACGATTAGTAGGTAATAAACCTTATTTATCTTGTCTCGTCCTAAAAAAGCGATACAGGTTATTACATAAAAATAATTAATTAAACAGTTGCAAGAACCCTCTTGCAACTGTTTTTTGTTTTATATCTTC